>CBFGPE010000142.1:0-17345 GCA_965650625.1 uncultured Azospirillum sp. | reverse complement strand
TGATCGCCCCGATCGCCATGGACGAAGGCCTGCGCTTCGCCATCCGCGAAGGCGGCCGTACCGTCGGCGCTGGCGTCGTTGCCAAGATCGTCGAGTGATGACCGTCCGGCAGTCACCGCGGGGTGACCGCCGGAGGGAAGGGTAGGGCGGCGGGAGCGATCCCGCCGCCGGTTGCAAGAGACGGACCGTCTCCCCCGTGCAAGCAGGGTGGGCGGTCCGCCCGGTTCTAGCCATCGGGCCTCGGCATTCGGGACCGTCCGCCTGTCGATCCAGCTTCCTCCGACTGGGGGGAGATTCAGGATTGACACGCGGGCGCTGAACGCCTAGAGATTACGCCCTCTGGATTTTGGGTTGGTGGTAGGCAACTTCGGCCTAGACGCAGCCCGAGACGAACGGCAAAGGCGCGCCTCCTTGAGGCGCGCCGTCTGCTGAACGGAACATCCCCCTCGGGCATCCGCCGCGGGGGATGTTCTTTTCGTATCGGCCCGTCGCATCGGTCACAGTGTCGCCCGCCGACTCCGCTTAGGAGGTTCGGCGCGCGGCCTTGCGCTGTCGGCGAAGCTCCAAAGCAGCTCGTGGAGTTCCGGTGACGCGTCCGCGTCATCGCTAGAAGGTGCAAGGGACGTTTGGACATGGACAGCCAGAACATCCGCATCCGTCTGAAGGCGTTCGATCATCGCGTGCTCGACCAGTCGACCAGCGAGATCGTCAACACCGCCAAGCGGACCGGCGCGCGCGTGCGGGGCCCGATCCCCCTGCCGACGCACATCGAAAAGTTTACCGTGAACCGCTCGCCGCACATCGACAAGAAGTCGCGCGAACAGTTCGAGATCCGCACCCACAAGCGCCTGCTCGACATCGTCGATCCGACGCCGCAGACCGTGGATGCTCTGATGAAGCTCGACCTCGCCGCCGGCGTCGACGTCGAGATCAAGCTCTGATTTTGGTTGGTAAGGGACCTCTCCGGTAAGCGGATGTCCCTGGTCAGGAGATAAAGAACAATGCGATCCGGTTTGATCGCGCAGAAGGTCGGCATGACCCGCGTCTTTACGGACGACGGCCAGCATGTTCCGGTCACTGTGCTGAAAGTCGACAGCTGCCAGGTCGTCGCCGTTCGCACCGAGGAAAAGGATGGCTACACCGCCGTCCAGCTCGGTGCGGGCGCCATCAAGGTCAAGAACGTCAACAAGCCTGAGCGTGGGCATTTCGCCAAGGCGCGCGTGGAACCGAAGCGCAAGCTGGTCGAGTTCCGCGTCGATGCCGATGCCCTGATCGAGGTCGGTGCCGAGCTGTCGGCCGCCCACTTCGTCGCCGGCCAGTACGTCGACGTCACCGGCACCTCCATCGGCAAGGGCTTTGCCGGTGCGATGAAGCGCTGGAACTTCGGTGGTCTGCGCGCCACGCACGGCGTGTCGGTGTCGCACCGTTCGCACGGTTCGACGGGTAACCGTCAGGACCCCGGCAAGGTCTTCAAGAACAAGAAGATGGCCGGTCATCTCGGTGACGAGCGGGTTACGGTCCTGAACCTGCAGGTCGTCGCCGTCGACGAAGCTCGTGGTCTGATCATGCTCAAGGGTGCCGTCCCCGGCGCCGAGGGCGGTTGGCTGCGCATCCGTGACGCCGTCAAGAAGAAGGCTCCGGAAGGCCTGCCCTTCCCGGCCGGCATCAAGTCTGCTCCGGCGGCGGAAGCCCCGGCCGAGACGCAGGAGTGAGCGCCATGAAGGCCACGATCAAGAACCTGAACAACGAAGCCGTCGGCGAGATCGAGCTGTCGGATGCCGTGTTCGGCCTGCCGACCCGCACCGACCTGCTGGCCCGCATGGTGAACTGGCAGCTGGCCAAGCGCCGGTCCGGTAACCACAAGACCAAAGGCATCAGCGAGATCAGCGGCACGACCAAGAAGCCCTATGGGCAGAAGGGCACCGGCCGGGCTCGTCAGGGCTCCATCCGTTCGCCGCAGTTCCGCGGCGGTGCGACCATCTTCGGGCCGGTGGTGCGTTCGCACGCCCATGACCTGACCAAGAAGGTCCGCAAGCTAGCGCTCAAGACCGCCCTGTCGGCCAAGGCCGCCGAGGGCAAGCTGATCGTCCTGGAGGCTGCGGCCGCCGAGACGCACAAGACCAAGGAACTGGCGGCCCGTCTCGCCACCCTCGGCCTGACTTCGGCGCTGATCATCGATGGCTCGAACCTGGACGAGAACTTCGCCAAGGCTTCGCGCAACATCCCGCTGATCGACGTGCTGCCGGAGCAGGGTGCGAACGTCTACGACATTCTCCGCCGCGATACGCTGGTCCTGACCCGCAACGCGGTCGAGCAACTGGAGGCTCGCCTGAAATGAGCAAGCAGTCGAAACCTGCGGTGAGCCAGGAGCGGATGTACGACCTGATCCTCGCTCCCGTCATCACCGAGAAGTCGACGTTGGTGTCGGAGCATAACCAGGTCACGTTCCGCGTGCCGCTCACGGCCTCCAAGCCGGAGATCAAGGCCGCCGTTGAAGGTCTCTTCAACGTCAAGGTGACCGCGGTCAACACCCTGGTTTCCAAGGGCAAGACCAAGCGGTTCCGCGGCACCATCGGCCGTCGCTCGGACTTCAAGAAGGCCGTCGTCACCCTCGCCGAGGGTAACAAGATCGACGTGACCACGGGCATCTGAGCGGGAGTGTGATCCGATGGCTCTGAAGCAATACCGCCCGATTACGCCGTCGCTCCGCCAGTTGGTCATCGTTGACCGCTCGGAGCTGTGGAAGGGCAAGCCGGTCAAGACCCTCACCGAGGGCCTGACCAAGTCTGGTGGACGCAACAACACCGGCCGCATCACTGCGCGCCGGATGGGTGGCGGCCACAAGCGCACCTACCGTCTGGTGGACTTCAAGCGTCGCAAGTTCGACGTTCCGGCCACCGTCGAGCGGCTGGAATACGATCCGAACCGCACGGCTTTCATCGCGCTGATCAAGTACCAGGATGGGACGCTGTCCTACATCCTGGCGCCGCAGCGCCTGAAGGTCGGCGACACCGTGATCTCCGGCGAGCGCGTCGACGTGAAGCCCGGCAACGCGATGCCGCTGAAGAACATCCCGGTCGGTTCGATCGTGCACAACGTCGAGCTGAAGGCCGGCAAGGGTGGTCAGGTGGCTCGTTCCGCCGGCACCTATCTGCAGCTGGTCGGCCGCGACGGCGGCTACGCCCAGCTGAAGCTGCCCTCGGGCGAGCTGCGCATGGTTCGTGGCGAGTGCATGGCCACCCTGGGTGCCGTGTCCAACCCGGACCAGATGAACACCAACCTGGGCAAGGCCGGTCGCAACCGCTGGCTGGGCAAGCGTCCGTCGGTCCGTGGCGTCGCCATGAACCCGATTGACCACCCGCACGGTGGTGGTGAGGGTCGAACCTCGGGCGGCCGTCATCCGGTCACGCCGTGGGGCAAGCCGACCAAGGGCAAGAAGACTCGTCACAACAAGAAGACGGATGGCCTGATCCTGCGCCGCCGTCATTCGAAGTAAGGAGGTCGAACGATGGCACGCTCCGTTTGGAAGGGCCCGTTCGTCGACGGCTATCTGCTGAAGAAGGCGGACAAGAGCCGGGCTTCGGGCCGCAACGAGATCATCAAGATCTGGTCGCGTCGTTCGACCATCCTGCCGCAGTTCGTCGGTCTGACGTTCGGCGTCTACAACGGCCACAAGTTCCTGCCGGTTCTGGTTACCGAGCACATGATCGGTCACAAGTTCGGCGAGTTCGCTCCGACGCGGACCTTCTATGGCCACGCGGCGGACAAGAAGGCGAAGAGGAAGTAAGCCATGGGCAAGTCTGCCAACCCCAGCCGGGTCGCGGAGAACGAGGCTCTGGCCCGCAATCCGATGATCCGCACCAGCCCGCGGAAGCTCAACCTCGTCGCCCAGCTCATCCGGAACATGGATGCCAGCCGTGCCGTGGCCGAGCTGACCTTCTCCAAGCGCCGCATCGCCGGCGAAGTGAAGAAGGTGCTGCAGGCCGCGATCGCGAACGCCGAGAACAACCACCAGCTCGACGTCGACCGTCTGTACGTGTCGTCGGCGACTGTGGGTCGCGCTCTGGTGATGAAGCGCTTCCACGCCCGTGCCCGCGGTCGCGGCGCCCGGGTCGAGAAGCTGTTCAGCAACCTGACGATCATCGTCCGCGAGCGTGACGCCGCCGTTGCCGAGGGGGCCGAGTAATGGGTCAGAAAATCAATCCGATCGGGCTGCGCCTCGGCATCAACCGGACCTGGGACAGCCGTTGGTTCGCCAAGCGCGACTACGCCAATCTGCTGCACCAGGACCTGAAGCTGCGTGGCTATCTGCAGGGTCGCCTGCAGCAGGCCGGTTGCTCGCGCGTCGTCATCGAACGTCCGGCCAAGAAGGCCCGCATCACCATCCACTCGGCTCGCCCGGGTGTGGTGATCGGCAAGAAGGGCGCGGACATCGAGAAGCTGCGTCTTGAGCTGTCGAAGATGACCGGCAGCGAGGTGAGCCTGAACATCGTCGAAATCCGCAAGCCGGAAATCGACGCTCGCCTCATCGCCGAGAACATCGCCAGCCAGCTCGAGCGCCGTGTGGCATTTCGTCGCGCCATGAAGCGCGCCGTGCAGTCCGCCATGCGTCTGGGCGCCCAGGGCATCCGGATCAACTGCTCGGGCCGTCTCGGCGGTGCGGAAATCGCCCGCATGGAGTGGTACCGCGAGGGCCGCGTTCCGCTGCACACCCTGCGCGCCGACATCGATTACGGTGTGGGCACCGCCAAGACCACCTACGGCACCTGCGGTGTCAAGGTGTGGGTGTTCAAGGGCGAGGTCATGGCTCACGACCCGATGGCGCAGGACAAGCGCATGGGTTCCGAGCCGGTGTCGACCGACGGCGAGCCGCGCCGCGATCGGCATGATCGCCGCGACCGTCGCGAGCGCTCCGAGCGCTCCGAACGCGAGTAAAGGGGCCGAGCGATGCTTTCTCCCAAGCGCACGAAATTCCGTAAGGCCCACAAGGGCCGCATCCACGGCAACGCCAAGGGCGGTACCGCCCTGAACTTCGGCTCCTTCGGCCTCAAGGCCCTGGAGCCGGAGCGTATCACCGCCCGTCAGATCGAAGCGGCCCGCCGCGCGATCACCCGTGCGATGAAGCGTCAGGGCCGCGTCTGGATCCGCATTTTCCCGGACCTCCCCGTCTCCACCAAGCCCGCCGAAGTCCGCATGGGTTCCGGTAAGGGTTCGCCGGAGTACTGGGCGGCCCGCGTTAAGCCCGGCCGCATCCTGTTTGAACTGGACGGCGTGCCGGCAGATGTGGCAAAAACCGCCTTCGCTCTGGCGGCCGCGAAGCTGCCGATCAAGGTGAAGCTGGTGACCCGCCTGGGCGGTGTCGAGGAGACCGCGGCATGAAGGCCGTAGACATTCGTACGAAGAGCGCGGATGAGCTGAACGATCAGCTCCTCCAGCTCAAGAAGGAACAGTTCAACCTGCGTTTCCAGAAGGCCTCCGGCCAGCTGGAGAACACCGCGCGGGTGAACACGGTGCGCCGCGACATCGCCCGCATCAAGACCATCATCGGCGAGCGTGCCCGCTCCGCCGACGCCGGCAAGTAAGGGGGATCATCCATGCCTCGCCGCGTTCTGCAGGGCACGGTGGTCAGCGACAAGTGCGACAAGACCGTTACGGTTCTTGTCGAGCGCCGTGTCATGCACCCCGTGTACAAGAAGTTCATTCGTCAGTCGAAGAAGTACGCCGCCCACGATGAGGGCAACCAGTTCAAGGTCGGCGATACCGTTTCGATCATCGAATGCCGCCCGATCTCGAAGTCCAAGCGTTGGACGGTCGTGACGGAGTCCGCCGCCGACAGCGGCGCCGCGTGATAACGAAAGGTCGTAAACAATGATCCAGATGCAAACCAACCTGGAAGTCGCCGATAACAGCGGGGCGCGCCGGGTGCAGTGCATCAAGGTGCTTGGCGGGTCCAAGCGGAAGGTCGCGACCGTGGGCGACGTCATCGTCGTCTCGGTCAAGGAGGCCATTCCGAAGGGCCGCGTCAAGAAGGGCGACGTGCATCGCGCCGTCATCGTCCGCACCGCGAAGGAACTGCGTCGGGAGGACGGGTCGGCGATCCGTTTCGACCGGAATGCCGCCGTGCTCATCAACAAGCAGGGCGAGCCGATCGGCACCCGTATTTTCGGGCCGGTCACTCGTGAGCTGCGCGGCAAGAAGTTCATGAAGATCATCTCGCTGGCGCCGGAGGTGCTGTAATGGCCGCCAAGATCAAGACCAAGGACAAGGTCGTTGTCCTGACCGGCCGTGACAAGGGCAAGACCGGCGAGGTGTTGAAGGTTTTCCCCAAGGAGAACCGTGCCGTTGTGCAGGGCGTGAACGTGGTGAAAAAGCACCAGCGTGCCAGCGCCCGCTCGCAGGGTGGCATCATCGAGATGGAGGCGCCGATCAACGTCTCCAACCTCGCTCACGTCGATCCCAAGGATGGCAAGCCGACCCGCGTCGGTTTCAAGATCCTTGAGGATGGCCGCAAGGTGCGTGTCGCCAAGCGGTCCGGCGAAGTCATTGACCTGTGAGGACCCGGGCATGACCGCACGTCTGAAAGAAGTTTACGATTCCAAGATTCGCGCCGCTCTGAAGTCGGAATTCGGCTACAAGAACGACCTGGAAGTTCCGCGGATCGAGAAGATCGTGGTCAACATGGGTGTCGGCGAGGCTGTCGCCGACTCCAAGAAGATCCAGCTCGCCGTGGCCGAGATGGCCGCCATCACCGGTCAGAAGCCGGTGGTGACCAAGTCGCGCAAGTCGATCGCCCAGTTCAAGCTGCGCGAAGGCATGGCGATCGGCTGCAAGGTCACGCTCCGTCGCGACCGCATGTACGAGTTCCTGGATCGCCTGGTGACGATTGCGTTGCCGCGCGTCCGTGACTTCCGCGGTATCCCGGGTGACAGCTTTGACGGCCGTGGCAACTACGCCATGGGCGTCAAGGAGCAGATCATTTTCCCGGAGATCGATTACGACAAGATCGATCAGATCCGCGGCATGGACATCATCATCGTCACTTCGGCGAAGACCGACCAGGAAGCCAAGGCTCTCCTGAAGGGCTTCGACATGCCGTTCGTGAGCTGAGGCTGGAGCACGACCATGGCTAAGACCAGTGCCATCGAAAAGAACAAGCGTCGCGCCAAGCTGGCCAAGCAGTACGCGAACAAGCGTGCGCGCCTGAAGGCAATCGCGAACGACAAGACCCTCCCGCCGGAAGAGCAATTCGCTGCCCGCCTCAAGCTGGCCGAACTGCCGCGCAACTCCTCGAAGGTGCGTGTCCGGAACCGCTGCGAAATGACCGGGCGTCCGCGCGCGTTCTATCGCAAGTTCAAGCTGTCCCGCGTCACGCTCCGCGAACTGGCCTCGACCGGCCAGATTCCGGGCATGACGAAGTCGAGCTGGTAAGGAGGGTCCGAGAATGTCTTTGAGCGATCCGCTCGGCGATATGCTGACCCGCATCCGCAACGGTCAGCACGCCCGCATGTCCGTTGTGGTTTCCCCGGCGTCTAAGCTGCGCGTCAACGTCCTGGAAGTTCTGAAGCGTGAAGGCTTCATCCGCGGCTGGTCCGAGGAAGAACTGCGTCCGGGCGTCAAGAACCTGAAGATCGAGCTGAAGTACCACGAAGGCGAGCCTGTCATTAAGCAGATCGCCCGTGTGTCGAAGCCCGGCCGTCGCGTCTACTCGAAGATCGCCGACCTGCCCCGTGTTTACAACGGGCTGGGTCTGTCGATCCTGTCGACCCCGCGCGGCGTGATGTCGGACAATGAGGCCCGCTCCGCCAACGTCGGCGGCGAAGTCCTCTGCCGCGTGTTCTAAGGGGGATTGGCAGATGTCGCGCATTGGCAAGCATCCCGTGCCGGTCCCGGCTGGCGTCGACGTGAAGGTCGACGGTCAGCAGGTCACGGCCAAGGGCAAGCTGGGGCAACTCAGCATGACCCTGATCGACGACATCACCGCCTCGCTGGAAGACGGCAAGGTGGTGGTGAAGCCGGCAAACGACAGCAAGCGCGCCCGCGTCATGTGGGCGACCTCGCGCACCCTGATCAACAACATGGTCACCGGTGTCAGCCAGGGCTTCACGATCAACCTGGAAATCAACGGCGTCGGTTACCGCGCGGCCGTGCAGGGCAAGGAGCTGGTCATGCAGCTCGGCTTCTCGCACGACGTGAAGTACCCGATCCCGGAAGGCATCACGATCAAGTGCGACAAGCCGACGGCCATCTCGGTCAGCGGCTACGACAAGCACAAGGTCGGCCAGGTTGCCGCCGAGATCCGCGGTTGGAAGAAGCCGGAGCCCTATAAGGGCAAGGGCATCAAGTACGAGACCGAAACCGTCCTGCGCAAGGAAGGTAAGAAGAAGTAACCGCCATGCTGAAGCCAAAGCAACTCCACGAGCGCCGCAAGCAGCGCGTGCGCGCGCAGATTGCCAAGAAGGCCGGCGGGCGTGTTCGCCTCTCGGTCTTCCGGTCCAATCTGCACATCTACGCCCAGATCATCGACGACGAAAACGGCAAGACGCTCGCGTCCGCCTCGTCGCTCGAGAAGGAGCTGCGCGAGCAGCTCAAGCACGGCGGCAACGTCGATGCTGCCAAGCGCATCGGCGAGCTGATCGCCGAGCGCGCCAAGGCCGCTGGGATTACCGAGGTCGTGTTCGACCGCGGTGGTTACATTTACCATGGCCGGGTCAAGGCCCTGGCCGACGCCGCCCGTGAGGGCGGGCTGTCGTTCTAAGGAGGCCCGGATATGGCACGTGAACGTGGGGAGCGGGACAACCGCGACCGGCAGCCGCGCGAGCGGGAAGAAAGCGAGCTGATCGAAAAGCTCGTCGGCATCAACCGCGTCGCCAAGGTCGTCAAGGGTGGTCGTCGCTTCGGCTTCGCCGCTCTGGTCGTCGTTGGTGACGGCAAGGGTCGCGTCGGCGTCGGCTCGGGCAAGGCCCGTGAAGTCCCGGAAGCCATCCGCAAGGCGACCGATCAGGCCAAGCGCGGCATGATCCGTGTTCCGCTGCGCGAAGGCCGTACGCTGCATCATGACACCAACGGTCACTTCGGTGCCGGCAAGGTCGTGCTGCGGGCTGCTCCGGCCGGTACCGGCATCATCGCCGGTGGTCCGATGCGCGCGATCTTCGAGGCTCTCGGCGTCGCTGACGTCGTGACCAAGTCGATCGGCACGTCGAACCCGCACAACATGATCAAGGCGACCTTCGACGCCCTGACCCAGGTCACCAGCCCGCGGTCCGTCGCGGCGCGTCGTGGTCGTCGCGTGAGCGACATCCTCGGCCGTCGTGAGGCCGGCGCCGGACAGGAGGCCTGATCATGGCGGAGAAGAAGACCGTCGTCGTGACCCAGATCGGCAGCCCGATCGGCCGCAAGCACGACCAGCGCGAGACGCTGGTCGGTCTGGGTCTCAACAAGCTGCACCGGACCCGCGAGCTGGAGGACACTCCGGCCGTGCGGGGCATGATCGCCAAGGTCGCGCACCTGGTCCGCGTCGAGAACGAGGGCTGAGATCATGACCAAGCTTAATGACCTGCGTGACAACGCCGGTGCCCGCAAGGCGCGCATGCGCGTCGGTCGCGGTATCGGTTCGGGCAAGGGCAAGACCGCTGGCCGCGGCGTGAAGGGTCAGACCTCGCGCACCGGCGTGGCGATCAACGGCTTCGAAGGCGGGCAGATGCCTCTGCACCGCCGCCTGCCGAAGCGCGGTTTCCGGAACATCTTCGCCAAGGAATACTCGGTGGTTAACCTGGGCATGGTCCAGAAGGCCATCGACCTGGGCAAGCTGAACGCCGCCGAGACCATCGATGCCACGGCGCTCAACGCCGCCGGCGTCACCGGCAAGGTGAAGAAGGACGGTGTCCGTCTGCTGGGCAAGGGCGAGCTGACCGCGAAGGTTTCCTTCACGGTCGCCGGCGCGTCCAAGTCGGCGATCGAGGCCGTCGAGAAGGCGGGTGGCAGCGTCACGCTGACCGCTCCCGCCGCCGAAGCCGCCGAGTAAAGTTCCGCGACAAGCCCGTGCTTGCGCGCGGGCTTTCGTGGCACTACAAAAAGCGAAGTCGCGAGGGGCGGCCTGCGTCATGCAGTGCCGCCCCGTTCGCGCTTACGGGACAGGGATTGGACCATGGCATCAGCGGCCGAGCAGCTTGCCGCCAACATCAATTTCGGGGCTTTCTCCAAGGCGACCGAGCTGAAAAAGCGGATTTGGTTCACCTTGGCGGCCCTGATCGTCTACCGGTTGGGCACTTACATCCCGATTCCGGGCATCGATCCGCACATCCTGCAGGACGTGTTCAAGCAGCAGGGCAGCGGCATCCTGGGCATGTTCGACATGCTGGCCGGCGGCGCGCTGCACCGCATGACCATCTTCGCGCTCAACATCATGCCGTACATCTCGGCGTCGATCATCGTGCAGCTGCTGACCGCCGTGTCGCCGCAGATGGAGGCGATGAAGAAGGAAGGCGAGGCCGGTCGCAAGAAGCTGAACCAGTACACCCGATTCGGCACGGTGGCGCTCGCCACGGTGCAGGCCTACGGCCTCGCGGTCGGTCTCGAGTCGATGCGCGGCTCCACGGGAGCGGCGGTGCTCGACCCCGGCCTGTTCTTCCGCATCGCCACGGTCATCACGCTGGTCGGCGGCACCATGTTCCTGATGTGGCTGGGTGAGCAGATCACCGCCCGCGGCATCGGCAACGGCACCTCGCTGATCATTTTCGCCGGCATCGTCGCGGAACTGCCGCGCGCGCTGGTCAACACGCTGGAACTCGGCCGTCAGGGCGCTCTGTCCACCGTCTTCATCATCCTGATGCTGCTGATGGCCGTGGGCGTGGTGTTCTTCATCGTCTTCATGGAGCGCGCCCAGCGCCGTCTGCTGGTGCAGTACCCGAAGCGACAGGTCGGCAACCGGGTGTTCGGCGGCGAAGCGTCGCACCTGCCGCTGAAGATGAACACGGCCGGCGTCATCCCGCCGATCTTTGCGTCGTCGCTGCTGCTGCTGCCGCTGACCGCGGTGGGCTTCGCCGGCGGCGAGGGGCCGGAGTGGCTGCAGGCGGTTTCGCGCTACGTCGCGCACGGCACGCCGCTCTATATGCTGCTGTACGCCTCGCTGATCGTGTTCTTCTGCTTCTTCTACACCGCCATCGTCTTCAATCCGACGGAGACGGCCGACAACCTGCGCAAGTACGGCGGCTTCATCCCGGGCATCCGTCCGGGCAAGAACACCGCCGACCACATCGACTATGTGCTGACGCGGCTGACGGTCATCGGCTCCGCCTACCTTGTGGCGGTTTGTCTCCTCCCCGAAATCCTGATATCCCAGCACTCGGTTCCGTTTTATTTTGGCGGCACCAGCCTGCTGATCGTGGTCACCGTCACGATGGACACGGTCGCGCAGATTCATTCCCACCTGCTGGCCCACCAGTATGAGGGATTGATCAAGAAATCTAAGCTTCGGGGGAGAAAGTAATGAACCTCATACTGCTCGGTCCGCCGGGCGCCGGGAAGGGGACCCAGGCGCGCCGTCTGGAAGACACTCGTGGTCTGGTGCAGTTGTCGACCGGCGACATGCTCCGCGCCATGGTGGCGGAAGGCGGGCCGCTCGGGCAGCAGGCGAAGGAGATCATGGCCGCCGGCAAGCTGATGCCGGACGAGCTGATGGTCAGCATGATCGCCGAGCGCATTTCGAAGCCGGACGTGAAGAACGGCTTCATTCTCGACGGCTTCCCGCGCACCGTGGCCCAGGCCGAGGCGCTCGATAAGATGCTCGACGAGAAGGGCCTGAAGCTCGACCATGTGATCGAGATGCGGGTGGTCGACGACGTGCTGGTGGAACGCATCACCGGCCGTTACACCTGCGCCAAGTGCGGCAAGGGCTATCACGACAGCTTCGAGAAGCCGAAGGTCGAGGGCGTCTGCGACGTCTGCGGCAGCACCGAGTTCAAGCGGCGCGCCGACGACAATGCGGAGACGGTGACCACCCGACTGGCCCAGTACCATCAGCAGACGGCGCCGATCCTGCCCTATTACCAGGGCCGGGGCGTGCTGAAGGTGGTGGACGGCATGGCCGACATTGATGAGGTGACCAAGCAGATCGAGACGATCCTCACCAGCTGAGGATCATCGCCGTTCTGATGTGAAAAGGCCGCAGTCTCCTTTGGGAGGCTGCGGCCTTTTCGTCGTCTGGGGCAGAATTCCGCGGTCAGACGCCGGAGATGTCGGAGGAGGGCGGGGTGTTCGGCTGGACGGCCGGCTCATCGGTCATGGTGCGGTAGCGCGCCAGAATCCAGCCGAGATGCGCGGTGACGGCATTGGCCGCGGCATCGGGGTCGCGCCGGGCGATCGCCTGATGGATGGCGCGGTGGTGCTCGATCATCAGCGCCTCATGGTTTTCCATGAAGGGTTCGGTGTGCTTCATCTCGACCATGTTGCCGAGGATGTCGCGAATGGTCGAGAGCAGGTGAAGATAGACGGGGCTGCCGGACGCCTGGGCGACGGCGACGTGGAAATCCATGTCATCGGCCGCGCGACCGCCGTCGCGGTTGGTCTCGCTCATTGCCGCCAGGATGCGGCCGATGGTGTCGATCTGCTCCTGCGTCGCGCGCTCGGCAGCACGGCGGGCGGCCCAGCTTTCCAGCGCCATACGGATCTCGACGAGGTCGCACAGGTTCTGGTGGGTGCTGCGCACCATGGTGGTCAGGGCGCCGTCCATCACACCGGCGGACGACACCACGCGGGTGCCGCCGCCCTGGACCGCGGTGAGGAAACCCTGGGTCTTCAGCTTCTGCAGGGCGGCGCGGACGGACACCCGGCTGACGTGCAGCTGTTCGGCCAACTGTCGTTCGCCCGGCAGGCGCTCCCCCGGCACCAGCTCGCCACGCGCGATGCGGTCGAGAAGCTGTTGGGCCACCCACTCCGAAATGCGCTGCGAGGAGGAGGGGACGTGAGCGCTGTCGTCGGTGCCGGGCACGGGTTGTTCCCCTTTGATCGGAAGGCGGTTCATCGATGGTTGGTCATACCGGTAACGGTCCCCGCGGGTGCGGTCAATGGGGCACAGCCGCGCTGCGGCGCCTTGCCCGTGGGGCGGAAAAACATGGCGGCGATTGCGCGGCGCCGGCGGTTCAACGGCTGCCGGGGCGTGCCATCAGGATACCCGCTAGGATCACCGAGGCGCCCAGCACCTGCAAGGGTCCCAGGGGTTCGTTCAGCAGGACCCAGGCGAGGATCGCAGCGGCCGCCGGCTGCAGCAGGAGGCTGACGGACGAGAAGGAGGCCGGCAGGTGGGCCAGCGCGTAGGCGATCAGGCTCTGGCCGCAGGCATGGCTGAACAGGGCAAGGCCGGCCAGCACCGCCCAGCCGGTTGCGCTCGCCGGAAGCATGGCTTCGCCGTCATACAGGCCGATCGGCAGCAGAACGGCGGCCGATATCGCGCCGCTCCAGGTCATGATGGTCGCGGTGGAGAACTCGGCGCGCAGCCGTCCGACCGAGAGGATGTAGCCGGCATAGAATCCAGCGGTCAGCAGACCGAGCGCATCGCCGAACAGGTGGTCGGCGTTGAGCTGGAAGCTCTGGCCCATCAACACGATGGCACCGGCGAGCGCCAACAGCATGCCGAGGACGAACCGGCCGGTGATCCGCTCCTTGAACAGGAACCATGCGGCCGGCGCCACGTAAAGCGGTGCAAAATTCGCCAGCAGGGTGGAGTTGGCAACCGAGGTGTAGCGGATCGACGTGTGCCAGATCGCAAGGTCGCCGGCGAAGAACAGTCCGGCCAGCGACAGGCGGCCATAGTCTGAGAGCGAGGAGGGGCGGCGGCTGACCCGTCCGCCCCGCTGCCGCGACTCGCTGCCCATCCACAGGGCCAGAACTGGGGTGGCCAGTGCCGTGCGCCAGAAGCCGGTGGCGACCGGACCGACCTCCGACAGCCGAACGAAGATGGGCGCGAAGGCAATGCCCAAGGCGCCGATCAGCAGCGCGATCAGGGCGATGCGCTGCGTCCGGTACAGATGGTCGGCGGTGAAGGCACTGGCGTCTGGCATGGACCGCTTATATCTGCGGTCCCGCCACCGGGCCAGCGGGACGCAAGTCATGGCTGCCGTGCGCCTCCGCGGTTCCCCCGGAGGCTGCTGGAAAGGCTGTCGTACCGGCCTTTTCGGCCGGGATGAGGATCAGCGCGGCCGGATGCGGCGAAGCGGCACCGCCTCGTCGTCTTCGGCGCTGTACTCGTCGTAATGGATCGGGCAGCGGCCGTCCTTGCGCGGCTTGTCCTTCACCGTCGCGGGATACCAGTCACCCTTCCACTGGACCTCCACCCGCATGCCGGGCTGGCACAGCGAGGCACCGGCCTGATAGCCGCCGTTGGGGGCTGACGCCATCGGAGCCGTCGCCATCGGATTCGGGGCGGCACCGGGCGGGATGGGGCTCAGCATCGGCGCCGCTGCGGGTGCGGGGGCCGGCTTCTCCTGGTCGCAGAAGGCGGTGCAGACGCGCTTGGCGATCACCTGCCCACCACAGCTTCCGCCGAAGCAGTCGCGATAATCGGCCTCGCACCGTGCTTCGCAGCTGCTGCTGCCGCAGGAATAGGAGCGGTCGAAATCGCTGACCGACCGCTTGATCGGCTTCTTCTCCGCCTGCTGCCGGTTCACATAGGCCTGATACTCGTACAGAGCGCGGGTCCGCGCCTCGTTCACACAGGCCTGTTGCGACATGCCGCAGTTCTGGCGGCAGAAGTTACGGTTCTGCTGGCATTGGTTGACGCAGAGCCTGCCTTCGGCGGAGGAGGGCGGAATCAGGCTGTATTGCGTCTCGTAAACGGGTCCGCAAGCGCTGAGCAGCGCCATCACGGCAAGGCAGAGGGTGAGCAGGCGGAGCATGCGAGGCGTCTTCCGGGTGGGTTCGCGCGGAGAGGGAGTTGGAGCGTATCAGCTTGCCGTTCGGGCTACCACCATCGGCCGCGCTTCCGCCCGGTGCGGCGGTTGCGCTAGTGTGGCATATGGCCTCATCACCTTCCGAACATCGCCAGCCCGTCACCGCTCCCGCACCGGCGCCCCGTGCGGCAGCGCCTCTGCTGGGACCGAGCGATCCGCCGCCGGCGACCACGCTGAATCCGGATGCCGCCGGGTCGCTGCTGCTGGTGTGCGACCATGCGTCGCGTGCGATTCCCGCGTCACTCGGCGACCTCGGCCTGCCGGAGGAACAGCTCTGCCGCCACATCGCCTATGACATCGGCGCGGCGGAGGTGACGCGGCAGCTGGCCGACCGCTTCGGCGCCACCGCGGTGCTGTCCGGCTTCTCCCGGCTGGTGATTGACCCGAATCGCGCTCTGGAGGACCCCACCGCGATTCCGGTGGTCAGCGACGACGTGGTGATTCCCGGCAACCGCGCGCTTGACGCCGAGGCGCAGGTCCAGCGGGTGGAGGCGCTGTTCAAGCCCTACCACGCCGCGGTGGCGGCGGCGGTTTCGGCGATCCGCAACCGGGGACAGGTGCCGGTGCTGGTCTCGGTCCACAGCTTCACCCCGGCGATGCGCGGGGTGGCGCGGCCCTGGCACATCGGTGTGCTGTGGGACAACGATCCGCGCCTGCCGGTGCCGCTGATCGAGGCGCTGAAGGCCGACGGCCGCTGGTGCGTCGGCGACAACCAGCCCTATTCCGGCCGCGGCACGCTGGGCGGCACGGTGGAGACCCACGCGACGCCCGCCGGCTATCCCAATGTCCTGCTGGAGGTGCGGCAGGATCTGATCGCCACGCCGGAGGGTGCGGAGCTATGGGCGCAGGTGATCGGCGACGCGCTGGAGCCGTTGCTGTCCCTGCCGTCGCTGGCGACCATCCACCATTATCCGCGGGCCTGAACACCGAATGGAAAGCGCCGTGCCAATGGAAAGCGCCGTGAGCGAACCGTCCTTCACCCTGGGACTGGAAGAGGAATATCTGCTGGTCGACCGAGGCACGCGCGACATCGTGCCCAGCCCGCCGGACGAGATGCTGGAAGCCTGCCAGGAACAGGCGCCGGGCCGCATCCATCCGGAATTCCTGCGCTGCCAGATCGAGGTCGGGACGCCGGTCTGCCGGACACTGGGCGAGGCGCGGACCGAACTGGCGGCGCTGCGCGCCACGGTGGCCGGGGTGGCCGACCGCTACGGGCTGGCGCCGATCGCCGCCTCGACCCATCCGTTCGCCGCGTGGGAGCCGCAAAAGCATACCAACCGCGACCGCTACAACATGCTGGCCCGCGATCTGGGCGCGCCGGCCCGCCGGCTGATGATCTGCGGCATGCATGTCCATGTCGGGATCGAGGATGACGACCTGCGCATCGACCTGATGAACCAGGTCCGCTATTTCCTGCCGCATCTGCTGGCGCTGTCGACCTCCTCGCCCTTCTGGCGCGGGCGCGACATGGAACGCCGGTCCTACCGGCTCAGCGTCTGGCATGAGCTGCCGCGCACCGGCATGCCCGCCGGATTCCAGAGCTTCGGCGAATATCAGAGCCATGTCGCCGTGCTGGTGAATGCCGGGGTGATCGAGGACGCGAGCAAGCTGTGGTGGGACATCCGCCCATCCTCGCGCTTCCCCACGCTGGAGATGCGCATCACCGACATCTGCACCCGGTTGGACGATGCGGTGACGGTGGCGGCGCTGTATCGCTGCCTGCTGCGCATGCTGTGGCGGTTGAAGGCGCGCAACGTCACTTGGCGGCCCTACAAGAACATGCTGATCGAGGAAAACCGCTGGCGCGCCCAGCGCTATGGCCTGGACAGCGGGCTGGTCGATTTCGGGCAGGGCCGAATCGTGCCCTATGCCGACCTGCTGGACGAGATCATCGACCTGACCCGCGAGGATGCCGAGCATTTCGGCTGCACCGCCGAGGTCGAACGGGCGCGCGAGATCGTCAAGCGCGGCACCAGCGCCCACCGGCAGATCGAGATCTTCCAGGCGGCGCTCGCCGACGGCGCCGACGAGGGCGAGGCGCTGCGCCGGGTGGTGGACTGGCTGGCGGAGGAGACGATGGTGGGGGTCGCGACCTGAGGGCTACGGCTTCGGCGCCGCGTCTCCCAACCGCCCATTCCCAACCGCCTTGACGCGCGCGTCAGGTCTCCATACGCTTCCGCACCGTCGATGCCGCTGGAATGCGGGTTGAACAGGGCTGGCAAATAAAAAGCTGAAAAGCGAAGAGGGCCGCTCCACCACAGGCGGCCCTCTTCCAACATCAAGGGGAGGGAGGAGCATGGCCGGCGCCAAGTTCCTGAAGTTCGATACGCAGAGCCTGCATGCGGGGCAGAAGCCCGATCCGGCAACCGGGGCGCGGGCGGTTCCGATCCACCTGACCTCCTC
>CBFGPE010000141.1:0-17437 GCA_965650625.1 uncultured Azospirillum sp. | reverse complement strand
CAGCATCGACCAGACCCGCACCCGCCTGCTGAGCCCCCGCTACGCCGACCGCGTGGCGCCGGAGATTCTGGACGATCTGGACGCCACGGCGGAGATGATCCGCAAGACCATCGCCCGCGCGCCCAGCCTCCCCGACTTCTCCGACAGCCCCAGCCCGCCCAAACCGACCCGCCGCCTGCGCACCCTGGGCCGCCCGATCCGGAATTGAAGGGCAAATCGCAACAGCCGTCGCGCGACACTTGACCCACCGTCACGCATTCGCTACTCCCGTGGGCCGGAGGAAGAGTGGCCGAGTGGTTTAAGGCAACGGTCTTGAAAACCGTCGTAGGTGTGAGCCTACCGTGGGTTCGAATCCCACCTCTTCCGCCACGAATTCTGTCTAAGCAATTTCAGTACAAGCAATTGATTTGCTTGGGATTTTTTATTTTCGGAAAATGCCTTCCCCACAGTTCACCCCACATTTTTCAGCGGATTGACGCCACTGTCAGCGGACGTTCGCGGACGGAATTTCCTTTTTTAGGTGGTGCGCTAAAAAACCTGTCCTGCCCTTGAACAGGGGAGTTACACCCTTAACGGCAAATCTTGTCTCGAACCGATTATCATGTATAGGTTGTTGTTTGTTCGCAGCTTTCGATATCTTGGAGCAACACCATGAAAAAACTTTGGCTTAGCTACGCGTGGAAAGATAATGAGCAATCTGACGTTGATTTTGTAGCCCAAGAAATCGAAAAGGTTGGTATTGACGTGAGGATCGACCGGTGGTCGTTGATAGCTGGAAGGCGCCTATGGGAGCAAATCGGAAAGAATATCGAGTCTAAGACCGAATGTGATGCTTGGGCTATATTTGCGACAGAAAACAGTTTAGACAGCGAGCCATGCAAAGAAGAAATAGCCATTGCACTTGATCGTGCTTTGAGAGTTCGAGGTGATAATTTTCCTTTGATTGGCATATTCCCAGCTTCAATTGGTTCTGAACTTATACCTCCGGCCATACGCACTCGGCTTTATGTTCGGCTTTCTGACCCAGACTGGCTTACCAGGGTAAAAAGTGCGGTAGACGGGAGTGCACCCATCGTTTCCCGTCCACAAATCGCTCCGTTTTTCTCTAAGTTGCACTCCGGTTCTGGTGTAACAATTGTTGAAGTCCGACCGCGCGTTGGCCGGTGGTTCCCAGTAATTGCTGCAGTTCCAGTCGCAGAAAAAGATAAAATTGGAGTTATTATTCCTGGCCCATCAGGTACACCAACTGGAACGGGATTAACAATGAAAAGTGAAGGAACATCTCCGGATGGGAAATACGCCTTCTGGGTAGTGAACCATGCCGCTGATCCGCAAAATAGCATATACGTCTATTGCAAATCTCTTCCTAACGAACTCCTTTGCGGACCTGATAAGCAGGTTTATTCCATTCCGCTACGTTAGGCGTAGAAATATTTCAGTAATTTCAGCGAACATCTGGGTATTTCTCGAAGATTATGCGAAAAATTTTCCGTCCTTTATATCCGGATCGTAGATTGAGCCTCCCGCCTCGCTGTGCTGCGCTAGCGACACGGCGATGGCGCAGGCCACCGGCCACTCTGCGCAACCGAGAAACCATGAAATAACAATTGCCGCTGTCTAGCCTCAGCCAGTACCAGAGGCCGCAGACCGCCGGCCGGAATCGTCAACATTCCACAGGATGTGGGGCCTTCTGCTATTCAGGAACTCAAACCTCAGTTGATGTGGTGAAGCACATCAACTCAGTTGCAACGCTCAACGACGCCGACCAACCGTTCACTAAAATCCTCACCACACCAAACCGCATACCTTCATATGACCCCCGCCCTTTTGCGCCTCCCCGATTGCTCTGCTAGCGTCCAATCCGGGTTACGGAAGGGGCGCGGACCATGGGACTCATCAGCTTTCTGAAAAAGACCGCCGCCGGTCATACCGACCGGCAGAAGCAGGCGCGGTACGACCGTGCGAACGCGCGGGCCAACGAGTACATGGAGGTGGCGCAGTGGTATGCCGAGGAAGGCGACGGCAACCCGCGCATCCTGCAGAATTATCAGGAACTTTCGGCGTTGCCCTTCCGCCAGGGCCATGCCGCGACGCTGGTCGGCTACCGCAACGACATCACGCGCAAGCTGGGCCATGCCGCCCACATCGGCACCCGGCAGAACCCGTGGATCGCCGCCTTCCTGCGGCCGGATGACGGCACCGTCTATTGCGCCTATGTGCTGCTGCGCGACGACAACCAGCAGTTCGCGCTGATGAAGGCCTACTGGTTCCTGTCCGGCAACGAGACGGAGGCCGGATACAAGCGCCCCGTCTTCGGCGTCCTCTGATCCACCCAGCAGGAAAGTCGCGCACATGCCGAACATCGCCGATCTGGTCGCGAACCCGGAAAGCTTCCTCAAGAATAACCTGATCTGGATCCAGTATCAGTCCTACCAGCCCAACTACCGCGTCGGCGGCGTCAAGAGCTTCAGCCTCAGCGACGACGGCATGACCTGCACCCGCAAGGGCACCGGCATCGTCTCGCAATTCTCGACCAAGAACGTCGATGTCTGGTCGGTGCGCTACGACCAGGGCAACCGGCCGGGCAGTTGGAACGCCTACTGGCTGCCCTACGACCAGGATTTCAAGCATCTCGTCGTGCTGGACGACGAGGCCGACGTGATGTTCACGCCGACGATGGACGGCTGCTCCTTCGGCTTCAGCGATCATGGCGGCGGCACCTACTCCGCCTCCCACGGCAATCTCCAGACCGCCCAGGGACGGATCGACGAGGCGGGACTGCGCCAGGGCATGCGCATGCACGCCACCACCCTGCACAAGTCGCAATACATGAACGTGCCGGGCACCGACGGGGTCAAAGTCACGCTCGTCGGGGTGCGCAACGGCAAGAAATGGCGCTTCTTCTATCAGCAATACATCGACCAGATGGGCGCCTTCACCCTGCTGAAGGTCGCGCAGGTCAAGAGGTAGGGCATTCCCGGGGGCGCGCCGCGCCCCTCCCCCATTCCCACTCAAGACAGCCCGCCGCCGCCTTGCTACAGTCCCTGTTCCTCGGACCTGTCCCGAACGGCTTGATCCGCAAGACAGACACAGACCAGAGACAAGGCACATGGACAAAGGCACGCCGAAGGCCATCCGGCTTCAGGACTATCGCCCGCCGGCGCATCTGATCGACACGGTCGACCTGTTCGTCGACCTGGGCGAGGATGTCACCACCGTCCGCGCGGTGCTCGCGATCCGCCGCAATCCCGACCGGCCGGAGGCGGCGACGGAACCGCTGACGCTCGACGGGCAGAGGCTGGATCTGGTGTCGGTGGCGCTGGACGGCCGGACTCTGGGGCCGGACGAATTCACCGTCACGCCCGATCACCTGATCGTGCTGGAGGTGCCGGACAGCTACACGCTGGAAACCATCGTCCGCATCAAGCCGCAGGAGAACACGGCGCTGGAAGGACTCTACAAGTCCTCCGGCAACTTCTGCACGCAATGCGAGGCGGAGGGCTTCCGCAAGATCACCTATTTCGCCGACCGGCCGGACGTGATGGCGCGTTACAGCACCACTATCACCGCCGACAAGGCGCGCTATCCGGTCCTGCTGTCGAACGGCAATCTCGCCGCTTCCGGCGATTCGGAAGACGGGCGCCACTGGGCGCGCTGGGAGGACCCCTTCCCCAAGCCCTGCTACCTGTTCGCGCTGGTCGCCGGCAAGCTCGTCCATGGCGAGGACCATTTCCGCACCGCCTCGGGCCGCGACGTCACGCTCCGCATCTATGTCGAGCCGGGGAACGAGGACAAGATCGACCACGCCATGCGCTCGCTCATCAAGTCGATGCGCTGGGATGAGGAGGTCTATGGTCTGGAATACGACCTGGACATCTTCAACATCGTCGCGGTCGGCGACTTCAACATGGGAGCGATGGAAAACAAGTCGCTCAACGTCTTCAACACCAAATACATCCTGGCCAAGCCGGAAACCGCGACCGACACCGATTTCCTCAACATCGAGGCGGTGGTCGCGCACGAGTATTTCCACAATTGGACCGGCAACCGCGTCACCTGCCGCGACTGGTTCCAGCTGTCGCTGAAGGAAGGGCTGACCGTCTTCCGCGACCAGGAATTCTCGTCGGACATGCATTCCCGCGCGGTGAAGCGCATCGCCGACGTCCAGGGGCTGCGCACCGTGCAGTTCCAGGAAGACGCCGGCGCCATGGCCCATCCGGTGCGCCCGGACAGCTATGTCGAGATCAACAACTTCTACACCCCGACCGTCTACAACAAGGGTGCGGAAGTCATCCGCATGATCCACACCCTGCTGGGACCGGAGAAGTACCGCAAGGGCACCGACCTCTATTTCCAGCGCCATGACGGGCAGGCGGTCACCTGCGACGATTTCGTCGCCGCCATGGCCGATGCCAGCGGCGTCGACCTGACCCAGTTCCAGCTGTGGTATCGCCAGTCCGGCACGCCTGAACTGGACATCGCCGGCAGCTACGATTCCGCCGCCAAAACCTACACCCTGACGGTGAAGCAGACGGTGCCGCCGACGCCGGGCCAGCCGACCAAGCAGCCGATGCACATCCCGCTGGTGGTCGGCCTGCTCGGCCCCAACGGGCAGGACCTGCCGCTGCGCCTGGAGGGCGAGGACGCCGCCACCGGCACCAGCCGCATCCTGCATGTGACGGCGGAAAACCAGAGCTTCACCTTCCGCGACATCCCGGCCCGGCCGGTGCCGTCGCTGCTGCGCGGCTTCTCCGCCCCGGTGAAGCTGAAGACCGACCTGACCGACGCCGACCTGACCTTCCTGATGGCGAACGACAGCGACGCCTTCAACCGGTGGGAGGCCGGGCAGATTCTCGGCACCCGCATCTTGCTGAACCTCGTCGCCGACCAGCAGGTCGGGCGTGATCTGGTGCTTCCGGAGGGCTATGCCGATGCCTTCGCCAGGATCCTGGACGATGCGCAGCGCGACCCCGCCTTCGCCGCCCAGGCGCTGGTGCTGCCGACGGAGGCCTATCTCGGCACCCAGATGCCGGTGGTCGATCCCGACGCCATCCATGCGGTGCGGGAATTCGCTCGCAAGACGCTGGCCGGGCGCCTGCGTGCGCAGTTCCTCGACCTCTACCGCCGCAACAGCAGCCAGGAGCCCTTCTCCGTCGATGCCGAGGCCATCGGCAAGCGGGCACTGAAGAACCTCTGCCTCGCCTATCTGATGGCGCTGGAGGATGCGGAGGCGCTGGAGCTGTGCCTGACGCAGTATCGCACCGCCCAGGGCATGACCGACGAGATCGCGGCGCTGCAGTTCCTGTCCAACGCTGCCTCGCCGGAAGGGGAGAAGGCGCTGGCCGACTTCTACGAGCGCTGGAAGGGCGAGGCGCTGGTGGTCGACAAGTGGTTCAGCGTGCAGGCGATGTCGCACCGCGCCGACACGCAGGCCCGCGTCACCGCCCTGCTCGGCCATCCGGCCTTCGAGATCCGGAACCCGAACAAGGTCTATGCGCTGATCGGCGGCTTTGCCAACGGCAACCCTGTGCGCTTCCATGACGCGAGCGGCGCCGGCTATCGCTTCCTCGCCGATCAGGTCCTGCGCCTGGATCCGATGAACCCGCAGGTTGCGGCCCGGCTGATGGGGCCCTTCTCCCGCCTGCGGCGCTATGACGCGGCCCGTCAGGGGCTGATGAAGGCGGAGTTGCAGCGGATCGTCGCGACGCCGGGCCTGTCCCCGGACGTCTACGAGGTCGCGAGCAAGAGCCTGGAGGCCGCCGGCTGAGACTCGGGACCAAAGGACCGGGTGGATAAGCAAAAGGGCCGGCGGGATGACCGCCGGCCCTTTCGCCGTCCGCTGACTCCCCCTACCGCCGGGCGAGGGGATGCGGTCTTACTTCTGCTCGGACAGGAAGGCGATCAGGTCGGCGCGCTTGGCGTCGTCCTTCAGGCCGGCGAAGGCCATCGTGCCGCCCGGGACGATTTCCTTCGGCGCCTTGATGTAGGCGTCCAGGTTTTCCGGGGTCCAGACCAGACCGCCGGCGCCCTTTTCCTTCATCGGAGCCGAGTATTTGAAGCCCTCGATCGACGCAGCCGGACGGCCGACGACGCCGAACAGCGACGGGCCGACCTTGTTCTTGCCCTGCTCGGCGGTGTGGCAGGCCATGCAGACCTTGAAGACATCCTTGCCGGCCGCGGCATCGGCCGCCTGAGCGGCACCGGCACCCATCACGACCGCGGCGATGGCGGCAACGCCCATCAACAGCTTCTTCATTCTTCGGCTTCCCTTCCGATGGATCCACCGGCCGACGGCGCCGGCCGGAATCGCGCGGCAGCATACACATTCCGCAAGGGGCACAAACCCCCTTTGATGCCGCCGTACGACCAATGAACAATTTGCCGCGCTAATTCATCCACGCAAGCGCCGCGAACAGAACCACAACCACAAGAAGCGCCGCCCACGGCACATAGAAATTGCCCGTTCCGCCCCCCATTCTCCGCCCGACCGGCAGCGGCAGCGGGATTTCCGGCGGCGGCTCCGCCATGCGGGTCGCGGGCTTCGCCGCGGGTGCGGCGGCCGGCGCGGGATCGGAGTAGACGGCTGGCCGGACCGCGGGTTGGGGAGCCGCCTCGGTCGCTACCGAGGCCGCTTCGACGGGAGCCGGACCGACGATCTGGGTGAAGCGGGCGAAGAACTCCTCCGCCATCTTGCGGGCGGTGGCGTCGACCAGCCGGGAGCCGATCTGCGCCAGCTTGCCGCCGACCTGGGCCTTGGCGGTGTAGGTCAGCAGCGTGGCGCCGCCATCGTCAACCAGCGCCACGGTGGCGCCGCCCTTGCCGAAGCCGGCGGCACCGCCCGACCCTTCGCCGGTGATGGTGTAGCCGTTGGGCGGGTCCAGGTCGGACAGGGTGACCTTGCCGGCGAATTTGGCGCTGACCGGACCGACCTTGGCGACGACCTTGGCCGTCATCTCGGTGTCGGACTGCCGGACCACCTCCTCGCAGCCGGGGATGCACTGGCGCAGGATTTCCGGATCGTTCAGCGCCGCCCACACCGCGTCGCGGCTGGCCTCGATCCGGTGGCTTCCGCTCATATCCATGGTTCGTGGTTCCTCCAACCCAATTGCCAACCCTGATGCGGCCCTTTGCGGGCGTCTCGTGCCCCGACTGCGGCCGGGGTTACGGTCGAGAATATGGCATTACCGGGCGCTGCGACAGCCCCGGCCGCCTCATCTCAAAGTCTTAAAGCGGCGGGCGTCCTCACCCGCGCGGCGCCATGCAGTTGCTGACGATCGGCGTGCAGGCCGACAGAGTGGCGCCGGCCGGATAGCTGACCTGCTCCACCGTGCCGCGCGGGCCGATCACCATGGTCGCCTCGCAGCCGGCCGAGGTGTTGCCGCCGACCGGCACCCCGAAGCCGAGGCCGAGCCCCACCCCACCGCTGCCGCCGAAGCTGCCGGCGCCGATGCCGATGCTGCTGCCGGGGCTGTAGGCCACCGCCGGGCGGGCGACATAGGTGTAGTATTCGCGGCCCGCCGCCGTCGCCTGACGGTCCGGCACGCCGGCGCAGGCCAGCAGGTCGGCCTTGGGCATGCCGACCATCGCGGTCTGGGCGCGGCGCGCAATCTCCGGATCGGGACCGGTGGCGCAGCCGGCAAGGATGGCGGCCGTGCCGCCGAGAAGGATCATCGCAGCGCCCACGCTCCTCGCCCTACCGATGGCCTTACCACTGCCTATGCCCATGTCTCGTCCTCCACCAGAATATCGTGTCATCGCCGGGTTCTTCTCAACCGGTTGATATAGTGCTGAAACCCCGCCGCCGCCCGTCCGTTCCCGGAAGGGCCGGTGTGACCCGGAAGTGACGGACGGGCCCGGATTTGCTAGGAGTTCCGTCCACTGTCCATACCAGCATATCGGAACCGCCGACGCCATGGCCGAGCTTACGCCCTCTACTTCTCCCTCCGCCCCTGCCGTGACGGTGTATCTCGCACTCGGAGGCAACATGGGCGACCGCGCCGCCAACCTCGCCGAGGCAATCCGGCGTCTGGGCGCGGCGGTGGAGATCGACGCGCAGTCCACGCTGTACGAGACGGCGCCGATGTATGTGACCGACCAGCCGGCCTTCCTGAACATGGCGGTGCGCGGCACCACCCGCCTCGGCCCCTTGGAGCTGCTGCGCTTCCTGAAGGAGATCGAGGCGACGCTGGGCCGCGATCTCGGCGGCCTGCGCTTCGGCCCGCGCCCCATCGATCTCGACATCCTGCTCTACGCCGACCGCGTGATGACGGAGCCGGAGTTGGAAATCCCCCACCCCCGCATGGTCGAGCGCGCCTTCGTCCTCTGCCCGCTGGCTGACATCGCCGCCGACGTCGTCCACCCAGTGCTGAACCGGCGGATCGACGCCCTGCGCGACGAGGTTCCCGGCCGCGAGACCGTCGTCCGCATCGCCGAAACGCTGTGACGGAAGACTTTGAGTGCGGTGGCATGCCGCCGCCGCACCGCTTATAGTGCCGACCTGAACGCAACGCCGGCGCCCGTCCGCCGGCCGGGAGAGTGTGTTGTCGGACGATAGCGTGAAACGGACCATGCTGGTCCAACCGGGCGGCGCGCCGCTCACCTACACCATTCTGGTGCGCGGGTTCTCCGCCGCCGTGGATCTTGCCGGCCGCACCGACCGGCCGGATGTCCGTTTCGACCTGACGCTGACCGTCACCCATCCCGGACCCGGCTTTCCCGACGACATCGCCGCGGTGATGTCTTACGAGGACATCGTCGAAGACTTGCGCCGTCTTTGTGCCGAATCCAACATATCGGGCGCCGAATACTTGGCCGACCGCGCTGCGGACCTGTGCCTGTCCCACGCCAAAGTGCGCCGCGTCCAGGTCGACGTCACCATTCCCGCGGCCGACTCGGCCGATTCGGCGGCCGGCGCCGGCCTGACGCGCGGCCGGCCGGGACTGGCCTGACCACGCCCGCCGTCAACGAGCCTCCGCCGCGCCGCTGCTCATTACTGCATTACACAAAGATATAGCGCCTGTTGACAAAAGGACGGGTGACAATACCACCTGGTCTGAGTTATGGTCGCCATATTGTATTTTAGACCCACAATCCGGACCGGACGGGGTATATCCCCGGCGGCGATTCGGATACCGAAAGCCGAGACGAGCGCGCAGCAGGGATTAGGCCAATCGCCATTGCCGGCTTCGACCGTCCGCCGATCCCCCTTCCGGGACGGCAACGGCCCCCGGAAGCCGGACTCAAAGGGAGGGACGCATGGACCGCAGCACGACGCCGACCCTTTCCGAACTGCTCGAGGATCCGATCGTGATCGCCGTGATGGCGCGCGATGGGATCAGCCCCGACAGCGTCCAGCAGCTTTTCGAACGCCTTCGCCGGAGCCGCCGAGTACAGGAAGAACGGCTCGCCGCCTGACCTGCGGCCACACTGACCCAAGCGCTGGATAAAGCCCGGTCAGAAACCTTCGGCTGAACCCCTTTCTGTGAGGCGCCGCTTTCCCCGGAGAGCGGCGCTTCGCTATTCGGGGACGTCGCTTCACCCCTCCAGAACCTCGCGCACGACCTCCATCACCTCCGCCGGGGTGAAAGGCTTGCGCAGGGTGCGGTGCGCGCCCAGCGCCTCCGCCACCGGCAGCACGTCCAGCGAGGCGCGGGCACCACCGCCGGAAATCGCGATGATCTTCAGCGACGGTGCGCCGCGCCGCAGCTCCATGATCGTCGCCAGCCCCTCCTGGTTCGGCATGAAGATGTCGGTGATGACCAGATCGACGGGATGTCCGTCCGGACGGTCGCGGAACCGCAACATCCCCTCCAGCCCGTCGCGGGCGCCGACCGCCTCGTGACCGGCCATCGTCAGCGTGCGCAGCAGCACCGCGCGGGCAACCTCGTCGTCATCGATGATCAGCACGCTGGCCATGGCGCCGGTCCCCTCCTCACTCCGCCGGATGGGGCGTGCCATGCGCCTGCCCCTCGGCCGCCTGCCCCGTCTCCACAGACTCATCCCGCATCGGCTTCTTGCGGGCAAGATAGCTGTAGACCGTCGGCACGACGAACAGGGTCAGCAGCGTGCCCAGCGTCATGCCGCCGACGATGACGGCGCCGATGGCCTGACGGCTTTCCGCACCCGCCCCCTTGGCGTAGGCCAGCGGCACCGCGCCCAGCACCATGGCGCCGGTGGTCATCAGAATCGGACGCAGGCGCAGCACGGCGGCTTCCTCCACCGCCTTGCGGATGTCGGTGCCGGCGCGCTGGAGCTGGTTGGCGAACTCCACGATCAGGATGCCGTGCTTGGTAATGAGGCCGACCAGGGTGACGAGGCCGATCTGGCTGTAGACGTTCATCGTCCCGCCGCTCATCTGCAAGGCGGCGAGCGCGCCGGTCATCGACAGTGGCACCGTCAGCATGATGACGAAGGGGTCGATGAAGCTCTCGAACTGCGCCGCCAGCACCAGATAGATGAAGGCCAGCGCCAACACGAAGACGAAATAGAGCCCGGTCGCCGATTCGCGGAATTCGCGGCTCTGTCCGGCATAATCGGTCTGTGCAGTGGCCGGCAGCACCTTGTTCGCCGCCGCCTGCATCACCGCCAGCGCCTCGCCCAGCGAGGTCCCCGGCGCCAGCGTCGCGGTAATGGTGGCGGAGCGCAGCTTGTTGAAGTGGTTCAGCTCCTTCGGCGCCACCCGCTCCTCGACCTTCACCAGATTGGCGAGCGAGATCATCTGACCCGGCCCACCGGTGGCACTGGTGCCGCCGCGGACATAGATGCCGGCGATGTCGTCCGGGTTGCGGCGGTCGACATTGGCGACCTGGACGATCACGTCATACTGCTTGCCGTCCTTCTTGAAGCGCGTCACCTGCCGCCCGCCCAGCAGGGTTTCCAGCGTGCGGCCGACGGTATCGACATCCACCCCCAGATCGGCCGACTTATCGCGGTCCAGCGTGACCCGCAGTTCCGGCTTGTTCAGCTTCAGGTCGGTGTCGAGGTTGGTCAGGCCGGGGAACTTGCGCGCCTCCGCCATCATGGCGTTGACCATCGTCTGCAGTTCCTCGAACGGCAGCGAGGTCTGGATGACGAAGTTGAACGGCTTGTCGATCGGGCTCTGGCCCAGCGAGGGCGGGTTGGTGACGAAACCCAGGATGCCGGGGATGCCGAACATCTTCGGGAACAGCTGGGCGGTGATCGCCTGCTGCTTCACGTCGCGCTCGTCCCAGTCGATCAGGCGGACGAAGGCGATGCCCTGGTTCACCACCGGGAAGCCGACGACGACGAAGAACTTCTCCAGCACCGGAATCTGGCGGAACAGCGCCTCCATCCGCTGGGCGTAGCCCATGGTGTAGTCGAGCGTCGAGCCTTCCGGCGCGATGGCGATGCCGACGATGGTGCCGCGGTCCTCCACCGGCGCCAGTTCCGACTTCAACCCGGTGAACAGCACATAGCTGGCCGCGGCGACGCCCAGCCCGATCAGCAGAACCAGGGGCCGCGCCCGCAAGGACAGGCGCAGCAGCCGGCGATAGCCGTTGGTCATCCCCTCCAGGAACCGCTCGATGGCGCGGTAGAGCAGGCCGTGTTTGGTCTCATGCTTCAGCAGCTTGGAACACATCATCGGCGACAGCGTCAGCGCCACGAAGCCCGACACGATCACCGCACCGGCCAGCGTCAGCGCGAACTCGGTGAACAGCCGCCCCGTACGCCCCGTCATGAATCCGATGGGGGCGTACACCGCCGCCAGCGTGATCGTCATGGCGATGACGGCGAAGCCGATCTCGCGCGATCCCTTCAGCGCCGCCTGGAACGGGTTCATCCCCTCTTCCACGTAGCGGAAGATGTTCTCCAGCATGACGATGGCGTCGTCGACGACGAGGCCGATGGCCAGCACCATCGACAGCAGGGTCAGCGTGTTGATGGAGAAGCCGAAGGCGTACATCAGGGCGAAGCCGCCGATCAGCGACACCGGGATGGTCACCAGCGGCACCAGCGTCGCCCGCAGCGAACGCAGGAAGAAGAAGATGACCAGCACGACCAGGATGATCGCTTCGAAGATGGTGTGGAACACCGCGTCGATCGACTTGGCGATGAAGACCGAACTGTCGTAACCGACATCCACACCCATGCCCTCGGGCAATGCGGCGCGGATCTTCGGCAGCGCGTCATTGACCGCCTTCGACACGTCCAGCGGGTTGGCGGTGGATTGCTTCACCACGCCGATGGCGACGGCGCCGCGGCCGTTGAAGCGGGCGCTCACCCGCTCGTCCAGCGCGCCCAGCTCCGCCCGGCCGATGTCGCGCAGCCGGACCAGATAGCCCGAATCGTCGCGCAGGATGATGTTCTCGAACTCAGCCGGGCTGCGCAGGTCGGTTTCCGACACGACGGTGAACTCGCGCGCCACGCTTTCGACGCGGCCGGCCGGGATCTCCACATTCTGCCGGCGCAGCGCGTTCTCGACATCCTGCGGCGTCACACGGTAGGCGGCCATGCGCTGCGGGTCGAGCCACAGCCGCATGGCGAATCGTCGCTCGCCGAAAATGCGGACCTGCGCCACGCCGGGCAGGTTCTGCAGCCGGTCCTTGACATAGCGGTCGGCGAAGTCCGTCACCTCCAGCGGCGAATGCCGGTCGGAGGAGAAGGCGAGATAGATGATCGGCTGGGCGTCGGCCTCGACCTTGGCGATCACCGGCTCGTCGATCTCCGACGGCAGGGCGGCGCGGACGCGGCCCACCCGGTCGCGCACGTCGCTGGCGGCGACATCGACGTTGCGGTCCAGCCGGAAGCGCAGGGTGATCTGCGACTTCTCCGCCCGGCTGATCGAGGACATCACGTCGATGCCCTCGATGCCGGCCAGGCTGTCCTCCAGCGTCTGCGTCACCTGGCTTTCGATGATCTGAGCCGAGGCGCCCTTGTAGGTCGTCTCCACCGTGACGACCGGCTCGTCGATCTTGGGATATTCGCGCACCGACAGGCGTTGGTACGACACGATGCCGATCAGCATCAGGGCGAGGCTCATCACCGTCGCCAGGACGGGACGGCGGACCGAAATCTCGGACAGGATCATCGACTTAGCTCCCGGCCGGCTTGTTCGGAACCACAGCCACCGGTGCGCCGTCGCGGATCTTCAGCTGGCCGGCGGTGACCACCATGTCGCCGGGGGTGAGACCCTTGGAAATCTCCACCTCCGCATTGCGGCGCTCGCCCAGCGTCACCTTCGTCTGGGCCACCTTGCCGTCGACCACCTTGAAGACATACTGGTCCTTGCCGAAGGCGACGATGGCCTGTTCCGGCACCAGCACCGCGTCAGGCACCGTGGTCAGCGTCAACGACACGCGGGCGAACAGGCCAGGGCGCAGCGAGCCATCCGGGTTCGGCACGCGGGCGCGGATCGCCAGCGCGCGTCCGTTCACATCCACCAGCGGGTCGATGGCATAGACGGTGCCGTCGAAGCTGCGTCCGCCGAAGGCATCCACCGCCACCTTCACCGTCTGCCCGACCTTCACCGCCGGCAGGAACATCTCCGGCACGCGGAAGTCCAGCTTCAGCGTGTCGATGTCCTCCAGGTTCACGATGTCCTTGCCGGCCTGGACGAAGTCGCCGACCGACACCTTGCGCAATCCCAGCACCCCGTCGAAAGGCGCGGTGATGACCTGCTTGTCGAGCTGCGCCTTGGCCAGCTGCACCGCCGCCTCGTCGGCCAGCAGCTTGGCGGAGGCCTGTTCGCGGTTGCGCAGGGGACCGGTGTTCTGGCGCACTAGCTGGTCGGCACGCGACAGCTCGGCGCGGGAGAAGGCGATGCTCGCCTGGGCCTGGGCCAGCGTTGCGCGGGCGATGGCGTCGTCCAGCCGGACCAGCACGGTGCCCTTGGCGACGCGCTGCCCTTCCTTGAAAGCGATCTCGCTGATGCGGCCGGCGATTTCCGGCCGGATCACCACCGATTCGTTGGACAGCAGCGACCCGACGGCGGTCACCGTCCGCTCCACCATGCCGATGCGGACCGGAACGGCCTCCACCGGCATCGGCGGCGTGCCGCCCGGCGGCTTGGCGCCACCAGCGGCTCCCCCCGAGGCGCCCCCCGGAGCGGGCGCGCCGCCGGACACGGCACCGGTCACCATCGCAGTCAGTCCGGCGACGGTCCCACCCTGCTTCACGAAATACCAGTAGGCCCCGCCGGCGAGAGCCACCAGGACGAGAAGAGCAGCGATGCGAAGCGTGTGACGCATGGGACCGGGATCCGGACGGGTTTCGTTCTACCGCAGCGCAACCGAAAGGGGCGCCGGGCAAACTGAACTATATCGTTCAGTTCACATCCGGAGTCGAGAAGGTTCAGCGATCAGAACCGTCCGCCGGTCCGTTTATGGCTGCCATCTCCGAACTCCCGCCGCCTTCCAGCCGGCCGGCACGCATCGGCACCGTCCGGCCGCCGCACAGCGTCACCCACAAATCGGCGGGATCGCCGGCCGTCACCGCGCCGTCGCCATCCATCCGCCGGACTTCCCCGCCCTCCAGATCGAGTCCCGGCGCGCAGCAGGGCGACTCGCCGGCCGCCACCAGCGCGCGGACGCGGCCATTCTCGATCCGGATGTCGTGTAATCGGTCATGGACCCGCGCGTTCTTCAGCCAGAACTTCCCATTGGCGGGGATGTGCGCGAGGCAGCAGGTCGGGGCGTTCATGGAGTTTACCCGTGTCCGGTCCGGCGATGTGCGACGCACCAAAACTGACACAAAATGGTAAAGCAAAACCAGCGGGGGCTTGGCCCTTCCGGATTTACCCCTCCCGCAGCGCCAGGAACTCCTGGAAATTGGCGCAGCGGCCGGCCTTGAAGGCAGCCTCATAGGCGGCGTTGCGGGCGCGCTTGGCGGCGATGGCCCCTGTGAAGAGCTGTCGCAGGGCCTCGTCCCGAATGCCCAAGCCGTCCTTTGCCAGCCGGTCCAGCACATGGCGGTAACAGCGCTCCGCCCGCTCGCCGCTGTCGGCGGAAAAGGTGATGGAACCGGCGCGCTGGCGATATTCGTAGAATGGCTCGGCCACCAGCGGCACCGGGCCGGTGGCGTCGAGAACCCGGACGTTGAAGACCACGTCGTCGCAGAAATTCACGTCCTCGTCCCAGCCCGGCACCAGATCGCGCCGCACCACCGGAAACATCGGGACGGAGGTCGCCACGAATCCCTCGCCGTCCAGTAGCGCCGGGGCCTGCCCCTCTTTATACAGGCGCAGCAGGGGCGAATCGTCCTCGTCGCGCACCACCGCGACATTGTCGAAGGCCGCACCATGGGCCAGCGCCAGCGGCGCCAAGGCAGACAGGCGACCGGGGCGGAAGCGGTCGTCGGCGTCCAGCGGCGCCACCAGCGCCAGCCGCGCCGTCGCCAGCCCGGCATTGCGTGCGGCAGGCGCCCCGGCACCGACCCGACCGGTGCTTGTGAAGACCAGCCGCGGGTCGTCGATCCCGGCGGCCTGAAGCGTCGGCCGGTAATCGGTGCCGTCGTCGCTGACGATCACCGCCTCCCACGCCGTCCAATCCTGATCCAGCAGGCTTTGCACCGCCCGGACGACGGTATCGTGGGCGCGATGAGCCGCAATGATGACCGATACGCCCGCCGACCTGTCGTCGCAGGCACCCCGCCCCATTCCGGTCCCGGCCATTCCGTCGCACCCCCGCCCCATTCGCGGGCGGAGTTTGGCCGCGTCGGGCGAACGGCGTCAATGGCGCGCCACCGGTTTCCCGCCGCCCCTTACCCGCTGAGGCGCCGCATGGTAGGAAGGAGCATGGTGCCGCGCGAACTGGAAGGACACCCGCGTGTTCGGTGAATGGAACAGTGGAACATCCCCGGAAAACTGTTGCACGCTGTTCCAAACGTTCCATTCGGCCCCACCCCAACCATGGCCCCACCCATGGCCCAACCCATCGATTTTGACCCGCCGGACGTTGAACATGAAGGCCGGACGGGCTATGTGGTGAAGCAGGCAAGGCGCATGCGGCAGCGGGACGGCAGCCGGGGGAGTCCTCCGGCGGCGAATCCCGGTCCCGATACCCCGCTTCCGATACCAGGGAGAAGAACATCAATGGCGCAGGTCGGATACACCCGGTTCGACGACGAACCTGAAAAGGAACCGGACGAGAAGTCGAAGGAAAGCGCCCAGCCGCAGTTCGCCGCCGTGCAGCAGAGCCTGTTCAAGGCGCGTACGGTCCTGATCTTCGGTCAGATCGACATGAAGCTGGCGCAGGTCGTGTCGGCCCAGCTGCTGGCTCTCGCCCATGAGAGCGACGACGACATCACCGTCGTGGTCAACTCGCCGGGCGGCCATGTCGAGGCGGGCGACACCATCCACGACATGATCCGCTTCATCAAGCCGCGGGTGAAGATGCTGGGCACGGGCTGGGTCGCCAGCGCCGGCTGCCACATCTATCTGGCGGCGAAGAAGGAAGACCGCTTCTGTCTGCCCAACACCCGTTTCCTGATCCACCAGCCGCTGGGCGGGACGGGCGGACGGGCGACGGACATCGCCATCGAGGCGAAGGAAATCATCCGCATGCGCGAGCGTCTGAACAAGATCATCGCGCGTGAGACCGGGCAGCCGCTGGAAAAGGTCGCTAAGGACACCGACCGCAACTATTGGATGCTCGCCGAAGAGGCCAAGGACTACGGCATCGTCAGCCACGTCATCAACACGATGGACGAACTGAAGTAACGGTTCCTTGTTAGACCAAAGAAGTTGGGCCTTTCTCCAAATGGGAGGAAGGCCCAACTTATTTTGGGCAATAGGAAACCCATCGGCCGGCAGGGGTGTTGATCCGCCACAACATCCCAATAAGATGGAGCCAACCGATGAAACGCTATCTTGTCCTGGGCTGCACTGCCGCGCTTCTCGCCGCCACGCCGGCCCTGGCCGCGTCTTCGAACAACAGCGCGACCAAGTCCAACAACCCCACGGTCGCCGCCGTCGACGACAGCGCCGACCCGGCGCTGATGAAGATGCATGTCGATCAGCTGAAGGGTAAGGACATTTACGGCGCCAAGGGCGAGAACATGGCGGAGATCGAGGATGTCGTCCGCTACAACAACAAGCTCTATGCCGTGATCGACGTCGACCACACCGTCGACGTCAGCGACAAGGACGTCGTGCTGCCGCTGAACAAGCTGCACATGAAGGGCGACAAGGTCACCCTCAACATGACCGAGCAGCAGCTTCAGAACCTGGAGAAGTGGCAGAAGGGTCGCTATGAGTCCGTGAAAGGCAAGGGTCCGCTGAGCGAGCTGTCCCACTAAGACCGTGCACGAAAAAAGGCGGCGGAGGGGACGCCCTCCGCCGCCTTTTTCATGGGCGGTGCGATGTTTCCCTAGACCGATACGTCGAGCAGCGATCCGCGCTGGCGATAGCCCTGCGCATTCACCCGCGCGGCAAGCGCACCGGCATTGGTGTCGACGGCCTCTTTGCCCTCGGTGCCGCTGC
>CBFGPE010000140.1:0-18081 GCA_965650625.1 uncultured Azospirillum sp. | reverse complement strand
GCCGCAGCCTTGTGCCCCTTCGAGGAAACGTCGCCGGCAGCGGGACCTTTCCCGCAACTTCCTCATGAGAACGAGCATCGCCATGGACCAGACCGAACGCCAGATCATCGACGACCTGTTCGCCAAGCTGCATCAGGCCGAGGCGCAATCCGGCCCGCGCGATCCCGAGGCCGAGGCGCTGATCCGCGAGCGCATCGCCCGCCAGCCGGCCGCCCCCTATCTGATGGCCCAGGCCATCGTGATGATGGAGCAGGCGCTCGCCGCCTCCCAGGGCCGTAACGAGGAGCTGGAGCGCCAGCTGCGCGAGCGCCCCGCCGCTCCGGCCCAGTCCGGCGGCGGCGGGCTGTTCGGCAGCCTGTTCGGCGGTGGTAGGCCGGCCTCCCAGCCTCAACCCCAGCCCCAGTACCAACATCCTGCCGCCGCCCAGGCGGCCATGCCGCCGGGCTCTCCCTGGGGCCGTCCGGCCGCCGCTGCCGGAGCCCCTGCCTATGGCGATCCCCGCGTCGCGGGCTATGCCCAGCAGCCGCGGACTGGCGGCGGCTTCATGGCCGGCGCCATGCAGACGGCAGCCGGCGTGGCCGGCGGCATGCTGATCGGCAGCGCGCTGTCCAGCATGCTCTCCGGCGGTGAAGCCGTGGCTGCCGAGGCGGCCGGTGCGGCCACCGACGCGGCGACCGCCGCCACCGACCATGCCGAACAGGCGGTCGAGGACAGCGGCTGGGGCGATTTCGGCGGCGAAGAGGAGCTGTGATCCCGGCGGTGCCGGGTGGCATGGCGTTGAACTTAACGCCACCGCTCGGGACTTAATTCCTATAAAATGGCGTCGGTTTCACTCTTGCGGAGCCGACGCCATGCCCGCCCCTCAACCCCCCGCTCCCCGACGCCAGGAGGTCGTGCATCAGGCAGCATGGCCGGCGGATGGAACAGCACCACGCGGCATGTTTCACGTTGTTCCATCCGCCGGCATCGATCCGGCGGATGGAACAACACCGCGCGGTGTGTTCCACACTGTTCCAAACGCCGGCCGCCCAGCCCCGTCGTCAGGCTTTCACGACGCGGTCGGCGAAGCCCTCCACGGCGCGCATGGCGTTGCGGGTGTCGACCACCAGCGGGCAATGGGTGGCGAGGCCTTGATAGTCGATGCCGTCATGGTCGGTGACGATCACCGCCGCGTCGAATCCCGCCAGCGTCTCCGCCGTCCAGTCGATGGAGGTGCGGCCGGCAAGCGTCGCATGCTCGCGGGTGACCGGCAGCACGGGGATGAAGGGATCGTGGTAGTCGACCGCCGCCCCGCGCTCCAGCAGCATCTCCATCAGCCGCAGCCCCGGCGACTCCCGGCTGTCGTCGACATTCTTCTTGTAGGCCATGCCGACCAGCAGGATGCGCGCCCGGCTCAGCCCGATGCCGGCGCGGCGGTCGAGCGCCAGGGCCAAGCGGTCGACCACATGGCGCGGCATCATCGTGTTGACCTCTCCCGCCAGCTCGATGAAGCGGGTGGAGATCTGGTACTCGCGCGCCTTCCAGGTCAGATAGAAGGGGTCGATCGGGATGCAGTGGCCGCCCAGGCCGGGTCCGGGATAGAAGGGCATGAAGCCGAAGGGCTTGGTCTTCGCCGCCTCGATCACCTCCCAGATGTCGATGCCCATCGGCTCGAAGACGATCTTCAGCTCGTTCACCAGGGCGATGTTGACGGAACGGAAGATGTTCTCGGTCAGCTTGGTCGCCTCCGCCGCCCGCGTGCCCGACACCGGAACCACCTGCGGCACCACCTGCTCGTAGAGCGCCACCGCCAGCCGCCGCGCGCCCTCGTCGTCGCCGCCCACCACCTTGGGGATGGTGCTGGTGGTGAAGCTGATGTTGCCGGGATCCTCGCGCTCGGGCGAATAGGCCAGGAAGAAGTCGCGCCCGCTGACCAGCCCGGTCTCCTCCAGGATCGGCCGCATCACCTCGTCGGTGGTGCCGGGCCAGGTGGTCGATTCCAGCACCACCAGCTGACCCGGCCGCAGCCGGTCGCGGATCAGCCGGGTGGAGGCCTCGACGAAGCTCAGATCCGGCTCGCGCTGCGGCGACAGCGGGGTGGGCACGCAGACGATCACGGCGTCGCAGGCGGCGAACTCGTCGGCATCGGTCGTCGCCCGGAACCGCCCGGTCGCCACCGCCTCGGTGACGCGCCCGTCGGCGATCTGCCGGATGTAGGAACGCCCGCCGTTCAGCGCCGCCGCCTTCGCCGGGTCGATGTCGAAGCCGGTGACCGCGAAGCCGGCTCCGGTCAGCGCCAGGGCCAGCGGCAGCCCGACATAGCCGAGCCCGATCACCGCCACCCGCGCGCTGCGGCCGCGATAGGCGCTTTCCAGAGCCTGGATATCGGGCGCCTGGATATCGGGCGAGGTGTCCGCTGTGCTCATCATGCTGTTCCGTATCAACACTTCGAAGAGCTGGGCAACCTGCCAGCCATCGCCGAATGTGTGACGGCCGGCACGGCTTTGTGCAACCCCCCGTTCCGCATGCATGCCGGGAGCCGGTTCCGGCCGATCCGCCGGCGCCTGCTACAGCCGGTCCGCCCCGAAGGTGTCGCAGGCTTCCAGCCGGCCGCTTTCCAGGCCGGTGCGGAACCAGCGGACGCGCTGGGCGGAGCTGCCGTGGGTGAAGCTGTCGGGGCTGACGGTGCCGCGCGCCTGACGCTGCAGGCGGTCGTCGCCGATGGCACTGGCGGCGGTCAGCGCCTCCTCGACGTCGCCGGGCTCCAGCAGGCGGCGGTCGCGGTTGGCGTGGTTGCCCCAGATGCCGGCGAAGCAGTCGGCCTGCAGTTCCAGCCGCACCGACAGGGCGTTGGCCTCGGCCTGATCGCGCGCCCGTTGCTGGGCCGCCTGCACCTTGTCGGAGATGCCCAGCAGATTCTGCACATGGTGGCCGACCTCATGGGCGATGACATAGGCCTGGGCGAAGTCGCCGGGCGCCTGGAAGCGGTCGCGCAGCTCGCGGTAGAAGCCGAGGTCGATGTAGAGCTTGCGGTCCATCGGGCAGTAGAAGGGCCCCATCGCCGCCTGCGCCCGGCCGCAGCCCGACGACACCGTGCCGGTGAACAGCACCAGCGTCGGGTCCTGGTACTGGCGCCCCATCTGCTGGAACAGGCCCTGCCAGGTGTCCTCGGTGTCGGCCAGCACGACGGAGACGAAGCGCTTCAGCTCGTCGTCGGCTTGGCTGCGTGGCGCGGCGTCGCCGATCTGCGTCCGTCCGGCCGTGCCCTGGTCCGCCGGGTCGCCGCCGTTCAGCAGGACCGTCGGGTCGACCCCCAGCACCACCGACACCAGCAGCAGCACGACGACCCCGCCGATGCCCAGCCCGCCCCGGCCGATGCGGAAGCCGCCACCAAGGCCGCCCCCGAGGCCACCCCCGAGGCCACCTTGCCCGCGGCGGTCCTCGACATTCTCGCTTTCCCGTCCGCCCTGCCACCGCATCGCCACCCCTCCTTCGGCACGGGCCGGCCCGACCATCAGACCCGCTGTACCGGTGGAGACGAAACCACGGCGAGGCTCCCTGCGTTCCCATCAGGTTCGGCGGCCGGATGGAGAGGCGGAGCGGAACGCTTGAAAAACCAGGACTCGACCCCCATCTGGGGGAAGGTCGAAAACCGCTTGCGCGGTGCGTTCCCCTGCCTTTGCTCCCCGCCTTCTCCGTTCCGACGGGAGGGAGCCTTTTCCAGGGACGCCGGCTTTTTGGAACATGCCCGCATCCGGGCCTGTTTCGGTTTATCGGAGCCTCTCGCGGCGGTGCGCCGCTTTGGTTCCCGTTTCACGACGCCACACACAAGCAAGAGCCGGCCGGCACCGAATCCATCGGTCCGCCCATCCGGCCTGGAGGATTTTCATGACGACCCAGATCGTTTCCGCCCTTTCGCAGACCGTCGGCCATTTCGCCGCCCAGCCCGCGCTTGCGCCGGCCCAGCTGGCCGCCACCCGCCTTTCGGCAGGCCAATTCGCCGCAGTCGAGGGCAAAAAGGGCGATTTCCGCTCCAATCCCGAGCCGTCCGGCTTGACCCGGAGCGAAGTGCGGCAGATTGTGCTCGACATCCTGGGCTGAGCTTCTCGGCCCGGGCTTAACCCCTTTCTACCCCTCCACGACCACAGGAGATCACCATAGCCAAGCTCTACGACGCGGACCCCGTCCGCGAAGGCCCGCGCCTCAACCGTGAAATCACCGCCCGTATGGTCCGCCTCGTCGGCGCCGACGGCGAGATGGTCGGCGTGGTGCCGCTCCGCCAAGCGCTGGAAGCCGCCGCGGATGCCGACCTCGACCTCGTCGAAGTGGCGCCCCAGGCAGATCCGCCTGTCTGCAAGATCCTCGATTACGGCAAGTTCCGTTTCGAGGAGCAGAAGAAGGCCAACGAGGCGCGGAAGAAGCAGAAGATCATCGAGCTGAAGGAAATCAAGCTTCGGCCGAACATCGACGATCACGACTATGACGTGAAGATGCGCTCCGCCATTCGCTTCATCGAGGAAGGCGACAAGGTCAAGATGACCATGCGCTTCCGCGGTCGCGAGATGGCGCACCAGGATCTCGGTCTGAACGTGCTCGTCCGCGTGCGCGACCAGCTCCAGGACATCGCCAAGGTCGAGCAGATGCCCCGGGTCGAAGGTCGTATGATGGTCATGGTGCTGGCTCCGCGCTGAGCCCTGACCAAAAGGGAACCTGCGGGGCGGTACGCCGTCCCGCCCCTTTCCCCTGATGACTGCAAATCCCACCCCAAATTGTGCCGGACAATTCCCGGAAAATTCCGCGTAATGCGACGGAATAATACCTGGATATTCGTATTGGGTTATTGACCCTGACGGTATCGAGCACGGATCATTGGGAAGTTTGCTTCCCCCTTTGTTCCGGAAAGTCGTTGTTATGAAGGACGAACGTGTCGCGCCCGCCTGGGAGCCCATCTCCGGCGAACGGCAGTTCCGCCTGCTGGTCCAGAGCGTGGTCGACTACGCCATCTTCATGCTCGACCCCACCGGCGTCATCCGCAGCTGGAATGCGGGGGCGGCCCGGATGAAGGGCTATGCCGCCGACGAGATCATCGGCCGGCACTTCTCCAGCTTCTACACGGAGGAGGACCGCGCCGCCGGTATGCCGCAGCGTGCACTCGCCACCGCCCTGTCGGCGGGCAAATTCGAGGCGGAGGGCTGGCGCCTGCGCAAGGACGGCACCCGTTTCTGGGCCAGCGTCGTCATCGACCCCATCCGCGACGAGACGGGACGCTTGCGCGGCTTCGCCAAGGTCACCCGCGACATCACCGAACGCCGCAAGGCCCAGCAGGCGCTGGACGAGGCGCGCGAGGCCCTGGCCCAGGCGCAGAAGATGGAGGCGGTCGGCCAGCTGACCGGCGGCGTCGCCCACGACTTCAACAACCTGCTGCAGGCCATCAGCAGCAGTCTGGAGCTGATCGAGCAGCGGCTGTCGTCCGGCCGCACCGACATCGCTCCCTTCGCCGCCACCGCGCGCGCCGCCGTGGACCGGGCCGCCACCCTGACCCGGCGCCTGCTGGCTTTCGCCCGGCGCCAGCCGCTGAAGCCGGAGCGCACCGACCTCAACATGCTGGTGGTCGGGCTGTGGGATCTGCTGGGCCGCTCGGTGGGCGAGGAGATCCGGCTGGAGCGCCGGCTGGCGGAGCCGCTGTGGCCGGTCCATGCCGATGTGAACCAGATCGAAAGCGCCCTGCTGAACCTGGTCATCAACGCCCGCGACGCCATGCCGGACGGCGGATGCGTGACGGTGGAGACCGCCAACGCCGCTTTTGCGCCGGGCGACCTCGTCAACGATCCTGGGGTGGAGCCCGGCGACTATGCCGTGCTGACCGTGCGCGACAGCGGCACCGGCATGCCGCCGGACGTGGTGGCCCGCGTCTTCGAACCCTTCTTCACCACCAAGCCGATCGGCCAGGGCACCGGACTGGGGCTGAGCCAGCTCTACGGCTTCGCCCGCCAGTCCGGCGGCTTCGTCCGCATCGACAGCGCGGTCGGCCGTGGCACCGCGGTGCATCTCCATCTGCCGCGCGACCACGCCGCCACTGCCGAGCAGGCGGCTCCCGCCCCTGCCCCTGCCCCCGCCGCCATCCCCGCCCCGCCCACCGGCCGGGCCGGGCGGGGCACGGTGCTGGTGGTGGAGGACGAGGAGCTGGTCCGCATGCTGCTGGTGGAGGTGCTGGAGGGCGACGGCTACACCACGCTGGAGGCCGCCGACGGCACCACGGCGCTTGCCCGGCTGAGCGAGGCCGCGGCCAAGCGGGAAGGCGCCGGGCGGGACGGTGCCGGGCGGGACGGCGCCGGGACGCCGGTCGACCTGCTGGTGACCGATGTCGGGCTGCCCGGCCTGAACGGCCGCCAGCTGGCGGAGGCGGCGCAGGCGCATTATCCCGATCTGAAGGTGCTGTTCCTGACCGGCTATGCCTTCCAGGCCCTGGACGACAGGCCCGGTGATGGCGAGGATGGGCTTGGCCGCAACACGCGCATGCTGGCCAAGCCGGTGGCGGTCGATGCCTTCCGCGCCATGGTCCGTTCGATGCTGTCCGACGGATGACGCCGGCCGGATGAGCCCTGCCGCCCCGCCCCGTCCCGCTTTCAAAGGGGGAACCCGCAACGCCGACAGCGCCCGCGCCGCAGCGGGGCTGCACCAACCGCCGGACCTGAGACGATGCCCCTGCTCGCCCGCGTTTCGACGCTGCTGCTGCTCTCCCTGACCGTTTTCGCGGTCCTGCTGGCGCCCCTGCCCGCCTCGGCCAGGAAGTCGGCCAAGAAGGCCTGGACGCCGGTCGCCGCGGAGATCCTGATGGATGCGCACAGCGGCAAGGTCCTGCGGGCGCACAATGCCGACCGGCTGACCTACCCGGCCTCGCTGACCAAGATGATGACGTTGATGCTGACCTTCGAGGCGCTGGACCGCGGCACGCTGCGGCTGAACCAGAGGCTCGTGGTGTCGCGGCATGCCGCCTCGATGCCGCCGTCGCGGCTGTGGCTGGCCCCCGGCAGCACCATCACGGTGGAGCAGGCGATCCTGGCGCTGGTCACCCGCTCGGCCAACGACGTCGCAGTGGTGCTGGGCGAGGCGCTGGGCGGCAACGAGCCGGCCTTCGCCAAGAAGATGACGGCGCGCGCCCGCCGGCTCGGCATGCGCCACACGGTGTTCCGCAACGCCTCGGGCCTGCCCGACCGGCTGCAGCGGACGACGGCGCGCGACATGGCGATCCTGTCCCGGGCGCTGATCCGCAGCCATGCCAAATATTACGCCTATTTCAAGCGCCGCAGCTTCGACTGGCAGGGCGATACGGTCTATGGCCACAACCGCCTGATGGCGCGCTATCCCGGCATGGACGGCATCAAGACCGGCTACATCGCCGCGTCCGGCTTCAACCTTGCCGCCTCGGCGGTGCGGGACGGCCGCCGACTGATCGCGGTGGTGATGGGCGGGCACAGCGCCGCCGCCCGCGACGACCGTGTTGCCGATCTGCTGGACGCCGGCTTCAAGCGCCCGACCAGTCCGTCCCGGCCGGCGCCCGTGCAGCCGGATCTGGTGATCACCAAAAACAGCGCCTCCACCGCCGAACGCAGCACGGCGGTGAGCGTCGCCGTCCCTTCGGTGAAGCCGGCCGCCGCGGAAGCCGCGGGCGGCTCCTGGTCCATCCAGGTCGGTGCCTTCGCCAGCCATGCCGCCGCGGTGCGCAGCGCCCGCGACACGGCCAAGCGCTTAGGCTCCCTCGCCGCCGGCACCAGTCCCGCGGTGGTCCGCTCCGGCGGTCTCTACAAGGCCCGCCTGACCGGATTCCCCGCCGCGACCGCCGACGCGGCCTGCAGCGCCCTGAAGACGGCCGGACGCGGCTGCTTCCCGGTGCGGGGGCGGTGATGCGGGGGGGCGGCGCTTCCTAAAGGGCCGCCATGATGTGTCCGATCAGGGCCGCCGGCGGGATCGGCTTGGACAGGATGCGGATGCCGGGCTCGCGCCCCAGATCCTGCAGCACCGCCTTCTCGGCATAGCCGGTGACGATCAGGACCGGCAGGTCGGGGCGGTGACGGCGGACGAGGCGGGTCAGGTCGGCGCCGGTCATGCCGGGCATGGCGAAGTCGGTGACCAGGACGCCGATCCCCTGGTCCGCCTCCAGCAGAGCCAGGGCCTCCTCGCCGGTGGCGGCCTCCGACACCATGATGCCGGCCTCGTCCAGCACCGCGGCGTTCGCCATGCGGACCAAGGCATCGTCCTCGACCAGCAGCACGCGCACGGCGGGAGACGGGGCGGCGGGCTGCATGGGCGGCTGGTTTCCGGCGGCAGTCTCGTCGGGGGTGTCCGATCCGCTGTCCACCGGAGCGTGAGGCAGGTACAGCGTCACCGCGGTGCCGAGGCCGGGATGGCTTTCCAGGCGCATGCCGCCGCCGGACTGCGCCGTCAGGCCATGCACCATGCTCAGCCCCAGCCCGCTGCCCTGGCCGACCGGCTTGGTGGTGAAGAAGGGGTCGCAGGCTCGCGCCAGCACCTCCGCCGGCATGCCGGTGCCGCTGTCGCGCACGGTCACGGCGACATAGCCGCCCGGCGCCAGGGTGGGGGAAACCCTCTCGTCCTCCGCTCCCACCGGCAGGTTGGTGATAAGCAGGCTGGTGACGGCGATGGTCAGGGTGCCGCCGTCCGGCATGGCGTCGCGGGCGTTGATGGCGAGGTTCAGCAGGGCGATGTCGAACTGGTGGGGATCGACCAGGGCTGGCGGCACGGCGTCGTCGGCATCGATGCGGATGCGGATGGCGCCGCCCAGCGTGCGGTCCAGCAGCGTCGCCATCCCCGCCACCTGGGCGCCGAGGTCGACCGGAGCCGGGGCCAGCCGCTGGCGGCGGGCGAAGGCCAGCAGGTGCTGGGTCAGGGTGGCGCCGCGGTCGACCGCCTGGCTTGCCACCTCCAGCGCCCGGCGGCTTTCCTTCCCGCGCAGTTCGCCGCCGGCCTCCAGCATGTGCAGGCTGGAGCGCACCGCCTGCAGCAGGTTGTTGAAGTCGTGGGCGACGCCGCCGGTCAGCTGGCCCAGCGCTTCCATCTTCTGCAACTGACGGACATGCTCCTCCGCCTCGTCGCGGGCCTCGACCGCCTGCCGGCGCTCGCCGAGCGCGCGGTTGGCGGTCTCGTAGGCCAGGAACTGGCGCGCCATCGCCCACAGCATCAGGGCGAGCGCCACCGCGCTGACCAGCCCGGCGCCGGCGATGACGATGGCTTGGCTCTGCCAGCGGGCCAGGATCTCTCCCCGCGTCCGGCTGACTGCGACGGCCAGCGGATAGTTGCGGACGAGCTGGACGGACAGGATGCGGTTCTCGCCGTCGATCGAGTGTTGCAGGGTGGAGGTGCCGGTCCCGTTGTGGGCGAGCTGCCTGTCGATGACAGGGTCGTGGGCGATGGCCCCGATCTTGTCCGGCACCGGCGGGAAGCGCGCCAGCAGCATGCCGTCGCGCCACCACAGGCTGAAGCCGCTGTCCGGCACGACATGGAGGCTGCGGTAGAACTGTTCGAAATAGGACAGGCGGATGGCCCCGACGACCAGCCCGACCAGCCCGCCGTCCGGGGCGTTCACGCGGCGGGCGATGTAGAGCGTCCATTCCCCGGTGACCATGCTCTTCGTCGGCCGGCTGAGATAGGCCTGTCCGGGATCGGCGTCCTTGAGTGCGAGGTAATAGTCGCGCCTGGACAGGTCGAGCGTCGGCGCCGGGAATTGGCGGGTGAAGTTCACCAGGGTGCCGTCGGCGTCGACCAGGCTCAGCGCCTCCATCTGCGGCAGGCTGGATGCCTTGGCCTTCAGGATTTCATGAACCTGCCGCTCGAAGCGCAGCCGTTTGAAGGCCTCGGGATTGCGCCGGTTCTCAGGCGGAATCTGCTCGGCGACTCCGCTGACGGTCAGGTCGATCCCTTCGATGGCGCGGGCCGTCTGCTCGGCCAGCGAGGCGTTGAGCGTGCGCAGGCCCAGCGCGGCCTCGGCCAGCGTCTCGTCATGCAGCCGGTTCAGGACGATCGCGGTGCCGCCGCACAGCACCGTCAATACGGCCACGCCGAGCGCCCCGATGCGCTGGAGCGGACGGTTGGTTCTCAGAAGCCGCAGCATGACACCCGCTTCCGATCCGCTCTCACCGCCGCGCCCGCATCCATCTCGAACCCTGTTCCCGACTCTGTTCCCGCTGCCGTCGCCATGACGATCCGCTCCCCCGAGTGCGACGGTCCAAGCGGCGTTTGCCGTCCGGAAGCACGGATGGTTTCGACACTACATAAACGTGACTATAGACCCCGCCACCCGCCGGGCAACCGGTTCCAGGTCATAGGCGAGCCTGCATGCTGCGGCGCTTCGTCTTGGAGGGGGCATCGCGTCAATGCCGGTCATGCAGGCAGTGGGCGTGGTCGGCCAGCACCTCGATGACGTGGCAGCTGCGCACCTGGTCCTGGGCGCAGCCCTCGACCATCCGCCGCACCTCGTCACGCAGGGCCTCCAGCCGGGCGATCCGGGATTCGATCTCGGCCAGATGGGTGCGGGCCAGCAGATCGGCGTCCCGGCAGGGCCGGCCCGGATCGTCGGCCATCGCCAGCAGCTGACGGATCGCCTCCACCTCGAAGCCCAGCTCGCGGGCATGGCGGATGAAGCGCAGGCGGTTGACCGCCGCGTCGTCGTAGCTGCGCCGGTTGCTGTCGGTGCGCGGCGCCTCCGGCAGCAACCCGATGCTCTCGTAATAGCGGATGGTCGGGATCTTCACGCCGGTGCGCTTGGCGAGCGCGCCGATGGCCAGGCTGGGCATGGTCGGCATTTCCTTCTTGATCCTCCAGTTGCTAGAGGATCTAGGCTTTGGGGGAGCTGCCGGCAACCGGCCATGATCGAGGAGCCTCTTCCATGCACGGATCCCTGTCCGACTCCCGGTTCGGGATGCAGACCGACCCCGCGCTGCGCACCAGTCGCTACCGGGTTTCCGGTATGGATTGCGGGTCCTGCGCCGCCAAGATCGAGACGGCGTTGCGCCGGGTGCCGGGGATCCGCGAGGTGCGGGTGTCGGTGCCCGCCGGCACGGTGGCCGTCTTCCACGAGGACACGCTCGGCGCCGATGCGGTGGTCCGTCCGCTGGCGGCGCTCGGCTATGGCGCCACCCCCGCCGATCCGGTTGCGGAAGGCCCGGCGGCGGGTTGCGGCGGGGGCTGCTGCGGCGCTGAGGCCCATTCCCACTCCCACGATGTTGCGGATGAGGCGCCCTGGTGGCGCGGGGGCAAGGCTCGGCTGACCAGGGCGGCCGGTGCGGCCCTGGCCGCCGCGACGGTTCTGGGGCTGCTGGTGCCGGCGGCGGAGCCCTGGGCCTTCCCGCTGGCGCTGATGGTCGGGCTGGTCCCGGTGGCGCGCCGCGCCCTGGCGGCGGCACGGGCCGGAACCCCCTTCTCCATCGAGATGCTGATGACGGTCGCCGCCATCGGCGCGCTGCTGATCGGCGCGGTGGAGGAGGCGGCGACCGTCCTGGTCCTCTTCCTGATCGGCGAGTTGCTGGAGGGAGTGGCCGCCGGCCGGGCGCGGGCCGGCATCCGCGGCCTGACCGCCTTGGTTCCCGACACCGCGCTGCTGGAGCGGGACGGCGGCGCCTTGCAGACCGTTCCCGCCGCCGGGCTGGCCGTCGGCTCCGTCATCCTGGTGCGGCCGGGCGACCGGGTGGCGGCCGACGGCATCGTGCTGTCCGGCCGCAGCGCCGTCGATGACTCCCCCGTCACCGGCGAGAGCATGCCGAAGCCGAAGGGCGAGGGCGATGCCGTCTTCGCCGGCACCATCAACGCCGACGGCGCGCTGCGCGTCCGCGTCACCGCCGCGGCGCGCGACAACACCATCGCCCGCATCGTCCGGCTGGTGGAGGAGGCGCAGGCGAGCAAAGCCCCGACCGAACGGCTGATCGCCCGCTTCGCCCGCTTCTACACGCCGGGCATCGTCGCCGTGGCGGCCCTGGTCGCCCTGGTGCCGCCGCTGGCCTTCGGCGGCGGCTGGACGGAGTGGATCTACCGCGCCCTGGCGGTCCTGCTGATCGGCTGCCCCTGCGCGCTGGTGATCTCCACCCCGGCGGCGATCGCCGCCGGCCTGTCGAACGGCGCCCGGCGCGGGCTGCTGCTGAAGGGCGGCGCGGTGCTGGAGGCGCTGGGCCGCATCACCACCGTCGCCTTCGACAAGACCGGCACCCTGACGGAGGGCAGGCCCCGCGTCACCGACCTGATCCCCTTCGGCGCAGGCGAGGCGGAGCTGCTGGCCGATTCCGCGGCGCTGGAAGCCGGGTCGAGCCACCCGCTGGCCCGCGCCATCCTGGCTGCGGCGGCCGAACGCGGCATCGCCCCGCCGGCTGCCGACGGGGTCACCGCCCTGCCCGGCGCCGGCCTGAATGGTCGGGTGAACGGCCGTACGGTGGCGCTGCTGTCGCCCCAGGCCGCCGCATCCGCCCTGAGGCCTGCGCAGGCGGAGCAGGCCGCCGCCTTCGCCGAGGCGGGAAAGACGGTCTCCGTCCTGCTGGTGGACGGCATCGCCGCCGGTCTGATCGCCATGCGCGACGAGCCGCGTTCCGACGCCCGCAGCGGGATCGCGGCGCTGGACCGTGCCGGCATCCGCTCGCTGATGGTGACCGGCGACAATGCCCGGACCGCCGGGGCGGTCGCCGGAGCGTTGGGCATGACGGCGCATGCCGAGCTGCTGCCGGACGACAAGCTGCGCATCGTCCGCGGCCTCCAGGCCGATGGGCAGCGGGTGGCGAAGGTCGGCGACGGCATCAACGACGCCCCGGCGCTCGCCGCCGCCGATGTCGGCATCGCGATGGGCGGCGGCACCGACGTGGCGCTGGAGACGGCCGATGCCGCCATCCTGCACGGCCGGGTCGGCGACGTGGCGGCGATGGTGGCGTTGTCACGCCGCACCATGGCCAACATACGACAAAACATCGCATTGGCTTTGGGCTTGAAGGCGGTCTTCCTGCTCACCACCGTGTTGGGCGTCACCGGGCTGTGGCCCGCGATCCTGGCGGACACCGGCGCCACCGTGCTGGTCACCGCCAACGCCCTGCGCCTTCTGTCCGTCCGTCCCTGAGTGTTCGGACCAGAGAACTGATTTCGTTAGGAGAAATTCCATGAGCATGACGCGGCGGACGATGATGCGGGGAGCGGCGATGGCTGTTCTGGCGCTCGGCCTCGGATCGATGGGGCTGCCGGGCCTGGTCCGCGCCGCCGTTCCCGCCGGCGGTCCGGCGGTGGAGGTCTGGAAGGCCGCGAGCTGCGAATGCTGCGAGGGTTGGGTGCGGCACATGCGCGCCGCCGGTTTCGAGGTCACCGTCCACACTGTCGACGACGTGACGCCGATGAAGCGCATGGCCGGCGTGCCCGACGACATCGCCTCCTGCCACACGGCGCGGGTCGGCGGCTATGTGCTGGAGGGCCATGTGCCGGCCGACGACGTGCGGCGGCTTCTGGCCGAACGGCCGCAGGCCCGTGGGCTGGCGGTCCCCGGCATGCCGCAGGACGCCCCCGGCATGGACATGGGCGTCGGCCAGCCCTATCAGGTCATGCTGTTCGGCGCCGCCGGCGGGCCGCAGGTCTTCGCCCGGCATTGACGGGTCGGATGCGTCCCGGGTGATGGCCGGGGGTGGCGGTCAGGCCGCCTCGGCCATCGGCGGGTTGGCCGGCGCGGCTTTGCGCGACCCGACCGGCAGACCGTTGATCATCGCCTGTCCCGGCAGCTCGATGAAGCGGTAGGTCAGGGCCGACAGGGCGACCACCGCCAGCAGATAGCCGCCGCTCACCAGATCCATCACCCAGGCATCGCCGAAGGAGAGCAGCCGGTCGCTGCCGCCCTCCACCTCGCGCTCGACGAACAGCGGCCGGCCGAGGACCCCCTGCATCACCATCGTGCCTTTCTGCAGCACGGCGACCAGCAGGGCATGCACCATGTAGATCGAGTAGGACCAGGCGCCCAGCCGCTGGAAGGGCGAGGTCGCCAGCAGGCGGGAGACCGGCCCGGCTTCGAAGGCGAACACCCACACCACCAGCCCGAACAGCAGCGGCGCCGCCAGCGACAGGGCGTTGCCCCCCGCGGCCGAGACGAAGGCCACCACCGCCAGCAGCGCGCCCGCCTCGGCCAGCCCGCCGGCAAGCCGGGACGGCCGCCAGCCGGCCGCCGCCCGATACAGCCGGTAGACGAGGCAGCCGGTGAAGAAGCCGTAGAGGCAGCGGAAATAGCCGTAGTCGATGCTGGTGTCGATGTGGTTGGCGGAAAAGCGCATCACCACCAGGGCACCGATGACGGCGAGCGTGACCATCGCCACGGCCAGCATCTTAGGCCGGCGCACCGTCAGGCAGAGGAGGGCGAAGGTGATGTAGACGAAGAACTCCGCGCTGATCGACCAGCTCGGGATGTTCCAGGTCCATTGATCCTCCACCCCCAGCGCATGCACCAGGGCGAGGTTGCTGACCAGGGCCGAGGGCGCGTAGGTCCCGGTGAAGGCGGCGGTTCCGGCAGGACCGCCGGATGGTCCGGAGACCGCCTTCACGCATTCCAGCGCCACGAAGGCCAGCAGCACCGCCGCATGCAGCGGCCAGACCCGGCCGAACCGCCGGACCAGGAAGGTCCCGGCCGCCTTCCCGCCGCCGATGCGGCCGGAATAGGCGTGAACGATGACAAAGCCACTCAAAACAAAGAAGAAATCGACAAAAAGATAGCTGCCGCGCACAAAGTCGAGCATGTGGAAATGATCGATGCTGTGCAAATGGTACAGGGCCACGCATAACGCGCACAGGCCACGCCAGCCGTCGAGCACCGGGAACCGCATGGGAACCTCCGGGTGATGTTCAAAGGCGTTTCTTGGGAAAACTGTTCGAAAGGGCAGCAAAACCTACGACTGATTGCGGGGGGTAAAAAGGACGCGGGAGGTTTATTCCGAAGGATCGCCGACCCTACCCATGGCGGCCCTGTCCCGGGACCACCGGCACCGCGCCCCTCCCGTTCGGGTGATCCAAGTTCGGGTGATCCAGGCATCCCGGTCCCGTGCGTTGAAATATCCGCTCCGGAGGATAGGATCGGCGGCAATGGCATCCGTGAAGACATGGGCCGTGAAGACATGGGCGCGCGCGATCAAGCGCGACGTGCTGGCCGTCTGGCTGGCGGCGCGCGACCCGCGCACCCCCTGGCCTGTCCGCCTCCTGGCGATGGCGGTCGCCGCCTATGCGCTGAGCCCGATTGACCTGATCCCCGATTTCATCCCGGTTCTGGGCTATCTGGACGATCTGCTGATCGTGCCGCTCGGCATCCTGCTGGTCGTCCGCCTGATACCGCCGGAGCTTCTGGCCGAACATCGCGCCGCCGCGGCGCGCCGCCCGGACCGCCCGGTCAGCATCGCCGCCGCCGTGGTCATGATCGCCCTTTGGCTGGCGGCGGGCGCCCTGCTGTGGCGGTGGCTGGTGCCGTGGGTCGAAGGCTGGCTGTCCTAGCCGTCACGCCGTCCTTGCCATGATCCCGGCGACGACGGCGTCGAGGTCGCCGCCGCGGTAGAGCGTGCCCTCGATGCCTGCCCGCTGCGCCGCCTGCAGGTCGGTGTCGCGGTCGCCGATCAGAAAGCTGCCCTTCGGCTCCACCGGCCACTCGGCCATCGCCTGCAGCAGCATGCCCGGCTCCGGCTTGCGGCAGGCGCAGTCGGTCCGGTAGGGCGGCTCGCCATGCTCGGGATGGTGCGGGCAGTGGTAGAAGGCGTCGACATGGGCGCCGACGGCCTGCAGTTCCTGCTGCATCCAGCGATGCAGGGTCCGCACATGCTCCTCGCCGTAGAGGCCGCGGGCGACGCCGGCCTGGTTGGTGACGACGAAGACCAGGAAGCCGGCATCGTTCAGCCGCTTCACCGCCTCCCTCGCCCCCGGCATCCAGGTGATCTGGTCGGGACGATGGGCGAAGCCGATGTCCTCGTTCAGCACGCCGTCACGGTCGAAGAAGGCGGCTCTGCGGCGATTGGCGTTCGGGGCCGGGTGTGACTCGTCGGGCATGATGGAGGCGGGCCGTCTTTCTCGCGGGTGGGCTCTTGCGGTTCGGTCGGGTTGAAAAGCCGCCCGGGAGCCGCCGCTGTCAACCCGGATGCTCAACCCGGATGCGACCTCCCAGCCTGCGCCAGCCGCCGGAGGGTGCCGGTCAGGCGGCGGACATGGCTGCCCGGCCAATAGAGCCGTCCGCAGCACGGGCAACTCGTCACGGAAGGGCTTCCGCCAAAGGAAGCGCCGAGGGGCGCGGTCAGGCCGCGGGCGCCCGGCGGGACCTCCGCCAGCCTGTCCGGCGCCGCCGGGTGCAGCAGGCAGTTGTCGATCAGGCAGCGGGTGAAGGGGGCCTGCAGCCAATCGACCGGAAAGGCGGCGGTCAGCGAGCGGGCCTGCTCCTCCACCGACTGGCCGTGCAGCAGGCATCCGTGCCGGCCGGCGGTCGCGGGTCAGCAGGATGCGCCCTTCCGCCCGCGCCCGGTCGAGCAGCGTCCGGTCGGCTGTGCCGGCTGGCGCCAGGGCGGTGTCGTGGCCGGCCGCCCGCAGCAGGCGGGCAAGCCGGCCCAGCATCTCGTCACAGAACCAGTCCATGCCCCGTCAACAAAGCAGATCACTCACAGATAGGATGATATGATTTCATGAAAATATATGTTCGTTCCACGCCGTCATCTCACCCCCGCACCCTCGCCCCGTTCGATCCGGCGGACGCAGCCCAGCAGCAGCTCTTCCAGGTTCAGCGGCGGCATGTCGATGTGGATGGCCTCGAAGCCGCGGTCGCGGGCACGGACCGTGAGGTCGTGGTTCGCTGCGGCGATCGACAGCAGGACGGGGCGCACGGCACCGCGCATCGTCGCCAGTCGGTCGAAGGCCGAGGGCCACGCCCCGCAAGCTCCCCGGCGCTCCGGACCCGTCTCCCCCACCAGGATCAGGTCGGGAACGAGGGGGCCGGGGGTGCCGCGATTGAGCAGGACGATGTGGCCCCGCGCCAGCAGCGCAAGCCCTTCGTCCATCGTGCCGCCCGCCACGGCCCGCCACCCCAGCGTTTCCAGGTAAAGCCGCAGCCCCTCGCGCAGCAGCGGACTGCGGTCGGCGACCAGTGCCCAGCGCATCCGATCCCCGCCCCTGCGCATGGCCGGCCTGCCGGCCGCCGGCAGGGTGGCGTCTTCCATCCCGCAGTTATTCGTCATGGGTTGCCTTGCTCCGCTTCGATGACTCCTGTTTCCGGCAGGGGGTCGATCCGATGACTTTTAAGGAAAATCCCAGCGGCCGCATCCTTCACATGACGGACGAAACGCTCGGCCGATGGTCATACGCAACCGATAGGTCTTGAGCACGGGCGATTGCCTACAGGGAATTGTCGTCAAGCGGAGGATTCCCCCATGGCGCAGGCTGCGGACTCGCTGATCGAGGACATCTACGACGCAGTGACCTTTCCGGAGCGCTGGGGCGGCATCCTGGAACGGCTCTGCGCCTTGACCGATGCGACGCACGGCTTCCTGTTCACCACCGCCCCCCATCACGACAGCCGGGCCACCGCGCTGTGGGCCCGCCACAACATCACGGACAGGCAGCTGGCCGACTACACCACCCATTTCCGTCACCGCGACGTCTGGGCGAACGCGGCGGCGGCGCGCGGCCTGCTGAGCCGATGCGAGGTCCGCCGCGGCGAGGAACTGGTGTCCGACGCGGTGCTGCGGCGCTCCGCCTTCTTCAACGAACTGCTGCGGGATCACGGCATGGGCCGGCTGTGCGCGCTCGCCCTGTCCGACGGCGGCGAACTGGCGCCGGTGCAGCCGGTGCTGAGCCTCTACCGGCCGGCCGACGCCTCCCCCTTCCCCGACGAAACGGTGCGGCTCCTGCAGGGCTGCGCCCCGCATCTCCAGCGGGCGATCCGGCTGCGCGTCCGGCTGTGGGCGCGCCAGGACGGCCGGGAGGAGGAAGTCCTGTGGAGCGGCCGGATGATCGACCGCCTGCCGATGGGGGTCGCCCTGCTCGACGACGCCGGGCGGATCCTCTGCCTGAACCGGGCCGGACAGGCGATGGTCGACGCGCGGGACGGGCTGCGGCTTC
>CBFGPE010000139.1:0-18167 GCA_965650625.1 uncultured Azospirillum sp. | reverse complement strand
GCCGCGACTGCGGCCCCGCAGGCACATGCCTGCGAAGGCAAGCGACCGGACGGTCGCGCCCGCCGACTGAGGGCGAACATAAAGCCTGAGGTGTCAGGCTTTATGTTCGATGATATCAGAGGAAGGGCAGCGGCAGGATCAGGGTGAAGCCGTCGGCCGCCATCAGCACCCCGGCCGCCGCCAGCGCGCGGCTGGTCCACAGGATGAAGCCCTTGTTGGTGATGGCGAAGACCGACGCCAGCACGATGGCGAGCTGCAGCATGCCCTCGGCGAAGTCGAAATAGGGATCCTGGGCCGCAGCATGGTCGCGCCGCAGTTCCGCCGCCTTCGCCTTGCCCAGCAGGTCCTTGCGGCTGTTCTTGCCCTCGTCGGCCTCCATGCGTTCGGCCGACTGGCGGTATTCGGCGGAGCGCTGCAGCGCCTTGGCCTGCGCATCTGCCGGCATGCCGGCGGACAGCAGCTCGATCTCGTCGGCGGCAAGGCGCAGGCTGATCTGGCGCTGGGTCTTGGCCTGATAATAGGCGAAGCTGTCCGACGCCTCGATCGCGCTGGCCATCAGCTCCTTGCCGGCGTTGGACCCGGCGACGCTGACGATGGCGAGCACCGCGGCCAGGACCGAGATGTAGATGGCGGTGGAGGTCTTCACCCCGTGCCCGCCCTCCTCCTCGGAATGATGCCGATCCGCCGGGCGGTGCTTCGCCCGTTCCCGCTCATGGGCTTCGTCGATTAAATCTTTCACTTCGGCGGCTTCCATGACACATCTGCCCTTCGTCCAGTCCCCGCCGAACGGCGGATGACGAAAGAGGTAGTGAAACACGCGACGCGAGAAAAGCCCCGCTTGCGCTCTTGCGGGTCGAACCGCGCGATGTCACCGCAGCAAGCACCCCGTCCGCGAGCGTGGTAGCGCACCCGAATGTCCCGCACGCCAACATTCGCCCCTTTCATGGGCGGCCGGTTCGGGCTATGTCAGGGGGCATGAACCAGTTCGCACGCCTGGCGATCGAGGCCGGCCCGCTCGCCGCCTTCTTCGTTGCCAATTCGCAGGCCGGCATCATGACCGGCACCGCTGTCTTCATGGTCGCCATCACCATCGCGGTGGCGGTGTCCTGGCGGCTGGAGCGCCGCATCCCGATCATGCCGGTGGTCGGCGCCGGATTCGTGCTGCTGTTCGGCGGCCTGACGCTGTGGCTGCAGGACGATCTGTTCATCAAGATCAAGCCGACCCTGGTCAATCTGCTGTTCGCCATCGTCCTGTTCGTCGCCCATGCGACGCGACGCAACGTGATGAAGCGCCTGTTGGGCACGGTGCTGAACCTGTCGGACGATGGCTGGCGCACGCTGGGCATCCGCTGGGCTTGGTTCTTCCTGCTGCTGGCGGTGCTGAACGAGGTGGTGTGGCGCAACTTCACCACCGACATGTGGGTCAACTTCAAGGTGTTCGGCATCATGCCGCTGACCTTGCTGTTCAGCGCCTTCCAGGCGCCGCTGATCATGCGCCACCAACTGCCGGAGGAGCCGGCGGAAAGCGGCCCGACGGCCTGAGGGGCGTCCTTTATCACGGCGTTCCCGACGGCCGCCTCTTGTGCGGCGCGGAAGGGGCACTCACATTGGTGGCGACCGCGACGACGTCCGCACCGACCGAATTTCAGAGGTATTGATCGATGGGCAGTTTCAGCATTTGGCACTGGTTGATCGTTCTGGTCATCGTGCTTCTCCTGTTCGGCGCCGGCAAGCTGCCCAACGTGATGGGCGATATCGCCAAGGGCGTGAAGGCCTTCAAGGCCGGCATGAAGGACGAGGACGAAGCCAATCCGCCCGCGGCGACCACCGCCCAGGCTCCTCCCGCCGCGATCAACCCGGCCCCCGCCCAGCCGGCCCAGCCCGCGGCCGCTCAGCCTGTTGCCCCCCAGCCGGCCCCCACGCAGCCGGTCCAGACACAGCCCGCCGACCCGAACAGGCCGCACCAGGGCTGACGTCCCTTCTTTCGTGCCGCCCATCCGCCGGGCGCGACCGCATGGCGGTTTGATGGAGCGGCAAAATACGATAAAGAGAAGGGGCTTTCCGCAGCCGGGCCGTGTCACCGCGGCCCCGGCAACCGGAAGGCCCCTTTTTCTGCATTCAGCCGGCCCGCATGACGGGCAAGCGCAGGTCGACCGTGACGCTCCAGCCACCGCCCCGGCGGGCTCCCACCCTGACGACACCGACTTCCAAGGACGAGATGAAGGCCAACGGCAAACCTTCCGAGACTCCGCCGCCGGAGAACGAGGACATCGCCAAGCTGCTTCGCGCCTTGAACGAGGATCTGCGGGCCGACCCGCAGGACGAGGACGTGGAGTATGAGGAGGAGGAGCCGGCCGGCCGCAGTCTGCCGCTGGGCAAGATCGCGCTCGCCCTGCTGGCGGCCGGCGGAATCGCCGTCGGCGTGGTCTATTTCGGCTCGGGTGATCCTGCACCGGTGACGACGGCCACCAACAGCTCCGCGCCGATGGTACCGGCCCCGGCCATCACCCGCGCGCCCGCCAATCCTGCCCCCGCCCCGGCCGCCACGGCGCCCGAGAGCCTGCCGGTCCCGGGCATGATGCCTCCGTCCACCGCGACCCAGCCGCCTCCCTCGCAGACCGCGCCGTCCGCAGCACCGCCGCCGCCGGTCGCCGCCCTGCCCGCCAGCCCACCACCGGTCCTGAAGGTGCCGGAGCCGCCGGCCGTCCCGGCCACTGCCCCCGCCACCTCGCCGAAGCCGCGGGCTGCCGCCCCGACCGAGACCGCACCCACCGCGCCGGCCGCACAGAAGCCGGAGCCGCCGAAGCCCGAAGCAGCCAAGCCGGAGCAGCCTGCCGCCGCGCCGAACGACTCCGGTTCGCTGCAGGCGATGCTGGCCCCGCCCAAGGATGCTGCGAAGCGTCCGCCCGCCGCAGCGGCCGGAAATGGCGAGCCGAAGGCGACCGCCAAGGCCCCAGCCCCGTCCACCGCCCCGTCCGCCACGCCGCCGGCCGGGCGCTACACCGTGCAGGTCGGCACCTTCACGGTGACGGCCAACGCCGATTCGCTGGCGCAACGGCTGCAGGGCAGCGGTTTCCAGGCCTATACGGTGGACTGGACCGACAGCTCCAACCGGTCCTGGCGCGCCGTGCGCGTCGGCGGTTTCCCCGATCCGGCCGCGGCGAAGCGCGAGGCGGAGCAGTTGAAATCGAAGATGGGGCTCAACCCGGTCGTCGTCACCACGCGCTGATCCCGGTCCGGACCGCGGGCGATTCGCGGCCGGTTCTTGCCCCTGCGACACCGTGTCATCCAAACGAAAGCCCGGCGGCGACATTTGGTCGCAACCGGGCTTTTTCTTGGGCTCGGTACCCCCGTTCTTTGGTCGGGGGAGCCGGGAGTGCCGCTTGATCCCTGCTTCTCTTTGCTCGTACCATGGACATTCCAGGGCACCAATGCATTGCCCCGGCCACAAATTGGGAAGCCGGCAAAAGACCGGCGTACCGGAGGACGCCCCGCCATGAAGCCGACCATCCTGGTTGTCGACGACGAGCCCAGCATCGTCCTGTCGCTCCAGGTCCTCATGCAGCGCGCCGGGTTCGACGTGCGCATCGCCCGCGACGGGGACGAGGCGCTGCGCTCGGTGGAGAATTTCACCCCCGACCTGATCCTGCTCGACGCGATGATGCCGAAGCGCGACGGCTTCGACGTCTGCCAGACCCTGCGGACCAACCCGGCCTGGAAATCGCTGCCCATCATCATGCTGACGGCGCGCAGCCGCGACGTCGAACGGCAGAAGGGCATGGCGCTGGGCGCCACCGATTACATCACCAAGCCCTTCTCCACCCGCGACCTGCTGACCACCGTCCGCCGCCATCTGGGCCTGACCGCTGCGACCGGCGGCGGGGAGCCGGCACCATGACCGCCCCGGCCGCCCCCTCCCCCGCTCCCCTGCCCCGGCGCATGATCCCGCTGGCCTTCCGCGCCGCCGGCTTCGGTCTGGTGGCGCTGGCGGTCGGGCTGGCGGCGACAGTGCGCGGGTCGGACGCCTCGGATCCGCTGCTGACCTATGCCGTGGTGATGACGGCGGCCTGCGCCGCGGCGGTGTGGGGGCTCTGGCTGGCGGTCGACCGCTTTCTGCTGCGCGCTGCCGAGACCCTGAGCCGCGAGGCCGGGCTGATCGCCCATGGCAATGCGGAAGGGGCTGTCGGCGGCCGGGTGCCGCTCTCCCGCTATGGCGACCTGCTGCCCATCGCCCGCGCGGTGAACGAGTTGTCGGACAAGCTGGCCCAGGTCCGCCGCGACATCGCCCGCACCGTCGCCGACCACACCGCCAAGGCGGAGGAGCAGAAGACCCAGCTCGCCGCCGTCCTGCGCGACCTGCATGAAGGCGTTCTGGTCTGCAACACCAAACACCAGATCCTGCTCTACAACCAGACCGCCCTCGACATCCTCCACTTGGCCGGCGATCTCGGGCTCGGCCGCTCGCTTCTGCATTTCGTGGTGGCGGAGCCGGTGACCCACACGCTGGAACGGCTGAGCCTGCGCGTCCGCGAAGGCCGGCACGTCAACCATGAACACGGCACCACCGCCCAGTTCGTCGGCGCCACCACCGACGGCCGCATCCTGCTGGAAGGCCGGATGAGCGCCATCCTGCAGGACGCCGATCCCGCGTCGGACGAGCCGCCGACCATCACCGGCTATGTGCTGACCCTGTCCGACGCCACCAGCGAACTGGCCGCGCTCGGACAGCGCGACGCCCTGCTGCGCGAGGCGACGGAGGGGTTCCGCGCCCCCATCGCCAACCTGCGCGCCGCGGTGGAGACGCTGTACGACGCGCCGGACCTTGGCCCCGGCGACCGCGCCGCCTTCGAAAGCGCAATGCTGGAATCCTGCGACAGCCTGTCGCAACGGCTGGAGCGGGTGACGACCGCCTACCGCAACGTCGTCACCGGCAGTTGGCCGATGAGCGACATCCACTCCAACAACCTGATCAACCTCGTGGCCCACCGGGTCGGGGCGGAGACCGCCACCACGGTGACGCTGACCGGCCTGCCGCAATGGGTGCATGGCGACAGCCACAGCCTCGTCCTGCTGTTCGCCTATCTGATCGGCCGGGTGCAGGCGCTGACCGGCGCCACCGCCTACGACCTGGAGGCCGCCGGGCCGCAGGATGGCGACCGCTGGGTCTATCTCGACCTCGTGTGGAAAGGGCCGGCGGTGCCCAGCGCCACGCTGGACGGCTGGCTGGACCAGACGCTGCCCGGCGGCCTGGGCGGCCTCAGCGCCGGCGACGTGCTGCAGCACCACCGCAGCACCGCCTGGAGCGAACCGCTGCCGAACGACCTGCCCGGCTGCGCCGGCCGCGCCCGGCTGCGCGTGCCGCTGCCGCCGGCACAGTCGCCACGCACCGCCCAGCCGCGCCCACGGGCCGGCGCCCGGCCGGAGTTCTTCGATTTCGGGCTGCTGCACCAGCCGCTGGCGACCAGCGAGTTGGGGCGCACGCCGCTGGACCGGCTGCACTACGTCGTGTTCGACACCGAGACCACCGGCCTGTCGCCCAGCACCGGCGACGAGATCATCCAGATCGCCGCGGTCCGCGTCGTCGGCGGGCGCATCCTGACCGGCGAGACCTTCAACACACTGGTCGATCCCCGCCGGCCGATCCCGCCGGAATCGATCCCCTTCCACGGCATCACCGACGGCATGGTGGCGGGCAAGCCGACCATCGACACTGTGCTGCCGCAGTTCCGCAGCTTCGTCTCCGGCGCGGTGATGGTGGCGCACAACGCCGCCTTCGACCTGAAATTCCTGAAGATGAAGGAACGGGCGGCGGGGGTGTCCTTCGACTGCCCGGTGCTCGATACCATGCTGCTGTCCCGCATGCTGCTGGGCAATGACGGCGACCACACGCTGGACGGCATCGCCGAACGGCTGGGCATTGCGGTGGTCGACCGCCACACCGCGCTGGGCGACAGCCTGGTCACCGCCGCGGTGTTCCTGCGGATGGTCGAGATGCTGCGCGAGCGCGACGTGCGGACCTTGGATGACGCCATCCGCGGCGCCAACATCCTGGTCGAACTCGCCGCCCGGGAACGCGCCTTTTGAGCGCGCCCGACCCGAATCCCAGCCGGCACCGCGACCGGATGATCGGTCTGTTCCTGCTGGCGGCGGCGCTGTTCAACCCGCCGCTGCTCGGCCTGTTCGGGGTGGAGGGGAGAGTCCTGGGGGTGCCGGCGCTCTATGTCTGGGTGTTCGGCCTGTGGGCGGCGGTGATCGCGCTGGCCGCGCTGGCCGGCCGGACGCGATAGGGGCGCGGCATGGAGGTCGGACTGGATTGGACCGCCGTCCTGGTCGCCGCCCTCGCCTACCTTTCCGCCCTGTTCGCCATCGCCCATTGGGCCGACCGGCGGGAGGCGGCAGGGCGTAGCGTCATCGCCTCCCCCACCATCTTCGCCCTGTCGCTGGGCGTCTATTGCACGACCTGGACCTTCTACGGGTCGGTCGGGCGGGCGGCTACGCTGGGCATCGGCTTCCTGCCGGTCTATCTCGGCCCCACCCTGCTGATGCTGCTGGCGCCCCTGGTCCTGCGCAAGATCCTGCGCATCGCCAAGGCGCAGCGCATCACCTCCATCGCCGATTTCCTCGCCAGCCGCTACGGCCACAGCCCGCTGCTGGGCGGGCTGGTGGCGGTAACCGCGACCGTGGGCGTGACGCCCTACATCGCCCTGCAATTGAAGGCGGTCGCCGTCAGCTTCGACGCGCTGACCGGCGGCGGCGGGCTGGGGCCGGCGGAAGGCCCGTTCCTCGACCATGGCTTCCTGATCGCCGCGGTGATGGCGCTGTTCGCCATCGTCTTCGGCGCCCGCCAGATCGACGCGGCGGAGCATCATCCCGGCATGGTCGCCGCCATCGCCCTGGAATCACTGGTGAAGCTGGTCGCCTTCCTGGCGGTCGGGCTGTTCGTCGTCTGGGGCCTGCATGACGGGCTGGCGGGCCTGTTCGATGCCGCCGCCGCCCGTCCCGACCTTGCCCGCCTGATGGGCAGCGATCCGGCGCTTGGCCATGCGCCGGCGGGAAACGGGCCGTGGGGCGCCTGGGTCACCACCACGATCCTATCGGCCGCGGCGATGCTGTGCCTGCCGCGCCAGTTCCAGGTGATGGTGATCGAATCGGTGGATGAACGCCATCTCGACCGGGCGGTCTGGCTGTTCCCGCTCTATCTCCTGCTCATCAACCTGTTCGTGCTGCCGGTTGCCCTGTCGGGACTGCTGAGCTTCGGCGGACGGCTCGATCCGGACCTGTTCATGGTGGCCCTGCCACTGAGCGGCGGAGCGGACTGGCTGGCGCTCCTGGCCTTCCTGGGCGGGCTGTCGGCGGCGGCGGGAATGATCGTCGTGGAATCGGTGGCGCTGTCCACCATGCTGTGCAACGACCTCGTCATGCCGATCCTGCTGCGCACACGGTCGCGGGCGCTGGCGCGCTCCGCCGATCTAGCACCGCTGCTGCTGTCGGTCCGTCGCATCGCCATCGTCGCGATCCTGCTGTTCGGCTACGCCTATTTCCGGCTGGCGGGATCGGCCTACGCGCTGGTGTCGATCGGGCTGATCTCCTTCACCGCGGTGGCGCAGTTCGCCCCGGCCCTGATCGGCGGCCTTTACTGGCGCGGCGCGACCCGACGCGGCGCCATCGGCGGGGTGACGGCCGGGACGCTGGTCTGGACCTACACCCTGCTGCTGCCCAGCTTCGCACGGTCGGGCTGGCTGCCGGCCAGCTTCATCGCCGATGGGCCATGGGGCATCGCCGCCCTGCGGCCCTATGCGCTGTTCGGGCTGGAGGGCTGGGATTCGCTGGCCCATTCCCTGTTCTGGACCGCGCTCGCCAACATCGGTGCCTATGTCGGGCTTTCGCTGTTCGATCAGCCCGGCGCTGCGGAGCGGGCACAGGCCACCGCCTTCGTCGACGTCTTCCAAACCGCACCCGACGGCACCGCGCCGCAGCGTGAGGCGCCACCGGACTGGCGCAGCGCCGCCAGCGTCGGCGATCTCACCCGTGTGGTCGCCCGCTTCCTCGGTCCGCAGCGCGCCGAGCGCGCCTTCGCCGGCGCCGACCCGGACGAGCCGGCCGGGCCGGAGCGGCTGCGACTGGCCGAGCGGCTGCTTGCGGGCGCGATCGGTGGGGCGTCGGCCCGCGTTGCCCTCGCGTCCTCCGTCTCGGCCGGGGCGGTGGAGGCGGCGGAGCTTCTGCGCATGCTGGACGAGACCAGCGACGTCATCGCCCACAGCCGCGAGCTGGAGCGCAAGACCGCGGAGCTGGAGCGCGCCACGGACGCCCTGCGTGCCGCCAACGAACGGCTGACCGAACTGGACCGGCTGAAGGACGATTTCCTGTCCACCGTCACCCACGAACTGCGCACGCCGCTGACATCGATCCGGGCGCTGAGCGAGATCCTGCATGACGACCCCGACCTCGAGCCCGACCAGCGGCAGGAGTTCCTGGCCGTCATCATCAAGGAGAGCGAGCGGCTGACCCGCCTGATCAATCAGGTGCTGGACATGGCGAAGATCGAGGCCGGGGCGCTGGACTGGCGGATCGAGACCATCGACGCCGGACAGGCGCTGACCGAGGCGGTCGCCGCGACGGAGGCGCTGTTCCTGGAGCGCGACATCACCCTGTCGGTGGCCATTCCGGACCGCCTGCCGCCGGTGCGCGGCGATGTCGACCGGGTGATCCAGGTCGTCGTCAACCTGCTGTCCAACGCCGCCAAATTCACGCCTCCCGGCGGCCGGACCCGGCTGGAGACGCGCTTGGAGAGTGGTTTCCTGCGGGTGACGGTGACCGACAGCGGCCCCGGCGTTGCGGCGAAGGACCGCGAACTGGTGTTCGACCGCTTCCGCCAGTCCGGCGACACGCTGACCGGCAAGCCGGCCGGCACCGGCCTGGGACTGGCCATCGCCAAGCGAATCGTCGAGCATCTCGGCGGACGGATCGGGGTGGCGGACGCGCCGGCCGGGCCGGACCCCGAGTCGGGCAAGGGTGCCGCATTCTGGTTCACGCTGCCGCTCGCCGGGAACCCGGCCGATGCCCCGGAGTTTGAAGAGCGGCGGGAGTGATCGGACGCCGATCCATAACAATGGTTTAGCAGCGCCACAATCCCATGTTATCCTGCCCGGTGTTATCCTGCAGGATATCCGCGCCTCACATCGAAGCCCCACTTTGAAGAAGGGATGTCCGCTTGCGGTCCGGCCCAAGCTCCTGCCCCGAGCGGCATACAACCGATGGGGTGCCATACGCCACGGCCCTTCCCGTTCGGACGATGCGCGCTTATGGTAGGCTGCGCGGAGCTGGGTGCGCTATGGGGCGCTATGCGGGTCCGGCGGAGCGGCCCGCCTGTCGGGCGGGTTGGCGGTAGGAAGGCGGGATGGGCAAGATACTGGTTGTCGACGACGAGCGGGACGTTCAGACGCTGATCATGCAGCGTTTCCGCCGCGCCGTACGTGCCGGCGAACTGGAATTCCTGTTCGCCCATGACGGGAAGGAGGCGCTGGACACCCTGCGCGCCCGCCCCGACATCGACATGGTGCTGAGCGACATCAACATGCCGGGCATGGATGGGCTGACCCTGCTGGACCATCTGCCGCAGGTGAATGCCGACATCCGCGCGGTGATGGTGTCGGCTTACGGCGATCTCGGCAATGTCCGCGCGGCGATGAACCGCGGCGCCTTCGACTTCATCATCAAGCCCATCGACTTCGCCGACCTCGAAGCCACCATCCACAAGACGCTTGAGGCCTGCCGTTCCGTGCGCCGGCTGCGCGACGCGCTGCAGGAAACCCGGACGGCGGAGGCGGCGTCGCGCGCCCAGGCTGCCCGCCTGCGCCGGGTCCTGGACGGCAGCCCGATCGGCGTGGCCATCATCACCGAAACCGGCGAGCTGCTTTACTGCAACCAGCGCTGCACCGACCTGTTCGGCGTGCCGGCGGAGACGCTGCAGCATCAATGCGCCCCCACCCTGTTCCGCCATGTCCAGGACCGGCTGACGGGACGGCCGTCGGAAACCGAGGCCCTGTCGACTTCGGAAGAGATCCATTACGTCCGCGAGGACGGGCGCACGGTGTGGATGGCGATGTCCGTCGACCGCACCAACTATGAAAGCAAGCCGGTTTTCATCGTCTGGCTCTATGACATCACCGAACGCAAGGTGCAGGCGGAGGCGCTGCGCCGTGCCAAGGATTCGGCCGAACAGGCACTGGCCGACCTTGAACGCATGCAGTCCGACCTGATCCGGGCGGAGAAGATGGCGGTGATCGGACAACTGATCGCCGCGGTCGCACACGAGATCAACACGCCTGTCGGCATCGCACTGACCGCCGCCACCCACCTGCAGACGGCGTCGGAAGCGATCATCCTGACCTTCAACGGCGGACAGCTGCGCAAAAGCGATTTTCAGGAGTATATCGGCACAGCCAGCGAGGTTTCGACGCTTCTGGTCTCGAACATCGAACGCGCCGCCGCCCTCATCCAGAGCCTGAAGCTGGTGACGGAGGGCAAGGCCAACTCCCCACGCAGCCGCTTCGACCTGCGCGACTATCTGTCCGACATCGTGCTGGCGGTGCAGGTGCAGCCGGCCGCGTCCAGACACCAGCTTGTTCTGGACTGCCCCGACGGCATTGCCCTCGACACCTATCCCGGCGCGCTGACCGAGGTGCTCCTGGCCCTGCTGACCAACGCCTTCGCCCATGCCTTCGAGACGGAACCGGTCCAGGCGGCCATCGTGGAAAGCGTCGGTGCGATGGCCGACGGCCGAGCCGATGGTCTGGAAGAGGGGTCGGATGGCAGCCGAAGCCGCCGGGGCCGGGTCACGGTTTCGGTCCGGCTGCTCGACAACGAGCGGATCGAACTTGGCGTCTCCGACAACGGCCGCGGCATCCCGGCCGACATTCAACCGCGGCTGTTCCAGCCCTTCGCCACCACCCGGCGTGGATCAGGCAGCATGGGGCTGGGGCTCTATGCGGCGTTCAATCTCGTTACCGGCAAGCTGGGCGGCGAGATCGACATCGACAGCGTGGTCGGCCGTGGAACAACCGTGATCCTGCGCCTGCCACTGGATGCCCCCTGAAACGGCGCAGGTCCGGCCCGCGTGGCGACCAAGCTGGATGATCGACACGAACAATCGACACGGACGACGGACATGGACGATTTCACCAACCGCAAGGTTTTGCCGCCCCAGTCCGTGCAGGAAGCCTTGGACCTCGGGCGCGTCTACCATGACCAGCTCGTCGCCGCGATGCCCGGCCTGCTCGTCCACTGCAACGACACCATCCTGCATTGCAGCGCTACCCTGGCCCGCCTGCTTGGATACGAGTCGGCCGAAAGCATCCAGGCTCTGCCCGGCGCCATGACGCTGGTCCCCGAGGACGACCGACACACGGAACAGGATGTCTACACACGCTGCCTGAAGGGGCTGATCCGGTCGCAGGTGCGCCGGATCAAGCGCCACCGCGCGGACGGCAGCGTCCAGTGGTTCGACCAGCTCATGGAGTCGGTGGACTGGGGCGGGCAGCCTGCGGTGATGGAGATGCTGACCCTGATGCGCCCGCTGGCCGCCAATGCCGAGCTGCCGCACCAGGAGCAGTTGTTGCAGGCGGCGATCGACGCCATGCCGAACGGCGTCCTGATGCTGGATCGCGATCTGAACGTCGAAGGCGCCAACAGCGAATTCTACCGGCTGTGGGACTATCCGGTCGGCATGTTCCCTCCGGGCACGGCCGTCGGGCTGATCCTGACCTACAACCACCGCCGCGGCGATTACGGTGACGTTCCTTGCGAAGAGACGGTGGCGGAGCTGTGCAACCGCTTTCGCGTCAAGGGGATCTACAACTCCGAACGTCGGGTGCCGAACGGCCGCACGCTCGACATCCGGACCGCGCCGCGGTCCGACGGCGGCTATGTCATCACCCACCACGACATCACCGACCGCAAGCGCATCGAAGACGAACTGCGCCAGGCCAAGGAACGCGCCGAAGCCATCCTGAAGGAACTGCGGGAGACCCAACGGCAGTTGATCGTGCAGGAGAAGATGGCGGCGCTGGGCCAACTCACGGCCGGCATCGCCCATGAATTGAAGAATCCGCTGAATTTCGTCAACAACTTCGCCGAACTGTCGGGCGAATTGCTGGACGAGCTGCTGGAATTGCTGGAACCCCTGAACGACCATCTGACCGAGTCCACGCGCGTGGACGTTTGCGACCTCGCGGGCAGCCTGCAAGGCAACCTGCGCAAGATCGCCGACCATGGCCGGCGCGCCGACAACATCGTCAAGAGCATGCTAGCGCATTCGCGCGGAGGCGGCGGCGAATGGCAGGCAACCGACCTGAACGCTCTGGTCGAGGACGCGCTGACCCTGTCCTACCATGCCTTCCGCGCCCAGGACCGTGCCTTCAACGCCATATTGGAGAAGCATTTCGACCTTGTGGTCGGCGAGGTGAAGCTGGTGCCGCAGGACATGTCGCGTGTCCTGGTCAACCTGTTCACCAACAGCTTCTACGCCATCCGGAAACGCCAACTGATCTGCGGCGACCCGACATTTGCGCCGCGGGTAGACGTTACAACTTTTGGAAGCGCCGCCGACGTGTCGATCCGAATCCGGGACAATGGCATCGGCATGCCGCCGGCCGTCATCGACAAGCTGTTCACACCGTTCTTCACCACCAAGCCGACCGGCGAGGGGACCGGCTTAGGCCTTTCGCTGAGCTATGACATCGTGGTACATCAGCACAGGGGGCGATTCGACGTGTCCAGCGTCGAGAACGACCACGCCGAATTCACAATCACGCTGCCGCGTGCAGCGACCGCGGTGTCGTTAGGGGAGCGCCGAAAGACATGACCCTGGGAATTCTTGTCGTCGACGACGAACCCGACATCGAGGATCTGTTCCGCCAGCGCTTTCGTGCCGAACTCCGCCGGGGGGAATTGGTCTTTCACTTCGCCGCTTCGGCCGAGGAAGCGTTGAAAAGTCTGAACTCCGGACTGCAACCGGAGGCGGTGCTCGTTCTCAGCGACATCAATATGCCGGGCATGAGTGGTCTGGAGCTGCTTGAGCGCCTGCGGGTGAATTCGCCGGACGTCCCGGTCATCATGGTCACTGCCTATGGCGACAATGAGAACCGCCGCCGAGCGCTCGACATCGGTGCCACGGATCTGGTGACCAAGCCCGTCGATTTCGTCGCGTTGAAAAAGCTGGTCCACAGCGTCATCGAGCAGAAAAGCGCCGCCTGACAGGGCATCCCGGCCCATTCCGTTCATGCCCCGCACACCGCTGCGATATCGGTCAGTTCGGATGATGCGCCGGCTGCGCAGGATGGGCAGTGTGGGTCGACCGGAACAGCGATCTCGCTGAACTCGCCCCGCAGGCCGTCATAGAGCAGCAGGCGGCCGGCCATCGGTTCTCCCAGCCCCAGCAGAAGCTTGATCGTCTCGGCTGCCATGATGGTGCCGATCACGCCGGGCAGCACGCCCAGCACGCCGGCCTCGGCGCAGGAGGGGGCGTATTCGGCCGGCGGTGGTTCCGGAAACAGGCACCGGTAGCAGGGGCGCACGCCCGGCACGGCGCCGCCGAACACCGAAACCTGGCCTTCGAACCGGAAGATGGCGCCGTAGACGTTCGGCACGCCCAGCCGCAGGCAGGCATCGTTGACGAGATAACGCGTCGGCAGATTGTCGGACCCGTCGACCACCACGTCGTGGCCGGCAAGCAAATCCAGCACGTTGGCGGCTTCCAGCCGGGCTTCGTGGGCCACCACCTCGATGGTCGGGTTGAGGTCGAGCAGCGCGGTCCGTCCGCTCTCCACCTTGCGCTGCCCCAGCCGGCTTTCGGCATGCAGAATCTGGCGTTGCAGGTTGCTGCGCTCCACCCGGTCGTCGTCGATCAAGGTCAGCCGGCCGACGCCGGCCGCAGCCAGATACAGCGCGATCGGCGAGCCCAGGCCGCCGGCGCCGATCAAGGCGACGCGGCTGCGCAGCAGCTTGTGCTGTCCGGCCTCACCAACCTCGGGCATGGTCAGGTGACGGCGGTAGCGCTCGCGCTGGGCGGCGTCGAGCCGCGGCGGCACCTCCACCGGCAAACCCGCAGCCTTCCAGGCGGAGAAACCGCCGGCGACCGAACGCACATCCCCATAGCCCAGCCGCAGCAGATCCTCGGCCGCGAACAGCGACCGGGTGCCGCCGGCGCACATCAGCAGGATCGGGCGCGCCGGATCGGGCGCCGCCTCTTCGATGCGCAGTTCCAGGAAACCGCGCGGCAGGCGCAACGCACCGGCCGGAGTGCCGGACGCCGTCTCCTCGTCCTCGCGAACGTCGACGAGCAGCGCGCCTCCACCCTGCAGGGACAGCGCCTCGGCGGCGGCAATCTCCGGAATACGGGCGCGCAGGTCGGACAGGCGCCGGTCCTTCAAGCTCATGACTGCTCCTCAACCACCCGCCAGGGCGACCATCAGCGTCAGAGTGGCGCCGGCCGGCACTGCAGCCTCCAGCCCACCCAGACGCCGCACGTCGTCGCGACCGAGATAGACGTTCACGAACCGGCGCAACTCGCCCTCTGCCGTGAACAGCCGGTCGCGGAACGTCTCCTGCCCGGCGGTCAGCGCCGCCAGCGCCTCGCGCACGGTGGCAGCCGGAACCGCCACCTGGTCCTTCCCGCCGACGAAGCCACGCAGCGGGGTCGGTATGCGAATCGTCACCTCGGTCACGCCTGCATCTCCTCTTCGGGCAGGGCCTCCGCGGCCTTGCCAAGCGCCGCCTCCGCCTCGGCGGCCAGACGGCGGAACAGATCGCGCACCTGCTTGGCCCGCATCAGGTCGATGCGCAGGTCGAGCACGTCCTTGAAGCCGTTCTCGTTGGCCCAGACATCGGCCGGCGCATCCATGCGGCAGTTGGTGTGGGCGAGATGGTCGGCGATCAGCTCATCGATCGAGTCGGTCGGCTGCTGGCTGTTGTCGCCGAAATGCAGCGCCATCACCTGTTCGATCAGCGCCGCCTCCTCCGCCGTCGCCTCGTACAGCCCGCGCAGGCGCAGCTCGTTCAGCACCGGCTTGGTCGTGCGCGCCATCATGCGGCGGGGAATCAGCCAGCGGATCATCGCCCGCTCGACCGCCAGTTCATGCATCAGTTCGGCGAATTCGGCCTCGGTCAGGTCGTTGCGGCGGCACCAATCCGCCAGTGCCTCCGGGTTGCCGAGCTTCCGTGCGCTGCAAAAGCGCCAGACCTCGGCATCGATCGCCGCCTGATCGACGGTCACGCCGACCACCTCCGCCAGTTGAATGATCAACAGCCGGCCGAGCGCCGCCTTGTTGATCTGGGCGAAGTCCGGACGGTGCAGCGCCGCATGGCTGGCAATTTCCGACAGCGGCACACTGTAGCCGCCATGGGCGACGCGCCGGTCACGTTCATACAGAACGTTGAACGCATGCGACGCGTTGAAGGTGAAGGGAGCCGGACGCGGTGGGGTGATCAGGCTGGCGAGATGGATCAGCAGCGCCTCGGCGTCGCGGCGCTTCTGGTCGACCGCACCGGCCGCCAGGAAGGCTTCGATCCGCTCCGCCTCCGCATCGGTCAGCCCGGCATCCGCCCAGATGCGGTCACGCTTGCGGTCAGTGAAATAGAGACGCTTCGCCGCTGCGATCACCCGATCATGCAGTTGGGGATCGACCACCCCCGCCGCCAGCGCCGCCGCCATGCTGGCACGCAGATTCACCAGCGGCTCCGACAATGGGAAATAGCCGTCTTCCGGTCCGGCGTGGGCGAGCGCGACCTCGTCATCGCCGGTCAGGCGACCGTCGATGAACTGCCGCGCCACCTCGCCCACCGGAACCATGCCGAAGGGATGGCATTCCGCGGCCCGCAAGGCCCCCATGCTGGACGCGCCATAGACGGCGACCCCCTGATGCAGGGCGAACAGGATCTCCTTGTGCCAGACCGACAGAGACTGGCCGAACACGCCGTCGATCAGAGCGATCACGTCCGGGCGATGAATGGTCATCGCGCTGAGGACATCCGCCTGCGCCGCCGGCGGCAGATAGATCGCGTCGGGCAGCAGCGCCCGGGCATCGTCCAACGGCATCGTCGGACCGAGGAACACGCAAATCTTCATGCGCCCTGTCCTGTTCATGCGACCGCTCCCACCCGGCCGGCCTGCGCCTGCAATGCCTTGGCGAAGGCCAGGGGGCGTGGGCCCGGAGTATAGAAGTCGAAGAGATAGCCTTCCAGGCCGGGTACCACCACCCGCACGACCGGAATGCCGATCTCCGGCTGGGTCAGGTCGAAGACCAGGGCCTGTTCGATGCCGGATCGGCGCAGGACATCCAGTAGTATCGCGATATCGCCCTCGAAAGTCGGCGTCGAGAGGTTCGCATGGCGCCGGCCGTCGACGGTGCACGGGGCGCTTTCGAGCGCCGCGATCTCCGCCGTGCCGTCGGCGTTCTGGTTGCGGATCAGATCGCGGCGGAAGAAGTCGTCCCGCGATCCCGCGATCAACACCAGTCGCGACTGCACCGCCTCGGTCAGGGCCCGGCACATGGCGACCGCCGGCTCCAGATGGCTGCCGTAACCGCGATGCATGCCGGTCTTGCGGACGTCCCGGTCATACACCATCGCCAGATAACTCGGCACGCCCATGTCATTGGTGACGTCGTACAGCAACGGACAGATCCCAGCTTCGTCGAACCGGCGCAGCAGATCGAGCACGGACGGCGCGTCGATGGTCGACAGGTCCACCCGCGGCATCGGCATGCGCAGCGCGTCGCTGGCATAGCGCCAGCACGCCACCGAGTCGCGCTCGATCACCTCGTAGAGGCCGGCGGCGATCGCCTCGAGGATGTGGTTGCCGCTGGCCAGTCCGTTGGTCCCCATCGCATAGAAGCTGCGCAGGCCGGGCCGCGCCACCGGATTGCTGTAGAGGCCGACGGAGGTCCACGGCGCGGCGACCGGGCGTCCGTTCATCAGGTCCCAGCCCCAGGTCCAGAATTCCGGATTGTCGGGACGGAAAGCTCCGCCCTTGGTGCCGGGGATCCGGTCGAGCGGAATGCGCCCGTCGGCGGGCAGCTGGTTCCAGCTGGCCTCCAGATAAGGAAGCTGCGGCGTCTCGGCGTGGTAGAACTCGATCGCTTCCATCGCCGCCGACACGGTGGCGGCGGCAAGGCTGAAGCCCTTGCCGGCACTGCCCGACAAGGTGGGGCTGTTGGGCCGGTGGCCCAGCACCGTGTGGATGCCCAGCCGGTCGAGCCCGGTGACGTCGGCCAGCCGGGTGATTCCGCAGCGCGCGAAATGGGGGGAAATGCGTGCCAGCGTCTCTTCAGGCGTCGCCGTGCGATGGGTGCCCAGGAAGAAGCGCTTGGCCGCATTGTGGACGGTATCGCCCAGCCGGATACCGAACGGCGCCGCCCCATTCGGAACGGGAGAGACACCGAAGGACGGCGCGGCCGGAGGCGGTGATGCCGGGCGGCTTTGATCGAACGAAGCGTTGACTGGCATGGGTGCGGTCTGGGCTCTCGGCTGCGGCCGGTTTGGATAGGGACGTCAGCATTCATCGTCACGCCGCCATCGGCAATAGCCAAACTCGGCGGAGCCACTCGGCGGAACCGGCGTGACGTGGGGGTCGGACGTCGCTAGAACGCCGACCCCCCTCGACATCACGCCTTGACCGGCGTGTCGTCGTCGGTCGCGGCCGGATTGGCCGTGTCGGCAGCACCGGCCGCGGGCGACGGAGCACCGGCAGCGGCGAACCCGGCCATGCCCGCGCCACTGAACGCAGGAGACGGAGCACCTGCCGCAGCAAAACCGGCCATGCCGGCAGCACCCGCAGCGGCGAACCCGGCCATGCCGGCGGCACTGGCCGCGGGCGACGGAGCCCCAGCCGCAGCAAACCCAGCCGTACCAGCAGCGCTGGCCGCGGGAGACGGAGCACTGGCCGCAGGAGACGGAGCACCAGCCGCAGCAAACCCAGCCGTGCCGGCAGCACCTGCGGCGGCGAACCCAGCCGTACCAGCAGCGCTGGCCGCGGGAGACGGAGCACCAGCCGCAGCAAACCCGGCCGTACCGGCAGCACCCGCAGCGGCGAATCCGGCCGTGCCAGCAGCACTGGCCGCGGGAGACGGAGCGCCGGCCGCAGCAAACCCGGCCGTACCGGCAGCACCTGC
>CBFGPE010000138.1:0-18204 GCA_965650625.1 uncultured Azospirillum sp. | reverse complement strand
GATATGGTAGTTGCGGCACTTCAGAAGGAATTGCAGGCACTGCATCCTGATCTCTCGCCGGGGCTGTGAAGACTCGTCCGCTTAACGATGTTTCACAGCTGCCTTCCTGGCGCAGAACTAATCCAAGCAACTAAATCTGCCGAATTTGAGGTAATTTCCGTCAGTTCCCGCGCCGCGCGATATCTAGACCAGGACCAGATGAAAGACAGTTAGCATAAGGAGATGGAGATTTCTGCTCCATCTCCGTCCAATTTTTTAGGCTATCAGGGTATTGCCCGCATGAGTAGTGCGCGATGCATATGAGATCTGGCTCTACCTACAGGGTTTTTGCACCATAACATTGTCAGTAACGCCACGCGATTTTGCGGAGGACTCCGCCATTGAACTGTGCCGATTTTGGCAGAGGATGATATTCAATAGTTTCGCGCCCATACTTTATTTCCCAGGGATGCATGAAGGACTTCGCTACTCGGGGCAGCGGAATCCTCCAGCCATGCCAGGAGCGGATCCGTTGAGAATCGCCACCGGCTTGGCAGCAACGCCTCCCCGCTACGTCACCGTCGCTTTTCGAGGTGGCTGAACAACGCGGCGCGTTCCACCTTCCCATGGGCCGTCATGCCCTTCTCGATCCGCCGCTCGATCACATCCTCGAGCGAACGCGTGGCGGTGACGCTGGATACCTGCGGGATGTGGGGCTCGCAGGATCGCTGGTTCCGTTGACCGAGGAGCCTTGGGACGAGGTCGGTCAATTCCGGTGCATGATCTACGATCGCGGTGGCGGCGACATCCCAGAACAGATGAGGTCCCAGCCCCAGCCCGAATTCCTGCTTGGTGATGCCCATCACGCAGTCGGTCAGGCCGTTGGGCGTCATTGGGGCGCCGAAGTAACGGGAACAGGCAAACAGTGAACCGCGGTTCAATCATCCTCTTCCGCGCGGCGGCGTTTTGCAGAAATCAGGATGCGTACCTTGCCGGTCTCAAATGTCGTGCCGAACAGCCATGCCTGCCGATTTAGTGATTCCAGACCCTAGGAGGCGTCCTCGGACTCTTCACGCCCCACCACCGCATAGCGCAGGAGATGCAGCTCGTGCAGCGGAGGCGGCAGACGGGTGTCCCCATTGTACTGCGGATGCCCGTTTCGTGTCTCTGCGACGAGCTCCGCCAAGCGGACTGGATCGTCGCCATCCTGCACGAAAAGCGCCGTCAGTTCGTCGAGAGTCGGCGCCGCCCGCGGACGCGTCAACAGGAAATCGCGCGCCTTCTCAACGTTCTGGTTCAGATGGCGGGACTGGGTCATCATGAAGCTTGACTGCATCATGTTGTCCGGGCGCCTCTTGACCAGAAGGAAGACGCGCTCCCGCGCGTGCGGTGCCGCAGGGTTCGACGCAATGCCCGCCCAAGTTAGGCGACGCATGTTCTTCTCGCGCAGCTGGCGCTCGACGCCCTTGCGCCTGGGCTGGCCGTCGGCGTCCTGTGCGTCCGCCAGAGCCGCGCGCGGGCTCTTCGGCAGGTTGAGGGCGTAGGTCGGGATCTTGCCCGTCTCCGAGACGATGCGCAGGATCCGAGTCCGGGACAGGTCCGCGCTGGTCAGCTCCAGCGCGGCCGAGGGACCGCTGCCGTTCGGGTCGAACTCGACGCGGTCGAAGTTGAGCCGCGCGTTGCTCAGGGTCGGCAGCCAGGACCGGAGATTCTGACTCTCCACCAGCACGACGGCATGCTCGCTCGATCGGTCGATGTCGATCAGCACATTGCGGCAGAAGAGCACGGCCGGCGCGCCGGGGTTCCTGCGCCCGGGGACCTCGATGCTGTCGTGCCGCCCGGTCAGAAGGCCGCGCAGCGCGTCCGGGTAGGGCTCCCAGGCGAACGCCCCCTTGCCGTCCGGAACGGCGACGTAGGTTGCGCCGCCGCGCACGATGACCGCGACCGGCAGCGTGTAGCGCCCGCCAAACTCGCCCTTGTTGCGGCGGATCGCGTAGAGGGCGGCCATGGCCACCGGCACATCGCCAGCGGGGGACCGGTGCACCGGCGTCCGGAAGCCCGGCACACCGAGCATCCGCAGTGCGTCCTCGACGCACGCGCGCAGCTTGCTCGCCACGGTCGCCGGTTCCTCCCCAGGTGGCGCGCCGTCCTCCGCCGGCGCGCCGCTCTCCTTCCCCGGCCCGAGGAACATCTGCGAGACGAATCCACGCCGGGCCAGCGACCGCTTCACCGCAAGGAAGGGATCCCGGTAGGCGTCGTCGCGCGTGGTCTCGTGCATCTGCACGAAGGCGACGGCCAGCGCGCCGTCGTCCCGCTCCGGAAGGCCCCCAACGCACGCCGCCGCATGCCCGTCGATGCCACGGCGCGCGCCATCGAGAGCGTCCGCCGCGTAGGTGCGCCACGCTCCCTCCACGGCCTCCCGGCGTTCCGCGGCCGTCGTCTCGGGCGGCAGAGAGCGTCCGGCCTCCTCCTCCACCTGGGCCTTGTAGCGGATGTCCATCCGCGTGGCAAAGGGGCCAGAGGGCCGCCGGAACCAGAGGGTCCGCAGCCCGCACGGCCACGCGAGCTCGTCGTGGTCGGCGTGTGAAGCGCAGGCCGGCGCCCCCAGCTTGTCCTCGAAGGCCTTGCGGATCCCGGTGTCGAAGTCCTCGTCCATGGCGAAGGTCGCGACGCGCAGCGTTCGCTCCCGCCCATACTGGTCGAGCACCGCGGTCAGCGCCTCGCGGGCCTCGTCGCCGTCCTTGAGGGTCCAGCGCCGGGCGCCCCACGGCGCGTAGCCGGCCCGCCCCGAAGAGCGCTCGACCTCGGGAGCGACGCCGATCTCGCGGAATCCGTGCGGCGCCAGCGCCGCCGACAGCGCGCCGTAGAAGGCCTCGCGCTCCAGGTAAGAGGTGCCCGAGCCGATCCCCATGTATCGGTCGCCCATGCCGGTCGCGAAGCGCGCCATCGACACCGGCAAGAGCGCCGCGTCCTTGCCCGACATGTAGTCCGGCGGCTCCGTCCCCGCCGGCGGGAGCCGCCCGGTCACGATCCGGTGCGCCACGAGGTTGGCGTAGGCCGGGCCGCGCCGGTCGAGCCGCAGCGTGTGGTAGCGGCGGCACTGCCCGTCGGCGTCGCGCGGGAACAGGTCGATCGTGCGCGCCTTCATCGACGTCGACTCCGCCGGGATTGGGCGCCAGCGCCGGGTGGAGAGCGTCAGCAGGATGAAGAGGTCGCGGCTCCCTGCCAGCGTTGCGGAGGACAATGTGGCGACCTCGGCGCAGTGCTCGTTCCGGACGCCGCGGGCGTGGCAGGGCGAGAAGACGAACTCGGCCCCCGCGAAAGCGCCGGCACCGCCCGACAGCGCGACTAGGCGGCCGCGGACCGGATACGTCATGGGCAGGCCATCGAGGAGCCGACGGACGACACACTGGAGCGCGGTGAATAGGAGCGGGTCGCGAGGCCGCGTCGAAACCTCCCCGTGCTCGAGCGCCGCCGAGACGCGGACGGTCGTCACCCGGGCCGCGCGGTCGATCGCCCGGGCCAACTCGTACGGAGTGAGGCGGCCGCGCCACTGGCCTGCGACGCCGAGGATGTTCCCGACCTCCGCCACCGCGGCGGTGAAGCGCCTCAAGAGATCCCCGGTCTCGGCCGCGCCGCGCAGGACGAACACGTCCAGGCCATGCCGGTCGTTCGCCCGCACGAAGTAGGTGCCCAGGCCGACCACCGCCAGCATCTGCTCGAGCGGCTCGTGGGGCACATTGTGCGTCCGCCCCGGGGGTTCGCCGGTGAGCGCGATGCACAGCGCCCCCGTCTCGGCCTCCGGGATGCTGATCTTGTCGAAGACCAGTAGCGGCTCGACCGCCTCCAGGGATACCGTCCACCCCAGGAGCTTCAGTCCGGCGTAAAGATGCGGTGCGGAGCCGCTGGGCGGGTCGGTCGGCCCGGCGAAACCGGCCTCGGTCTCCGGGAGGTACCAGTCGTCCACAGCGTGCTCCTTTCCGTTCGATGGCGCGTCAGGTCATCAGGCGCTCAGCCTTGCGCAGGATCTCGAGCAGCGGCCTGTACAGCAGGTCAGTCACCCGCGGCTCGCGCAGCCGGGCCCGCTCGAGCTCGTAGAGAGCCCGCAGTATGACCGAGGTGTTCCGGTCGTCGGCACCGCGCCCGCTCCCGAAGAAGCCGGGTGCGAACGCCGCGTCGACGAGGATGACCTGCGCCGGCACGCCGCCGCGCACAAGGCGCCCAACGGTCTGCCAGAAGCTGGTCAGCCAGTTCCAGGCGAACTGGGCCTTCTCCTCCTCCCGCAGAGTTGAGAAGCCGACCCGCCAAGCCATCGCCTCGTAGTAGAGGTCGCGCGCCGCCAAGCGCATCGCCACCGCATTGCGATGGCCGGCTGGCGTCATGTGGGCGGTCCGCCGCGCCGCGCGCTCGTGCACCGGCGAGGTCAGGTCGAGGCCGTTGTCGTGCATCTCCACCGCGAAACGGTTGAGGCGGGCTACGACCGGCTCGATGTCGTCGGGCCGAGGGTGGGTGCGGTGGAGGAAGTAGACGCTGGCGATCGCCGCCCGCATCCGGGTCCGCCCGTCCGGCAGGACGTGCGGGACGACGATGTTATGGCCGCGGTCGATGACCGACATCGGGGCGACGAGGACGCTGCGCTCCGGGGAGGTACCGAAATCCTCCATCAACGAACGCGGCAGCGGGATGGCCCGGCGCGGCATGCGGAAGAGCTCGTCGGAGTCGTCGTCAGGGATGGCGACGAAGACCTTCCAGTCGCCCTGCGCGAAGCCGAGCGACTCCGTCAGACGGTCCGCGAAATGGAGGGCGTCGGCGTAGGAGTTGGTGACGCACAGCGCGCGGCGCCGGCCCTCAACGAGGCCCTCCCCCCATTCCTTGCCGGCAGCCTCCCAATTGCGCTCGAAGAGGTTCTGCCCGCCGGAGGCCTCGCCGAGCTGGCGCGCAATGTGGTCCAGCACCTCCTTCTTGCGCTCCGGGTCGGCGCCAGACATGCGCACCTGCCCCAAGGTCCGTACGCCGCCCGACTCGCGCACGACCGGCATCCTCGCGAACGAGACAATCGACCCGAGCATCGCATCGATCTCGCCCTTGGGCGGGATGAGGATCGCGTCGACCGGCGCCTGAATGTCGTAGATCGGCGCCGCGGCGTCGATCAGGACCGTGCGCGACGTCCCGTCCGGGGCCGTCACCTCCCGCTCGTCGCGGATCGAGCCGCCGGCCCAGCTGGTCCCCGACAGGATGAGGACCGCCGGCCCGCACTGCCCTTCTGGCTCGCGCGCCTCGTGCAGGTGCAGCGGGATGTGGCGGCCGGGGCCGAAGGTGCTGAACACCGACAAGCGCCCGCCGCGCTCCGGGGCGTCCTCGGGTGACGGTTCGTAGCGCAGGCCGTAGACGGCGCCCGACGGGTTGGCCGGCAGCAGGTTTCGGTAACGGCGCAGGTTGCCTACGCCGACGGTCTCGACCCGCGAGGACTCGGTCCCGAACTCGTCGGCGGTGGCGTCGGCGAGAATGACGTGTGTGGCGAAGGTGCTGAGCAGCTCCTCGCAGAAGAGCGCGAAGACGATGTCCTGCGCGCACAGCGCCGCCGCTCGCTCCCGCGGGCCGTTCCGCTCGCGCAGACGCCACGCGAAGGGCTTGAGGACGCCGTCCAGCGCCGGCGCGATCATCGTGGCGATCACCTCGTCGAGCAGGTCGATGTCGTCGCGCAGGATCTCCGACACCCGCAGGAGCAGGTCCTGGCAGGCCCCGATCTCCTTGACCTCGTAGACGAGCGCGGCGAGCGCGGCCGCCGGTCGCTTAAGGTCGATCCGCCCGCCAGCGCGCACGGAGAAGTCGCCGCGGAACGAGTCCGGCTGGGCGAAGGTGGACAGCGTGTCCATCAGCTGGCTGACCGAGGCAATGACCGCGCTCTCCGTGACGCCCGCGGCCAGCATGCGGTCGACCTCGGCCTTCGGCCGGCCCTGCCAGAAGTACTGGATCATCAGGGCTGAGCCCGTGGTCGCGCGGCGGCTGAGCGCCCATTTCAGCCACGCGTTCTCGCCGGCCTCGATGACGTGGTAGACCCGGCCGATCATGTCGGTGAGCCGCCCGTCCAGGTCGCAGAACTGGTGGTTCTGCCGCTTGCGGAAGGGCGCACCGGAGACCGACGCAAAGGACTCGATCGTGGACCCCTTGTGGAAGACCGACCAGTTCGTGCTGCCCGCGTCCATCAGCACCACGTCACGCGAGAAGATCGTATCGAACCAGCGTTGGATGGCGTCGGCCTCGTCCGCGATGACCAGATCGAACCCGTCCTGGACGGCCTCCATCCACAGCGGCCGCTCCAGCCCGTTTCCCTCGTCCTCCGGGCAGATCCAGGGATCCGGCCGGGTCAGCACGAAGGACGGCGGCGTCATCAGCACGACCTGCGCCGTCGGCGCCGAGCGGTGCTGGTGGTGCAGGCCGCAGTCGACCCAGTACGGGCAGGCGCGAGCGGCATCCTGCCCAGGGATCGTCAGGCCGCCGCACAGCCGGCGCGGCACGTCGCGCAGCTCTGGCCAGACGGCGTCCGCCGATTTGCCGCGCAGGACGGTCGGTTTGTCGGGCTGGAAGCCGAGCAGCACGCAGCCCGTCGGCATGCCGCCGACGTAGACGCCCTCATCGCCGAGCGTGGAGCCCGCAAACTGGGCGGTGTGCTGGTGGATGGCCCGCAGATGCACCGGGCGCCTGCGGATCGAGGTGAGCTCCACGGCGGCGATCCCGTGGGCCGCCAGCCGGGTTGCCATCGCCGAGGCGGTCACCGTATCCTTGGCGAAGACCAGGATGCGCGCCTTAGGGTTCTGGCGGAGGACGGCGAAGGTGACCGCCCAGGCGAAGGTCGTCTTGCGGGCCGACAGCATGCCGACGATGTGGCAGCGCCCGCTCAGCCGGTAGCCGTCCGCGGTCCGGAAGCCCTTCTCCGACACGTTCACGGCCGTGACCTCGTCCCAGCGATCGACGAGGTTCAGTCGGGGCAGCAGGCGCGGCCAGGACGGATCGGCCTCGCGGGCGTCTGCCTCCCGGCAGGCCGCCTTGATCTCGGCCTCGGCGAGCTCGATGACGACTGGCGCCGTCCGCCGCGGGCGGGAGCCGGCGAGCCGCGCCCGGCCATCGATCCGGGCGTCGAGGCCAGGCAGGTCGGGCACCGCGACCCCAGCAACGACCTCCACCCCGTTCGTCGCACGCAGGAACGTCTCGTAGCTCCGGTCGCGCGTCCCAACGACCAGCCGGGTCCCCTCGTAGGGCGGGCACTCCCGCAGCGCCCGCTCCAGGATGGCCAGTAGGCCGGCCGGACAAGGCGACTTCGGGCGGGCGGCCCCGCCCGATGTGTCGAAGCACATCAAGTGCTGCGCCGGCATCACCCGGTGCCGGCGCAGCGCCTCCCGGAAGGCCGAGGTCGAGAACAGGTCGATGCACAGGTGCCGCAGGTTGGCGTAGTCGCGCCGTGCCGCGGGCGTTCCCGGCACGCCGACGACGCGATCGTAGCCGCTCATCAGGTCGAGCGCGTCGTCGATCGGGTAGCCGGGGACGTGCCGCGACACGAACAGGCAGACGAGCTCGATCATCGCCAACGGCTTCACCTCGCGGCGGCTCGGCCCGGCGCCGCCGGTCGCGTAGCCGCAGGCCCGCAGCTCCTGGGCGTAGGCCTGGAGGAAGGGCCCGGCCGCCCGCGTCACGCCCGCAGCTCCCCGAGAAGATCCGAGGCCGTCTGGATGCGGACGAACGGCTTGCCATAGGAATCGCGCTTGGCCCGGAAGCGGCCGCAGTAGTTCCGCCCGGGCGGATCGCGGTGGTCCGGCACCACGATCCGAATGTCGTGGCCGGGCAGGCGCGCGGCGACTTCCGCCAGGTCGAAGGAATCGGCGAGGCGGCCGGCCGAGCGCTGGTCCTTGACGTCGATGGCCAGCGGCGCCGCCAAGTGCGGCGCGGCGACGACGAGGTCGACCAAGTCCATCAGCGGCCACAGCGCGACCGCGTAACCGGCGGCCTGCAGGCGGTCGTGCAGCCGCAGCTCGGTCAGGCCGGGGTAGAGCCAGTACAGGCGGAAAGCGTACTTCAGGACGAGCGCCTCGCCAGCGACCTCGATCTCCGCGTGCACCCCGGCGCGCGCGTCGTTGACCGCCTCCGGGTGGGGGCAATCGGTCTCGAAGCCGCCGCCGTCCGGCCTCTCGGCGAGCAGGACGCCGCTGTGCCGGCACACCGGCACCGCCCGCCGTCCCGTCCGCGCCAGGACCACTGGGTGGTAGAACTCCAGGAGCATCTCCTTGGCCCCCGGCACGAGCCACAGGTCCTTGTGCCGGTAGAGCAGCTCGTCGGCGTTGACGATCACCGGGGTCTGGATGACGAGCCTGCGGAACGCCGTGTAGACGGCTGGCCCCTCGGCGCCGAGGCGCCGGCAGAAGGCGAGCAGCGATTCGAAGACGCGCGCCTCCTCCGCGGCCTGGCCGTCGCGCGCCGACAGGTCGAAGGCCTCCTGGGTCGGCTTGCCCTCGGCGTCGAGCAGGACGACGTCCTCCAGGGGATCCGAGACGGCGCCGAAGGCACGCAGCCACTCCCCGCAGGGGCGGCGTACGTCCGCCAGGAACCGCGGCAGGGAGTCCGGCAGCGGCGCGGCCATCGCCGCCGGCAGGATCCGGTTCGCCGCCGACATGACGTCGACGAGCCGCGTCAACTCGGCGGGGTAGACGCTCGCCGCGAAGGCCCGCCGGCCGTTGCGCAGGCCACCAGTCAAGCGCCCGTTCGCCTCGCGGTCGCGCTGCATCTTCGCCAGTGCGGAGGCGCCGAGCACCGCCATGAGGTCGGGGTGCGGGAAGGACGGCGGAGCCGGGCGGCGCAACCCGCTCAGGCGGTTCGCGACGTGCTCCGGGACCGCCGCTTCGCCACGGGCGTAACGGTGGAACTGCGCCTTCGAGAGGCCCAACGCCTCGTAGGCCACCTTGATGAACCCCCGTCGGCCGCGCGCCGGCCGGAAGATCTCCTCCACAAGGCGGTTGAACTCGTCGGCAGTCATGGCAGCGCCTCCCGGACTGTCCAAGACACTAAAGTCTCACAGCGAGGAGACTTTAGGATCCCAACCGATGAGCATATGTCCGAAATTGCCGTATCGGCGTCGCCCTGCGCCATACGCCGAACTGGTACTACAGCCGGCCCTTATCGGTTTGGGTACGGCATCTCCAATGGGAGCGTCGCACCCGCTACTGATGGCCTGTTCGCCAGAAAGTTGGTCCCCGTTTCCCGGTTTTCCCACACTCCTATGAGGACCGGCTTGTCAAAGCGAAAGCCTTGTCCTTTTGTTCGATCGTACCGCCGTCCCTTCGTCCCGACCAGCATATCCCGCGGCATCACGCGCAGCGTCAGGCAAGGCTGGCCCGTCAGGGCCACCGCCGCAGGCGGCTCCGCCTTGCCGGAGCGAGCACGATGCCATCCTGGCCAAGGTCGGGCAACCTGATCCGCGCCGGCTGAACCGAGAGCGGTCCTCCCATGACACGCGGCAAGAAGCGCCGCGGCAACTCACATCCGGTCGACCACCGTGGTGACCGGATCCAGTTCCCTCGTGCGTCGGTTCGAGGTCGGGGAGGCCCGGAGGGGCGAGACCCGTCTTTTGCGGCGGCGTCTCGCAGCCCAGTGCGGAAGCGGTCACGTGCCCCTCTCGGCTCGCCGGCGGCCGAGGGCCGACGGTCCTGTGCCGTGCTGGTGGGGGTGGGTTCCGGCTCGCAGTTCCATCCCGTCCGGAACGACCCCGGTCCCCAAGTACCTCCACAGCACGACGGCCAGCTTGTGCGCCAATGCGACAACCAGAACGCGGCGCTGGCGTCCCTTGGCTAGGCCGAGGCGCTCCCGGAACCAAAGCGCCAGGCGGCTGCCCGGTTGACGGCGGGCTCATTGCCAGGCGATCTCGATGAGGATGGTGCGGGCTCGGGCGTTGCCTGACTTGCTGATTCCCTGCTCGCGGTGCATCGAGCCGCTCGCCCAGGGGCTGGGATCCAGGGCGAGGCAGGAGGCGAGCTGGCGGCGGTTGTCGAAAGCGCGGTGGAACACCTCGCGGCCGAGCACCGTCGCGGCTACTGGGCCGACACCCTTGACCCGGCGCAGGGCGGCGATGCGGCGGTCGGCCTCCGTCTCCACCTCGACCCGGTCGCGCTCGGCCTCGACCTCTGCGATCATCGACGAGATCAACTCGAGCCGTTGGAGCTCGCGCTGGAGTTCGGTCAGAAGAGACAGTGGCAGAGGGCGGCCGTCGCCCGTGTGCAGCGCCGCCGACTGTTCGCCGGTGTCGGGCCGCAGTGGCGGGACGTCGCGCACGCCCTGAGCCATCAGGAGGCCCCTGATACGGTTGACGTGGGCGGTGCGCTCAGCCACGAGTCGTTCGCGCTCGCGGGTTTGGCGCCGGCGGTCCTCGTCCTCCACGGACGGAACGCGCACGACGCGGCCGACGTGGCGCTCACCGCGGACGAGAGCGGCCAGGGCGCGCACGAGCCCGTCGACATCGATACGGTCCGTCTTGGCGCGCCGGGCGCGGCGATCGACTGGCAGGCTGGCGGCGTCGAGCACGTGGTTCTCGACGTCGTGAGCGACGAGGAGGCGGTGCAGCCAGAAGCCATCGTATCCCGCCTCGTGACAGCAGAAGACCCAAGCCGGTCGGCCAAGTGCGGCCTCGAACCGGCTGCGGGCCTTGGCGATCAGCTCGAGCAGGGCAGCCGCATCGCCGCCCTGAACCGAATAATGGCTGATCCGGCCGTTGGTCAACGTGCTGCGGAAATATCTATGGACCTCGTCGTCAGCACGGCTCAGCCAGCACTCTCACTGTCTTCGAGACCATCGAGAAATGAAATGATGCGCACCAGGAAATCCTCCTGGTTTCCGGACGGAAGACTCCCTTTGTAGAAAAAGACCTGCGCCGCTCTCCGCTCGGTCCCCGAGGCATTGATGCCGTCGGCGAAGACGACCGGGCTCAGCTTATCCTTCAGGCGGCCCTTGATGCGGTTCAGGCGGTCAAAGACGTCATTGGCGGCGTGGGCCGAACCGGTGTTCCTGACGCGAAAGATCGCCTCGCGCTGGGCGACCTCCGGCGACAGCTCGAAAGCCGAAGCCGGCTGCCCCTTCAGGAATTCAGGGTGCTCAACGCAGTGCTCCATCATCAACCGCAGCAGATGCGACATGTTGTAGGCCCGCAGCTTCGTTCTTCTCCGGTCGTTGTTGACGTTTGCCCGCAACGCCAGCGCCTTCTCCCAAACGTCATCGGACGCGCGGAATGAACGCATGGGAGTGCTCCCGGACTCCCTCGCGTCCGAGCGGGGTTTCTGAGAGCGAGCGGCAGCCATGCTCATCTTCCCTAAAGCCCGAGATGACCGGAGGAGGTCTGTCCGGCCATGAGCGCGCGCCCCCTCTCCCAATACAGCAGGAGCATCGTCGGATCCTTCCATCGGCATTGGGTCATCACCTCTTCAATCGTCGCTCCGGAATCGAGGGCCTGCGTCGCGTGGCCGCGACGCAGGGAATGCGTTCCATACAGGTCGGCATCCAATCCGGCCGCCTTCAGACGCCTTTTCAGCATTTGCCAGTGCCCCCATTTGCCGATGCTCTTCTTGCGCGGTCGGATGCCGTACGGAGCGTACGTCAAACCGGGAAACACCGGCCCCGTTGTCACGCCGCGGCCCTTCAGTTCCTCGAGCCACTTGGCCATAGCGATGACCGGGCAGGTCTGCTCGTTCATTCCCCAGGCGACGAGGACGGGTTCGGGCTTGCCTTCCTGGTTCGTTTTGGAGCGGTGCAGGGTAATGACGAGGCCATTGGCGACGAAGTCCAGGTCCGCGAAATGGATGGAGCGTACCTCGCCGCTGCGGAAGCCGCCGGCGAACTGGGTGAGGAGCAGAGCCTTGTCGCGCAACGCGGCACAGCGATCGTCGTCAGCGTCGAGAGTCGCGGCGAGGACGGCGAGGTCGTCGGTGAGCAGAGGCGCCTTCCGCCGCGTGTTCCCCTGTTCCGCGTCGAGGCGGCGCCGTCCCTTCAGGAAATCGCGGATCGTCGGTGCCTTGGTCTGGTCCGCGTGGCCGTGTTGCCGGTGATGGTTCGCAATGGCGCTGAGGGCTTTGGACAGGGTGCTGGCCATGCTTCCGCCCTTGACCTTCTCGGCGAGGAAGAAGCGGATGGTCTCGGCGTCGGCGGGAAGGCTCCGCAACCCGCGGCGCTCCGAAAATTCCTGGAACTGTCGGACATAGTCGGCGTAGCCGCTCCGGGTTGAGGCCGCCTTGGCGGCGGCACAGCCTTGGGCGAGGATCTGGGCGAGGTCATCCAGCGACAGCGCCTCGGAAAGCCGGATGCGATCTGCCTTGTCCTGCATTTGCCGCTGCGAGGCGCTCCTGCGCGACGTGTCGGTCATGGCGAGGCGTCCTGTCAGAGGCCGAGGTGACAGGACGAGGACAGGTCGAGGGCAGCTCTCCTCGACCAGTACTCCATGAGGGTCTCCGGGTTTTTCCAGCGCCCCTGGGCGAGAGCCTCCTTGATGGACGCGTCGTTGGCCATCGCCTGCTCGATGTGTCCGCGCCGAAGTGAGTGGAAGGAGATGTTTTCGTCGGGAATTTTCGCTTTCTTGCAGGCCGCCTTGAGGATCTCGCGCGCCCAGTTTGTACCGATGGGCCGGTTGTGGATCCGGACGCCCAGGCCGCGATCCGAAAAGTCACGCATCCGGGGGAAGAGTGGACGGTCCTTGTCCGTGATGCCCTGCTTCTTCATCGCTTCGAGCCACGTCGCCAACGCGAGGACGGGGCAGGTCTCCGGATTGGCGCCGCGGAGGATGCCCGCGTACTGGCCTTTGCCCGTTTGATCCCCCTTGGATGTGGCGAGGTAGACGGCGATGCCCCTCGAGGTGATCGGGACGTCGCCGATGCGCCGGGCGATGGCTTCGGAGACGCGCAGCGCACCGGCGTACGTGAACAGGATCAACGCCTTGTTGCGGATCGCCTGCAGGCTGTTGTCGTTGTCGAGGATCGAGCACAGCCTCCGGATGTCGTCCGTGAGCAACGGCTCCTTCTTGGCCACGCCGATACGGTTGCTCGCTTGAAGGCGCTGGTGACCCTTCAGGAAGTCCTGGACCTCACGAGCCTTGGTCGGGTCGACGTGCCCGGCCTGGACGTGGAAGTGGCGGATGGCGGCGCGGTCGAGGTTGAGGGTGTTGTGCTTGAGCCCGGCGAAGGCCCGTTCTGCGATGTAGTAGCTGACGGCTTCGCTGCTCGCCGGCAGAGGTCGGAACCCGCGGCGCGCACAGAACTCTACGAAGCCTTTCCAGCCGGATGCATAGGTCGCGAGCGTCTTTTCGGCCTTGGCCGCGTTGGTTCCCTCCTCGAGAACCTGGGACAGGTCAGCGAGGGACAGCGACTTGGCGTACGCGGCGAGTTCGGCGATCGTCTTGGCGCGTCCCGCCGGCGCGTGGAGTGGTGAGGAAGGCACTACCAGGTTGGTCTTGGGTGGCATCAGTGCCTCGGTCGTGGTCATGTTCAAGGGGCGTTCGGAGGCCGCGGTTCCAATCGCTCCAACGTCCTGACGCTGCACCGCATTTCGGACTCCGTCATACACAGGGTATGTATAAATCCATTTATACGGGGCGAGCGCCATACACGTGGCTGCTGAAAAAGCTGCTGTTCACGCCACCATCGCCGATATGGGGTTGTCTTCATCGTTCGGAATTGTGACACTTGCGATCATCGTCGTTATCATCTCGCGCGGTGTGGTATGACTGGAACCGAAAGCGCCTCGACGGAGTGGACCGCCAAGGTCCGCAAGGCCGACGGCCGCCCCGCGCGCGGGACACGCCCGGCCAATATGGGGCTGTTGGAAGAGAGGGCAGCAACGGGAGCCGCCACCACTCGGTCGCCCTTGGCGCACGCGCACTGGGACCGGGAAACGCTCCGTGCCGCAATCATGTTGAACGGTGGTGTCCGCCACGTCGGGCGGCTCGCCGGTGTCGCTGGCAGCAACCTGTCGCGCTGGCTGAACGGCGGCACCGGCGTTTCGCCGACGCTGGTCGACCGTGTCCTCGATACCATCGGGCTGCCTGGCGGGGCGCCGATCGTCGGTGTCGTGCTGAATTGGACCATCGAGCGCCCGCTGGCGGCTTCGGCGCTGAGCGCCGCGTTGCGTCCGTACTTTCCTCATGGGGCCGAGGTGGCGCGGCCACAACCGCTGCCGGGCACACTGGCCGCTTTTCGAGAACGGCATCCGTTGGTCAGCATCCCGGAGATTTACGCTATTTGTGACGGTACCATCCACGCGCTCATCCGCCTACGGAAGGGAGAATTGACGGTCGATGGGGCCGCGGGGCTGACGTGGCTGGGCGGCGTCGAGCGAATCGCGCATTTCTCGGTGCCAAGCGAGTGGGACCGTTGGATCGGCCTCGAGACGCTGCCCGCAGCCGCGTTTATGGCGTGCTGGCCCGAGGACCTTTATGAACCAAGTGATGCCGACGTCATCGCCATGGTGCGACGACTGAGGCTTTCGAACGCGCAAGCGATTGATCGCCTGCGTTCCAGCTAGACATCAAATCCCTGCGGAGTCACCCTGCCGTAGGCGTGCTCAAACTCGAACAGGGCCGTGCGGCTGACGCTGCGCATTGTGTCGGCCGATAGGATAACGCACCGTTCGACGGTCCGCGGCGTCACGCCGCAATGGAAGGCGGCCTCGGCAGGGCTGTACCATGTGTGGTCAAGCAACATCGGTGCTCCTCCTTCGGTGCGCCGGTCCTACGGGGCGGTGAACGGAGGAGGCGCGCGCAGGACGCCGATTTCCTCGACGTCCTGCGGTCACATGGCGACGGGGATGTCCGGCGTCAACGAAGGACCGCCACCCGTGCCTTGCGCGGGCGGTCATGCACCGTGATGGTGATCTCGAGGTGCTGGTGGGGGACAGCGAGGCGGCCGCTGACGACGGCGTCCTCGGTTATCGCCTGAAGAAGGTCGAGAACCTGGGCCTCGACGGCGCGTTCCTCGGCCTGCCGGCGCAGGGCCGCATCGAACGCCGCTTCGTAGCGATCGTCGGGGTCGTCACCCTCGTCGTCGACGCTCCGGTCCTGCACCCGGTCGCAGAGGCCCGCCAGTTCCATGATCCGGCATCGGAGCGCCTCGGACGGCGCCGGGCCGTCGAGCAGCGGATGGATCGCGCGCCCCAGGGCGGCGCTGCGGGTGATGAGCCGGGCGAGGGCCTCGAGCGAATGGGCGGTCGTCATGTTGCTCCTCCACGGTGGCCGCCATGCGGGTACGGCGGGTCAAGCGGAGGGTGGGCCAGCGGATATGCGTTGCGTCGCCGACGAGGATATGGGGCTGTTCCGACGCAGCGTCTCCGAAAAAGTGACACCGCCCCTTGGGACCGTGGTTACTGGAGTCATCGATGACTCTTCGATGATTAGTCTGCTTCTGCTGGATCAAGGGGTTGCGGACCGCTTTCGTCCGCCTTTGCGGGATTTCGTCCGCCGATGACGGCCTTGCTCGGGAACGCCCCCGAATGGATGCCGGGATGGCCCCGAACGAATGCCAGGAAGCCCCCGAACAGACGCCGGGATGACATTGGCAACCGCTTGATCGGGCGCGGCTTTTCGCTCTCCAAATCATTAAATCCGTCGAACTGGAAGAACAAGGGAGGAAAGGCGACGCCCCTCCACGAGGGGCATCGCGAGGTCCGCGGCCTCCTCTGGTGTGAGAAAATGGAGGGATGCCGGAAACGGACCGACCCTATATCCCCGGCGCACCGATGAGCGGAGGGGAAAGGATGGGGATTACGGCGAGTGCAGCGGACTAGAACACGGCGGAGACGCATTCCGGAAAAGGCGAACAAAGCTGGTCCGCCGACTGTCCAGCTTCGTCCGCCGGCGGACGGGAACCGCCCGCCTCACACCCGACGACCGGAGGACCGCAATGATCAGCAAACGCAGAGGCAAACATGGAGCCGGCTGTCTCCAGGTGATCAGCGTTCGCTATGACCCGACGATCGGCCGGCACCGACAACGGGTCGTCGCCACGCTGCCCCTGGACGCCAAGAGCCTGCCATCCCGCATTACTGCAGAGTTGACAGCGACCGAGCAGCGCAACGCTGAGGCCAACTTCGTCGACCGCAGCAATGACTTGAGCGAGAAACGAATTCTCGAGAGCGGTGGCGCCCTGATGGTGCAGGGTCACAGAATGCGCGCGGCGCTGGCCGATCCTGGCGACCGCCCATTGACCGCGCTGCTTCGCGGCGACGGCACGCCGGATACACCGCTTATCACCCTGCTCCACAACGTCCGCGACCTCTGCGACTTCAAGCGCGACATGGCCGCCGGCCTGCACACCCTCCTGCAAGTCCGCCTCCATAACCGAGCGCTCTCCCTCCACAACGTCGCAGCCGCCACGCGTCAATCCGCCTGAAGCCAGCGGGGCGGCTTCTCCGCCCCACCAACTGATGCCCTGGAGACCACCATGTCCAACTACCGTGACGCCATCGCCCTCTTGAGCGCTGTTCGAGACGACACATACCAGGACGCCAAGGAAATGTTCGAGGCCTTAATGGCTGACTGCCGCGTCTGGGCGGCTCATCAGCGCAAAAGGGGCTGCAAGAGCCGCCGCGGTGACGCTTCGTGGCACCTCTGCATGGCGGTCATCCGCAATGGAATTTATGGTGCTCCAAAGTTCGGTCGACCTTTGGTTGCGCGCAGAGAACAAGCCTGGGGGCTTGTTCTGGACGAGCAAGCCCGCCGTGGCGCCGCCGACCTGGAGGCAGATGCCTTGGTCATCCTCCGCGCGGCCGCTGACATGCTGGTCGAGGTCGGCTCCATCAGCCGACACGACATCATGCGGGCGATCGCCGCCGCCGATCCCGACTGAAAACGATAGGGCGGATCTCCCACCTCCAAGCCTTGGATAACACCATGAACAGCCAATTCGGCAACGTGAAATTCCGAACGGGCACCAACGGCTCAGTCACCCGGGAGGCTCACTACAAGATTCTGTCGTCCGGCCGCGTCAAGGTCAGATACTCGAGAGCCGAAGATGATAACGGGTATGATCTGCCGAATGCGCAGCATTGCGAATGGACGAACACCGGGAACGCCGTCGAGGCCTACAAGGTAATTGTCGATACTCGCCCTGGACTGCCGCGGCGAGGGGCATCGTGCGGTCCGCTGCCTTCCCTGGGGTGAGAAAATGGACGGATGACGAGGGATGCCGGAAACGGGCTGACCCCATATACCCGGCGCACCGATGAGCGGAGGGGAAAGGATGCCGATGACGGCGAGTGCAGCGGACTGGAGTACGGCGGAGACGCTTTCCGAAAAAGGCGGGCAACGCCGGTCCGCCGGCTGTCCAGCCCCGTCCGCCGGCGGACGGGAAGCGCCCGCCTCACACCCGACGACCGGAGGACCGCGATGATCCGCGAGCGCAGGGGCAAGCGTGGAGCCGGCTGCCTTCAGGTGATCAGTGTCCGCTACGACCCGGCTATTGGCCGGAACCGGCAACGGGTCGTCGCCACGCTGCCCCTGGACGCCGAGGGACTGCCGTCCCGCATCGCCGCCGAGCTGACAGCGACCGAACGGCGCAACGCCGAGGCCTTCTTCGCCGCCCGCAGCCATGAGCTGCGCGAGAGACGCATTCTCGAGGGCGTCGCCGCTCTAGTGGTGCAGGGTCACAGGATTCGCGCAGCGCTGGCCGATCCTGGCGACCGCCCGATGGTGCTCCGGGCGGCGACGTTGTACGGCCTGGGTGTGATCCTGACCGAGTTGGTCAGTGCCGCCGCGGCCGCCGGCCTGCGCGGGCGGATCAGGGTACCGGCGCGTCGTCGCCAGAACGCCTGACCGGAAGGACATTCGCAATCCGGCGGAGGCTGGACAACGGCGCACCGGGATGCCGGCTGGGACCGCCCAGCGTCCCAAAGCGAAAGGGTGGATGATAGCGACGGCGTGGCGATCGCTGCCCGGCACCCGTGTCCGACCGCGCCAGTCCGCGTCCCCGAAACGCTCGCGGCACCCCCGCGCAACCGAAGAGTACGACCATGGCTGCGCGCCGCAGGTGCACGGCGGGCTGCTTTTCCGACCTGGTCGGGCGGAACAGATGCCCTTTCTGGGAACGACCCTGCAATCGAACAAGGATGATTTATGCCAATTGGCATATTTATTGTTCTTTTAATGGGTCCCGCAGCACGCATACCGCGCAATTTTCCTTTCCTGCCGGTGGAGCGGTATCTATCGTCCTA
>CBFGPE010000137.1:0-18491 GCA_965650625.1 uncultured Azospirillum sp. | reverse complement strand
CCGCGGGCCGCAGGTGATGAAGGGCTATTGGCGCCGCCCGGCCGAGACGGCGCAGACGCTGGTCGACGGCCGGCTGCACACCGGCGATGTCGGGGTGATGGACGAGGACGGCTACACCACTATCGTCGACCGCATCAAGGACATGATCCTGTGCAGTGGCTTCAACGTCTATCCCCGCAATGTGGAGGAGGCGATCTACCTGCACCCGGCGGTCGCCGAATGCGTGGTGGCCGGTGTGCCGGACGAGTATCGCGGCCAGACGGTGAAGGCCTATGTCCGGCTGGATGACGGCCAGACCCTGACCGCCGAGGAGCTGCACACCTTCCTGAAGGACAAGCTGTCGCCCATCGAGATGCCGAAAGTCGTGGAATTCCGCCGGGAGCTGCCCAAGACCATGATCGGAAAACTGTCCCGCAAGGCCCTGCTGGACGAGGAGCAGAGCAAACGGAGCGCCGCCGCAAAGGGTGGCGCCGCATGACCGCTGATGACCGGAAGGATGGCCGGAAGGCGGTGCGCGTCCGCATCCAGGGCAAGGTGCAGGGGGTGTGGTATCGCGGCTGGACCGTCGATCAGGCCGGCAGGCTCGGCCTGACCGGCTGGGTGCGCAATCGCAGCGACGGCACGGTGGAGGCTCTGTTCGCCGGCCCCGCCGACGCCGTCGACCGCATGCTGGACGCCTGCCGCCGCGGCCCGCCGTCGGCCATCGTCCGCGACGTGGTGTCCGAACCGGAGCAGGACCCCGGCATGGCCGGTTTCGAGCAGCGGCCGACCGCGTAGGTGCCGCATTAGCGTTCCGCTAACCATGACGGCGGCATGCTGGTTGCCGAAGTGGTTTGGAACGGTAGTCAGATGGCAGCCAGGAAGCCGGATGTGGCCGACATGAAGGCCATGCTCACCGGCGTCTTCGCCAAGGCGGCGGAGGCGAAGGGCAGGGCTGTCCGCGCGCCCGTGGCCGCGCCGGCGCCAAAGGCTTCCGCCGCGCCGGGACGTGGCGACCCCGCCGTCCGCCTCACCCTGGGGCCGGAGGCGGCGGAGGATACGCCGGCGCGGTCGTCCGAACCTCCGGCGGCCGACCTTGCCGACCGGCTGGGGCCGGCGATCCAGGCGCTGGCACGCGATCTGGGCCGGCTGCTGGCCGCCTTCGGCATGGACGGGAGCGATGCCGCCGCTGCCGAAGCTGCGCTCTTCGCCCGCTTCGGCGAGACGGAGCGCCGGTCCGCCGTCATGGCGTTGGATGGACCGGCCGGCGAGTTGCGGCCTCTGGCAATGGATGCCCGGCAGGATGTGGCGGTCGAGCTGCAAGGAATCGGCTTGGTCGTGGCTGATGGGCGTGCGGAAGTGAGGCTGGACGACGCGGCGCTGGTGCTGGCGCGGGTACCGGCCGAGGAGAAGGGAGAGGGGCTGGCCGCCATGCTTGGCGTCCTCCGCTCCGCCATCCGTCCCGGCAAGGGGCTGACGGTCGAGACCGACCGGGTCGCCATCGATGATCTCGGCCGCGTCATGGCAGCACTGAGCGGGGCGATGACCGGGCCGCCGCAGGGGCTGGAAGGCACGGTGACCTTGTCGCCGCTGGGTGCGCCGGCCGAAGGCGGAGCGCTGGACTTGTCGCTGTCGCTCTCCGGACGGTTGGGAGAGGGGACGACCGTGTCGCCTTCAAACCACAAATCGGCAACGGAGAAGCCGGTCGGCGAGGTCAAGGAGCGTGGGTTCGATGTCCGGATTTGATGCGCCCATCAAGGCAGCCCTCTGGCTGTGCGGGCTGGCTCTGCTGGGGGCGACCCCGGCGCTGGCCGGTGCGCTGGAGCGGACGGAGCAGGGCCATATGGCGCCGCCGCAGCCGGGGTCCAGCCTGCCCATCGCCCCGCCGATCGTGCAGTACGCGCTGCCGTCGCAATGGATGACGATCCGCTCCAAGGAGGACTGGCGCAAGGCCGGCAAGTTCGAGAAGGACCTGAGCAAGGAGTGCGCCGCCCTGCGCTTCAACGAAATCGAGTCGATGCGCTTCCGCGCCTATTACAAGGGCGAGGTGCTGGGCGTCGCCTTCGGCCATGGGCTGAACCTGCACGACCCCGGCAAGAAGGCCGACCGCAAGAAGATTTACCTGTTCCGCAACGGCGATTCGACCGGCTGCACCGTGCAGTCGATGGACAACCAGGACCCGCGCGTGAACCCCGCCGGCACCCAGGCCGCCACCCCGGCCGCCGGCGGGTTCAAGAAGTATTAGGCGTCCCCCCGGCCGTCTCCCTCGCCCCGCATCGGGCCGCCGAACACCTCCGGCCATGCCGCGATCAGGGCGGAATCGACGTCCTCCATCGTCACCAGCTGGCCCAGCGCGACGATCGAGGTGACGCCATGCTCGGCGATGCCGCAGGGGACGATGCCGCCGAAATGGGACAGGTCCGGCTCCACGTTCAGGGCGATGCCGTGAAAGCTGACCCAGCGCCGCACCCGCACGCCGATGGCGGCGATCTTGTCCTCCTGGCCCTTCAGCCCGCCATAGGGCTGCTTGTCGACCCAGATGCCGACGCGGCCCTCGCGCCGCTCGCCCTTGATGTTGAAGGCGGCGAGCGTGCGGATGATCCATTCCTCCAGATCGCGGACGAAGCCGCGGATGTCGGCGCCGCGCTTCTTCAGGTCCAGCATGACGTAGGCCACGCGCTGTCCCGGCCCATGATAGGTGTACTGGCCACCGCGCCCGCTGCGGTAGACGGGGAAGCGGTCGGCCTCCAGCAGATCCTCGTCGCGCGCGCTGGTGCCGGCGGTGTAGAGCGGCGGGTGCTCCAGCAGCCAGACCAGTTCCGGCGCGGTGCCGGCGCGGATCGCCTCGACGCGGGCCTCCATCTCGGCGATGGCGTCGGGATAGGGCACCGGCTGGTCGGAAATGCGCCACTCGATCTGCTGCGGGGCTGACGTGTCGGGCTGACTGGCGGACAGGCTGGTCGGGGAGGTCATTCGATCTGGTCTCTAACGATGTCGGCGGGCGGTATCGGCGGAGCCGCCGGAGGACCGTACCGCATTTTTCTTCGCAGACGATGATTGTAACGCTTGATCGGCCATCGGGAAGCTGATATCTACCCGCTCCACCCGATGAGGCGCGCGAGCGAGCGTCGGGGACTACCAGCCTGATGCGGTCGTGGCGGAATTGGTAGACGCGCAGCGTTGAGGTCGCTGTGGGGCAACCCGTGGAAGTTCGAGTCTTCTCGACCGCACCACTCTCCCATGCAGATGGGACCATCCCGGGGATACGGGAACACCGAAAGGCCCGCTGGTCGCAAGACCGAGCGGGCTTTTTCGTTTCCGGGCTTCAGTATCCGGGCCTTACCCCGCCAGCGCGTGCAGCAGCTTGGACGCACCCCCGGCGGCGCGGCGGAGATCCTCGAACAGCACCATCATCTCGTAGATCACCAGGAAGGCGGCGCTGTAGAACCAGGGGCGCCAACGCTCCTCGATCCAGGCGACCAGCCGATGGATGCCGCCCATCGGCAGCAGCCGGGCGATGGCGAAGGCGCTGAGCATGCCGATCAGGGCGCCGCCGGTGACGTCGCCCGGATAATGCAGGCCCAAATAGACGCGCGGCAGCGCGATCACCAGCGCCGCCCACAGGCAGGCCAGCAGCCCCCACGGGAGCGAGGCGCGGAGGAAGGTGGCGGCCAGCGCGAAGCCCAGCGCGGCGTTGTCGCTGGGGAAGGAACTCCAGTTCTTCAGGGCATCGCGGCTCTGGCCGATGGGCGGGACGAAGGCAAGGCCGGCGTCGTGCAAGGGACGCGGCCGGGCCGGCATCACCGCCTGGATCAGGATGGACACCGCCACCGCCAGCACCACCGCGGTGATGGCGTCCACCACCAGCCGGTGCCCGGCCTCCGTCTCCTCCCGCCGGAACCACAGCCACCACAGGGCGGCGCTGAACAGCCCCAGCTTGATCAGATAGATGTTGGCGATCCCGCGTACCGCCATGTCCAACGCCGCGCTGTGCCCCGCAAACTGGTTCAGCCACAGCAGCAGTGACTGGTCGAGACGATGCAGAAACTCCACGGGGGCTCCAACACTGGATGGTAACGGAGCACCCAGTGTTGCGTTTTTATGACAGGATGGGTCAACGGCGCATCGGAAGGCGCCGTCCGGGACCGGGAAGTGCGGTTCGGGGTGCCTCCCTCCCCGATTTCGGGGCGGCGGCCTGCTTTGAAGCCCCCGATGGCCTCAGCGGAACTCGATGTAGCGGTCCAGCGTGGCGCGGCGCAGCGCGCGGACGATGTGCGGGGCGGCACCGCTGGCGACGATGTGGCCGCCGGCCTCGCGGCAGCGGTTCGCCAGGATGAACATCATGCCGATGGCGGCGGAATCGATGAAGGTGACGAAGCGCAGATCGATCGGGACCACCGGGCTGGCCGCGAAGTCCCAGTCGCGCAGCATGTCGTGGAAGCGGGTGCCGTCCTCGTAGGTGCAGCGGCCGGACAGCAGGATGCCGTCGCGATCGCCGACGGTGGTGAAGGCATACTCCATCGGCGCGTCCGGTCCCTCTCCCCATCAGGCGCCGCCGCGGATGCGGCGCGAGATGCATGGGAGCATGAAGGGTCGCGGCGGTGCAAGGATATGGTGGCAAAAGCTGCCAATGCCGCCGTTGCCTGCCGGTTTCCGCCGAACCGGGCTGGACAAACGGGGGCGGCGCCTCTATGTCGGGGGCGCTTCCGCCGTCACCGGTCCCGTCCCTTGACGGACGGCTCCCGGCACCGGCCGGAAGGCTTCCACAACCCGCAAACCCCGAACGCCGGCCCCAAGCGCCTTCGGCCCCGTCCGATGTCGCGGAGCCGTCCCACCGTTCCCATGCCGCCGGTGACCCGGCTCAGGCATGTGGGGGGATTGCATCGTCGAAGGGAGGGTGCCGGCATGCACACCGATCCCCACACGCCGGATCTGCGCCCCGACGGCGCCGCCCACGCCCGTTCTCATCCGGGTCCGGAGGCGGAGGACGAACGGCCCTACGGCGTCGAGCCGGAGTTCGTGGAAGAGATCGTCGGCCTGCTGCGCGCCCGCGAACGCGAGGCCGTGCTGGCGCGGCTCGACGGGCTTCATGCCGCCGACATCGCCGACCTGATCGAACAGGCGGAGCCGGCCGAGCGCGCCGACCTGATCGACCTGCTTCCCGCCGAACTGGACGGCGAGGTGCTGTCCTACCTGAACCCCGATCTCCGCGAAGCGCTGATCGAACGGTTCGAGCCGCAGGAACTGGCCGCCGCCGTCGCCGACCTCGACACCGACGACGCGGTGGAGCTGATCGAGGATCTGGACGCCGAGACCCGCGCGCAGATCCTGGCGAACCTGCCCGACGCCGAACGGGCGCTGGTGCAGGAGAACCTGACCTACGACGAGGACAGCGCCGGCCGCATGATGCAGCGCGAGCTGGTCGCGGTGCCGGAATTCTGGACGGTCGGCAAGACCATCGACTTCGTCCGCGCGGCGACCGACACGCTGCCGGAGGATTTCTACGACATCTTCATCGTCGATCCCATGCACCGGGTGGTGGGCGCGGTGCCGCTGTCGCGCCTGCTGCGCCAGCGCCGGGCAGTGCGCATCGCCGATCTGGTGACCGGCGAGGTCGACGCCATCCCCGCCACCATGGAGCGGGCGGAGGTCGCCAACCTGTTCCGGCAATACGCCCTGGTCTCCGCACCCGTTATCGACCCCGCCGGCCGGCTGATCGGCGTCATCACCGTCGACGACGTCGTCCGCATCATCGACGAGGAGGCGGAGGACGACCTGCGCAAGCTGAGCGGGTCGGGCGACACCGGCGTGTTCAGCGGCATCGCCGACATCGCCCGCAGCCGCGTCGGCTGGCTGACCATCAACCTCGCCACCGCCTTCCTGGCGTCGGGCGTCATCTCGCTGTTCGAGGCCACCATCGAGCAGATCGTGGCGCTGGCGGTGCTGATGCCCATCGTCGCCTCGATGGGCGGCAATGCAGGCACCCAGACGCTGACCGTCGTCGTCCGCGCGCTGGCGACGCACGAGCTGTCGTCGGCCAACGCGCTGCGCGTGGTGGGGAAGGAACTGCTGGTCGGTTTGATCAACGGCGGCATCTTCGCCGTGATGGTCGGCGCGATCGCGCTGGTCTGGTTTGGCCCGCTGATCGGCGTCGTCATCGCGCTCGCCATGATCATCAATCTGGTGGTGGCGGGCCTGAGCGGCGCGCTGATCCCGCTGGGGCTGGAAAAGCTGGGGGTCGACCCCGCGGTGTCGAGCGCGGTGTTCCTGACGACGGTGACGGACGTCGTCGGCTTCCTGGCGTTCCTGGGGTTGGCGTCGGTGTTTTTGCTGTAGGTGCTGCGGCAGGTGGGGGCACCCGCCGCGCGCCCTCACCCCGCCCGGTCGAGCTGCTTCAGGAAGCCGATGTAGTGGTTGATGTCCTCCATCCGGCGGGCATGGTCGTTCATGTCGGACAGGCGGCCCTCAATGGCCTTCTGCGCCCCTTCGACCTCGTCGATCACCGCGTGGATGTCGGTCTGCAACTCGTGAGAGGCGGAGGCGGCCTCGTCCATGCGGGCGCTGGTGTCGTCCAACTGGCCGCCGACGGAGCGGACCGACGTCACCACCTGATCGATGGCGCGACGGGTGTCGCCCAGCGTCTGCTTGGTGTCGTTGGCCAGCTTGCGCACCTCCGCCGCCACCACGGCGAAGCCCTTGCCCGCCTCGCCGGCGCGGGCCGCCTCGATGGTGGCGTTCAGCGCCAGCAGGTTGGTCTGGCTGGCGATGCCGTCGATCACCGACAGCACCTTCTCGATGCTCTTCACCACGGTGTTGAGTTGGGTGAACTCGCGCACCAGCGCCTCCTTGCGGTCGGCATGGCCGTCGAACAGGCTGGCGTGGCGGTTCAGCGTCGCCTCGATCGCCGACATTGAGCCGCCGATGCGCGCGGCATAGCTGGCGGTCTCCTGCACGCCGCTGTTCAGCGTGACCAGCGCGTCGAGATAGCTGTGCATCCGCTCGATCACCGCGTTGCGGATGCGGCTGAGCAGTTCCAGCCGGTTGTAGCGGGTGGCGATGAAATAGCTCTGGAACCGGGCGTAATGCACCGGGAAGCGGTCGACCATGTCGTCGGAGAACGCGGTGCCGGGCGGAACCTCGAAGAACATCAGCGCCGACAGGGTCTGGTTGATGTTGATGCCCAGCAGCTCGCCGAAGGTGGAGAAGCCGGCGGCGGCCAGACCGTCGAAGGCATGAACCCGCGACAGCTGGTCCTGGTTGTTCAGCCGGCGCAGGATGCAGTCGTTCAGGATGGCGCCGAGGGGCCGCGGCTTGCCGCGCAGATAGGCCGCGAGGTCGTCCTCCGTCTGGCGGACGAAGTCGGTCGCCTCCACCAGGCACAGCGAATCGCCGGGATTGACGTCGCAGTAGAAGCCGACCTCGCCCTTCTCGAAATCGAAGCCGGAAATGGAGCGGACGAACAGCTCCCCCTCCATCTCGATGGCGAAGGTGTTGTTGGCCAGCTTGCCCGGCAGCTCCTGCGGCTTGCAGCGCAGGGATTTGGCGAGCGCGTCGATGAAGCCGATGACCTCGAAGCTGTCGCGGTCGATCACGCTGCGCACGATGCGGCGCATCGGGTCGGCGTCGACCACGGCGAAGCGGGTCTGGGTCGGGCGGAAATTCTGCGACTTGAAGATGCCGTAGCGGATGCCGGGCGCCATCTTCAGGAAGATGGTCACCGCCGAATTCTCCAGCACGCGCTGGCCGTCGAACAGATGGGTGTTGCGGAAGTCCAGTTTGCCGCCGGCCGAGCCGCCGATGAACAGGCAGGGGAAGTGGCCGGAGCGGTAGACCGCCTCCATGAACCAGCTTTCGCTGGCCGACAGGCCGTCGATGAAGGTCAGCGCCACCGTGTCGTGGCTGTCGACGGCGAAGGGGACGCGGATGCGGTCGAGCTCGCCGCGGATCGCATCCACCCTTGCAGCCACGTCGCGGGTCGGGCGGCCGGCGCGCAGGTCGTCGCAATGCAGCGGCACCGTGTGGACGCTGACCCCGGCGAACAGGCGCGGGCTGAAGGATTGCAGCACCACGCTGTCCCAGCGGTCGCCGGCCTTGCGGTAGAGCGGCTGGCCTTCGGCAGCGCACAGCTCGCCCGAGGTGGAGACCAGCACCAATTGCGTCGACGGCGGCAGGGCGGAGCGCAGGGCGCGGGAGGTGGCGGCGAAGTCGACATGCGGCGACACGAAGCCGACGACCAGCGCCGGTGCGCCGGCGGCAAAACTCAGCCCCTCCAGCGCCGCAGCGCCGATTTGGCCGGCCGGCAGGCACAGGCTGCGGATCGGCGTCTCCGCCGGCGTGGCGGCCGGTGTTGCCGGATCGGATTTGCCAGTCGGGTTGCCGACCGGAGTGCCGGACGTGGGGGCGGTCGGGGTGTCCGAGCGGAAGAATGACAGCATGCTGGCGAATCCTCGGTCATCGATGGTGTTCGTTCCGCACACCGGTCGCGCCCGTTTGTTGCCGCGAGTGTCCCGGTATGGCTTATTTTGCGGATAATTTAGCTGCCTATTGGTAGCGTTTCTCATCCGGGAAACTCCCTATCGGGCTGTGGCATGTCGCCGCATCGGTGGGAAGGGATGGGGTAGAGCTGCGGAATTGGTGAGTGTCGATTCCGCTTGTGGGGCCAGCGAAACATTGGCATAAGGCAAGCCATAGGCCTGGGGTGCCGTGCGGTGGTCGCGCGGCTGAGAACACACCCATCGAACCTGTCTGGGTAATTCCAGCGAAGGGAGCCGCCGCATGATCCATGCGCCAAAACCACATCCATTTTCCGTTTCCGACTCCGGAACCGGCCCATCCGTCGCTATCATCGGCGCCGGTTGCATCGGCCTCGCCATCGCCTGGAGGCTGGCGTCGGCCGGCTGCCGCGTCGATCTGTTCGAGCGGGGGGAGGCGGGGCGCGGCGCCACCCATGCCGCCGGCGGTATGCTGGCCGCCTGTGTCGAGACCGAGCCGGGCGAGGAGGGGCTGCTGCCGCTGACCCGCGCCTCGCAGGCGCTGTGGCCGGATTTCGCCCGCGATCTGGAAGCCGCGAGCGGCATGGCGGTCGATCTGCGCAGCGAAGGCACGATGGTCATCGCGCTCAATGCCGATGATGCCGCCAAGGTCCGTTTCCTGCACGGCTTCCAGCGCGACCTGGGCCTGCCGGTGGAATGGCTGAGCGGGGCCGAAGTGAGGCGGCGTGAGCCCTTCCTGCAGCCGGGCGTCGCCGGTGCGCTGTTCTGCGCCGGCGATCATCAGGTCGACAACCGCAAGGTCGCGGCCGCCCTGCGCTGCGCCGCCGAAGCCGCCGGCGCCCGCCTGCATGAGCACTGCGGCGAGGTGGCGCTGGCGATGGAGGGCGGGCGCGCCGTGGGGGTGCGGGTTGCCGAAACGCTGCACCGGGCCGACCGGGTGGTGCTGGCCGCCGGGGCCTGGTCGGCCGGGGTTCCGGGACTGCCGCCCGTCGCCAAACCGCCGGTGCGGCCGGTGAAGGGGCAGATGGTCTGCCTGCGGATGGACGCGCGGTTGCCGCTGCTGCGCCATGTGGTGTGGACGCCCGGCACCTATCTGATCCCGCGGCTGGACGGCCGGCTGCTGATCGGCGCCACGACGGAGGAGCGCGGCTTCGACGACCGTCTGACCGCCGGCGGGCAGTTCGCCCTGCTGGAGGGAGCATGGCGGGCCCTGCCCGGCATCGCCGAACTGCCGATCGAGGAGGCCTGGGTCGGCTTCCGCCCCGGCAGCCGCGACGATGCGCCGATCCTGGGCGAGAGCGGCATTCCCGGCCTGATCCACGCCACCGGCCACCACCGCAACGGCATCCTGCTGACCCCGGTGACCGCCGACGGCATCGCCCGGCTGGTGCTGACCGGCGAGACCGACCCGCTGCTGCGCCCCTTCGCCGCCGACCGCTTCGTTGCGGCGGGAGCGGCGGCATGAACGCCATTCGTATCAACGGCCGTGAAGAACCGCTGTCCGCTGCGTCCCTGGCCGAACTTCTGGCCGGCCGCGGCATCGCCGATGGAGCGCGTGGTGTCGCCGTCGCCCTGAACGGCGCCGTCGTCCCCCGCCGCCGCTGGTCCGAAACCCCGCTCCAGCCCGGCGACAGCCTGGAAATCGTCCGCCCGATCCAAGGCGGCTGACCCCAATTTTCCTCTCCCGCCCCGTGACACTCCGTCTCGGGAGAGGGCCTTCCAAAAGGCACTCCCCATGTCCCAAACCGACACCCTCACCATCGCCGGGCGCAACCTCGGCTCGCGCCTCTTCCTCGGCACCGCCGGCTATCCCAACCAGCAGGTGATGCTCGACGCGCTGGCGGCCAGCGGCAGCGAGTTGGTCACGCTGGCGATCCGGCGCATCAGCCTGGACGGCTATTCGGAAAGCCTCGTCGACGTGCTGGCCCGCGCCACCGCCGGGCGCCCCACTGGCCCGGTCGGGCTGCTGCCCAACACCGCCGGCTGCATGACCGCCAAGGAGGCCGTGCTGACCGCCCAGCTGTCGCGCGAGGCGCTCGATACCCCCTGGATCAAGCTGGAGGTCATCGGCGACCGCGAACTGCTCTATCCCGATGTGGAGGAACTGCTGCGCGCAACGGAGGAACTGGTCAATGACGGCTTCGTCGTGCTGCCCTACTGCAACGACGACCCCGTGACCTGCCGCAAGCTGGCCGACCTCGGTGCGGCAGCGGTGATGCCGCTGGGCGCCTTCATCGGCTCGGGCATGGGAATCCGCAATCCGCACGCCATCGAGACGATCTGCGCCCGCAGCCCTGTGCCGGTGGTGCTGGACGCCGGCATCGGCACCGCATCCGACGCGGCGCTGGCGATGGAGCTGGGCTGCGCCGCCGTGCTGCTGAACACCGCGGTGTCGAAGGCGCGCGATCCGGTGCGGATGGCGGCGGCGATGCGCGATGCGGTCAGTGCCGGTCGCGCCGCCCATCTGGCCGGCCGCATGCCGATGCGCGCCCATGCCGAACCCTCCAGCCCGCAGATGGGCCTGATCGGCAGCTGACCTGCAGGGTTCCGGGCTTGATCCGGCGGGGCGGCTGACGCAGGCTGTCCTGCAACGTCCCCTTGCCGGAGTGCTTCGCCTTGGCCGACACCTTCGTTCCCCGCGACCCCGACTGGAAGGCGCGCTGTCTCGCCTCCTTCGAACAGCAGCCGATCTGCCGGACGCTCGGCATCGAACTGACGGCGGTGGAGCCGGGATTCTGCGAGATGCGGCTGCCGTTCCGTGCCGAGCTGACGCAGCAGCACGGCTTCTTCCATGCCGGCATGGTCAGCACGCTGGCCGACAATGCCGGCGGCTATGCCGCCTACAGCCTGATGCCGGCAGGTGCCGAGGTGCTGGCGGTTGAGTTCAAGATCAACCTGATGGCGCCCGCCAAGGGCGACGTGATGATCGCCCGCGCCCGTGTCGTCAAGCCGGGCCGCACCCTGACGATCACCCAGGTCGAGGTGTCGATGCTGGATGGCGATGTGGAGAAGGACTGCGCCCTGATGCAGCAGACCGCCATCTGTCTGTTGCCGAAGTGACGGTTCAACCGGTTCGAAAGGGTTCTTTCATGCTGTCTGCCCATCTTCTTTCACGGCGTCTGTTGTCCATGCCCGCCGCTCTTCTGCTGGCCGGCGGTTTTGCCGTTCTGGCCGCCGCCCCGGCGGAGGCCAAGGATCCGCCGTCCTGCGCCGCCATCTCCTTCCGCGCGCTGCTCAGCGGTGCGCCCGACGGCGAACAGGATGCCGGCCTCTACAAGTCGCGCTTCGGCAAGATCGAGGTGAAGGCCGACGTCAAGGGCGGTCAGGCCACCAACTATTACATGGTGCTGAACGGCAAGAAGGTGGACGGCCCGTCCAACCCGCCGAAGATGTCGGACTCCTGCCTGAAGTCCAAGCACGTCAAGCTGCCCTTCGCCAAGCAGCCGCAGGGCACCTGCACCGGCAGCCGCTTCCGCGTCGTCGTCGACCGCTCCAGCGGCAAGCCGGTCGCGGCCTTCTTCGGCCTGCAGGGCGACGATTGGGCCTATTGCAGCGCGACGACGCTGTAGGAGACGTGTCGCGGCGGGTGCCCCCTCCCTAACCCTCCCCCGCTCACGCGGAAGAGGGGACTGCCGCCGCTTCGCATAAGGCACCCTCTCCCGCCGAAGGCGGGGGAGGGCGGGGAGGGGGCATCCAAGCCGACACCCAACTCTCTGCTACCCTCAGATCGCCAGAGCCTTCACCCGCTCCCGCAGAGTCTGCCGCGCCGCTTCTGCCTCGTTGCGGGCGGTGGTCATGTCGCGCGCCAGCGCGTCCAGCCGGTTTTCCGCTTCCGCCATCTTGGCCAGCGTCCGCTTGTGCAGGTCGCTGCCCGCCGGCAGGGCCTTCAGGTTCTCGCGCAGGCGGTCCTGGTCGGCGATGCGCTCGGCCCGCTCGCGCTCCAACTCGGCGATGCGGCGCTCCTTCTCGGCGACGGCGGCGCGCAGACCGGCCAGCGTGGTCAGCGCCTGACGAACCTCCGCCGGCAATTCGGGGGCGGAGGCGCGGGCGGCGATCTGGTCGGCGGTCAGGTCGGTCAGGACGATCCGCTCCTGCCGTGGCCGTTCCAGCGTGGCGGTCAGCGTCACCGTCTTGCCGGCCGGCACCGCCAGCGGCAGGCGGTAGGCGGTGGCGGTCGCCTCCGGCTTGCTGTTCGCCGGTTCGGCCAGGTCCCAGCCGGGACGGCGCGGATGCTCGATCACGACATCGCGGTCCGCGTCCGGGGCGCCGGCCACCGTATAGGTCGTGCTCTGCCGGTCGATCACCGACAGGGTCAGCACGCCGTCGGCGATGGTGGCGCGGGACAGCCGACGGCTCGGCTTCTCCTCGCGGTCGACGGTGACCGCCTGATCGACGGCGAAGGACAGCAGCCGGCTCTCGCCCGCCGGCAGGGTCGCCATCCGGGCATCGCCGACATAAGCGCTGTTCGCCGCGCCGTGGTCATAGAAGGTCAGCAGTCCCGGCGGCAGGGCGGTGTCGCCGTCGTTGCGCAGCCGCAGGGAGGCCAGCGGGTGGCGGGCGTCGGCGGCGGGCTGGTAGAGCGCCACCCGCTCCACCGGCAGGCTGGTTGCGGCGATCGGCATCATCAGAGTCCCGCCATTCGGCACGCTGACCGGCTGCGGGTAATGGAACAGCACCTGGGCGCCCTCCGCCGCACCGGCCTCGGCGCCGCGCACCGTGGCCATCGCCGGCGTGCTGGCGGCGCTGCCATAGGGGGCGACCTTCGCCAGCGCGTCCCCCATCGGCGCCGGAGCCGGCGCGCCGGGCATCGGCGGGGGAGCGGCCACGGCGGCGGCGGGCGGCGCCCCGGCACGCGACGCTTCCGACTGCGACCGCATCGCCGGACGGGTGTCGTTCAGCGTCACCGCACCCTCGTCGGCGCTGGGCAGAACCCGGCCCAGCACCTCCACCGGCACCTCCGGCCGCTCGACGAAATAGGGGGTGTAGAGCGCTTGGCGCAGGGTGACCGGATTGCCCGACACCACCGTCAGGTCGACGCCGCGCCAATCCTCGCCGCTCAGATTTTCCAGCACCGCCCAGCCCTGCAGTGCACCGCTGCCCTTGTCCGCCTGCCCGTTTTGCTCTTTTCCGTTTTGCCCCTGCCCGTTTTGCCCCTGCCCGTTTTGACCGGCCCCGGTGCCGAGGCTGAGCCGGTAGGTCGCCTTCCACAGCGGCATCTCCGCGACATAGCCGACCCGGACCCGCCGCTCGCCGGCCCCCTGTCCGGCCTCCTGGCCCTGTGGCGCCCGGCTGTGGACGGTCAGTCGCCGCCGCTCGCGCCGGGCGTTCTCCGCCACCGCCGACAGCGCCCGGTCGATCTGCGCCTGCACCGCCGGATCGGTGAAGCGCAGCGCGTCGGCATCCTCCAGCACCAGCTGGCGCAGGCCTTCGGCCGTCATCAGCGTCACGCGATGGCGCGTGGTGGTGGCGCCGTCGTTCCCCGGCAGCCGCACCGTCTCCTCGGTCACCGACATCAGCCGGCCGGTCAGCTGGCGGGAGCCGCCGGTCGTCACCTCCGCCCCGCGCATCGCGTTCAGCAATGCGGCGGGGGAGGTGAGGTCGTCGGCCGAGAAGGGCAGCTCGCGGAAGGCGGTGTCCAGCGGTTCGGCTCCCGGCAGGGCGATGGTGCCGACGCCGCCCTTGTCGTCATAAACGACGATGCTCTTCAGCACGTCGTCGACCTGATCGCGCCGCACCTCCAGCGACAGGTCGGCATCGCCGCTCACCGTCGCCTCATATTCGAAATAGCCGACGCCGCCGGTGGACAGCAGAACCCGCGTCAGCGCCAGCTGCCCGCCGGACGGCCCGCCTGTCGCGGCAAACGCCGCCGGGACCGTAATCAGCAGGGCAGTGGAGGCGAGAAGGATGGCGCGGGTCATGATGGGTCTCTCCTTATTGTGGCTCCCGACTGCCGACATAGGCGCGAAATCGGGCGGGATTAGGGAGAGCGCAACAGGAGGCTGTCCGAAAGTCCGGACGGGTCAGGGGGCTGCGGCCAGCCAGCGTTCCATCATCGTGCGCCACAGCGGCGCGCCGCCGGTGGCCGAGATCTGTGGCGAGATTTGGGCCGCGACCTGTGCGGCACCGGTCACGCAGATGGAATGATGGGCGCAACGCTCCGTCGCCGGACGGCGGTGGCCGTCGACGGGCAGCCGCCTTGCCGCCCTGGAGTGGGGCTGGCCATGGGGGGCGGTGCGGTGGGACGGCATCGGTGCCGCCTGGGCGTTGCAGCCGGACATGATGATGGTCTTGCCGACGGTCCTCAGCCCAGCCGCCCGACCGAGCGCGCCGAGTCGAGGTGGCGCCTCGCCTCGCCCAGCAGCAGCCGGTGCTGCGCCAGCGTTTCGCGGATCGAGCCATGCTGCCCATAGACCCGCACCTCGTTCAGCAGACGGTCGGCGCGGTCGAGCAGGGCCAGGCGCTCCAGGCAATGATCGATGTTCGACATGGCGGTGCTTCCCCATCACGGCATTGGTCCGGCGTCCAGAGGCGGGTCGCCGTCCCCTGTTCGCCAGCATCCCCTGTTCAATGGTCTGGATTTAAACCGCAGCTTGTTTCTGGTTAATGTCCGCGCAACGGTACTTTTATGTCGACGGCGCAGGATGCGGTTTCAACCAACTCATGTGGTCGGCGATTCGGCCGCGGCTGTTACGGGGTTGTAACGCATTGCGTGCCGCTCGCGCGTGAGATAAGAAGATTTGGGGAGGTAACAGGCATGCACATTCTCGCTGTCGACGACGACGAGCCGATTCGGGAGCTTTTGGCCTCATATCTGGCGGGAGAGGGCTACCGGGTCACGACGGCGCAGGACACCGCATCGGCCCGGCAGGCTTTGGATGGCGACCCTGTCGATCTCGTGGTCTGCGATTTGCGCCTGCCTGACGGCGACGGGCTGGGCCTCGTCCGCCAGATCCGCACCGAATCGCAAATCCCCATCATCATCCTGTCCTCCAAGGACCAGGACGTCGACCGCATCGTCGGGCTGGAGCTGGGGGCCGACGATTACCTGACCAAGCCGTTCAACCCGCGCGAACTGCTGGCCCGCATCAAGGCGGTCCTGCGCCGCGTCTCCAACGACGCCCGCCCCGCCCGCAGCGCGGACGAACTGCGCGCCGTCGTGCAGTTCGCCAATTGGGAGCTCGACCTCACCGCCCAGCGCCTGCGCGGGCAGGAGGGGCGCGAGGTGGAGTTGACCAAGGCGGAGTTCGGCCTGCTGGCGGCCTTCGTCAAGCGGCCGCAGCGGGTGCTGACCCGCGATCAGCTGCTCGACCTCACCCGCGTCGACGGGGCGGAGGTGTTCGACCGGTCCATCGACGTGCTGATCCTGCGCCTGCGCCGCAAGATCGAAGCCAACCCGAAGGAACCCCGCATCATCAAGACCGAGCGCGGCGCCGGCTACGTCTTCGACGCCAAGGTGCGCACGGTCTGACGGGGGCCGGACCGTTCGGGGATCGCGCCTTCCCCGGACGCCCCTGGATGCACTGCTGGACGCTGTCCCGTACCCGCGTTAGCCTTTCCGGAAAACCTGTCGGAGAGGAAACGCGCGTGCCGGACCCGATCGATTTCTATTTCGACTTCGCCTCGCCCTACGGCTATTTCGCCAGCCTGCGCATCGACGAGCTGGCGGCGAAGCATGGCCGCACCGTCACCTGGCGCCCGGTCCTGCTCGGAGCCATCTTCAAGGTGACGGGCATGAAGCCCAACCTGCAGCAGCCCTTGCGCGGCGAATATCTGACTCATGACGTCGGCCGCATCGCCCGGCTGACCGGGGCCCCCTTCACCTTCCCCGATTCGGCTCCGGTCAACGGCGTCGCCGCCTCGCGCGCCTTCTATTGGCTGAGCGACGAGCATCCGGAACAGGCGAAGCTGCTGGCCCATGCGCTCTTCCACGCCCATTTCGGCGAGGGCCGGGACATCGGACCGGCCGACACTGTGGCGGAGATCGCGGCGAAGACCCTGGGCAGCGTCGGCATTGACCGTGCCGCGGTGACCGCCGCCATCCAGGACCCGGCGGTCAAGGACCGGCTGCGCACCGAAACCGATGATGCGGTGGACCGCGGCGTCTTCGGCTCGCCCTTCGTCTTCGTCGATGGCGAGCCGTTCTGGGGTTGGGACCGCCTCGACATGGTCGACCGCTGGCTCACCACCGGCGGCTGGTAGGGCAGGGGGCGGAATCCTCGGGGAGCTGCGGAAAATGCTGACTCCCGGGGCGGGCAAACCGCTATAACTGCGGAATAGGACCTTCGTCCGGGCACCGGGTCTGGTGTCTGTTTCCGTTTCGGTTTGCCGCCTCATGGACCAGATCGTTCCCGACCGCCGCCCTCGGACGACCAGCCCGCCCCCGGCGGTTCCTTCCGGCAGTTCCGGTGGCAACGGCCATGGAGGGGCTCACGGCAGCCCCCATGGAGCCAAGGGGGCATCCAAATCCTGGCTGGGCGGGGCGTTGCTGACGGCCCTGCTGCTCGGCCTGATCGCGCTGTCGATCCGGTCGGTGTCCGGCAATCTGACCTTCGTTCTGCTGGGATCGGTCGGCCTCGTGGTCGGCGCCTTCCACTATCTGTTTCCGGGCAGCCAGTTCTTCACGCTGGCGCTGACCAACTTCATCGGCGTCTATGCCTGCATCTTCGTCTTTTTCCTGGAAAGCAATTTCCACAACATCAGTCCGTTGATCCAGAGTGTCGCCTTTGTCCTGCCGCTGGTCGCCTTCCTGGGCGGGGCCTGGTGGCGGGCGGAGGACATCCGGCGGATCGTGATGTCGCGGCGATTGCGGGAAGGGGGCCATTTCGATCGCGTCTTCCTGTGGATGGCGCCGGTCTGGGGCATCGGCGCCCTGACCTTCCTGGTGCCCGAACAGGCCATGGACACCCAGACGATCGGCGCGATCTTCCTGCTGGCCATGTCGGCCATCGCCGCCATCGTCGCCCTGGTGTCGCGCGACATCGCCATCTTCCTGCTCGACGCCGGCCTGCTGTTCGAAGGATTCTTCCAGCAATCGGCACGTCTGGTCCTGCCGGCCTTCGCCTTCCTGACCTTCTATTCGCTCTGCATCATCCTGTTCGGCGCCATCTACACCATCATGGACCGCTTCATGGCGGAGCCGAACTTCGTCATCGAAGGCGTCAGGCGCGACCTGACCTTCGCCGAGGGAATCTATTTCTCCATCGTGACCTTCGCCACCGTCGGCTATGGCGACATTCACCCGGTGTCCGGACCGGTTCGTCTGGTCTGCGGCATCGAGATCGTCATGGGTGTGCTGCTGCTGCTGTTCGGCTTCAGCGCCATCATCGGCCACGCCCGGCCGACCAACCGGTCCGACCGCAACGATCCGCTCTGAGGACAGATCCGCCCAGCGGTCTCGGCAGACGGACAATCCTGCATAGCGCACTATGTCAGGGGGCGCGCTATGTTGGGCGCGGTTCCGTTCTTCACGTCAGAGACTTCAGCGTCCCCATGCCTCTCCATCTCATCAAGCTCGCCGTCGGTGTCCGCGACCTCGACCATCTGGCGGAACTGCAGGACCGCCGCGCCGCAACGGCTGGCGGCCAGACCCGCATCCCCGTCTACACCCGCCGCCTGCCCAAGCGCGGCGACGAGTTGCTGGCCGGCGGTTCGATCTATTGGGTCATCAAGGGCAGCGTCCTGGTGCGCCAACCGATCCTCGCCATTGACACCGATACCGACGAGGAGGGGGAGAGCTATTGCACCCTGCAACTCGCCGCCGACCGGGTGCCGACGGTGCCAACCCCGCATCGTCCCTTCCAGGGCTGGCGCTACCTGACGGCCGAGGCCGCTCCGCAGGATCTCTCCGCCGCCAGCGGGGCCGGGGACGAGTTGCCGGCCGATATGGCGGCGGAGTTGCGGGCGCTCGGCCTGCTCTGACGAAAATATCAGTCGGTTCAGCGAACATAAAAATGCAGAAGGCGACGAAAAAAGCGCTTGCGTGGTTTGGGGGAGGGCGCCTATAACCCGCTCCACCGACGG
>CBFGPE010000136.1:0-18498 GCA_965650625.1 uncultured Azospirillum sp. | reverse complement strand
CGTCGGACAGCAGCAGGGCGCGGTTCAGCTGATAGCCGTCGGTCTTCTGCGCGTCGGGGCAGACGGTGATCTTGCCCTGGAACACCGCGCGGGCGGTGTCGTCGATGACGCCCTTGTAGACCTCGCGGCTGGTGCCGTTCGGCTGGGCGTGGACGATCACCGTCGTGGTGTCGGCATGCTGGGTGCCGCGGACCAGATAGCCGCCGCTGACATGGGTCCGCGCCTCGGTCCCATCGAGGCGGCTGACCACCTCGTTGCGCGACAGCTTGGCGCCCGTCGTCAGGATGAAGTTGTCATAGCAGCCGCCGGTCGCCACCGTTGCCGCGATGTGCGACAGGTGGATGGCGCCGGCGCCCTCACGCTGCGACTTGTAATGATGCAGGGTGGCGCCTTCGCCGACGAACACCTCGGTGACGTGGTTCGACAGCGTGGTGCCGGCGCCGCGGCCGACATGGTGTTCGACCACCACCGCCTTCGACCCGGCCTCCGCGATCAGCAGCATGCGCGGATGGCAGGTGGTCGCCTGAGTGTCCGAGCCGACGGAGACGAAGACCAGCTCGATGGGACGCTCCACCTCGACGTTGGCCGGCACGTGCAGGACGGCGCCGTCGGCGAGATAGGCGCTGTTCAGCGCCACCAGCGGACGGTCGTCCGCTGCGGCGAGGCGGCCGAGATGGTCAGCCAGCAGGCCGGAATGGGTGGTCAGCGCGGCGTCGAGGCTCAGCAGTTCTACGCGCGGCGGCAGCCCGTCGACCGAGGACAGGTCGGCGCGGAAGCGGCCGTCGACGAAGACCATGCGCGGGCCGTCCTGCCCCTCGGTCCGGACGGTCGGCAGCAGGTCGATCGCGGCGGCGGCGGGAGCGGCCGGCTGGAAGGTCAGCTTGGCGAGGTCGCGCAGGTTGGTGTATCGCCAGCTCTCGTTCTTGATCGTCGGCAGACCGACGGCGGCGAAGCGCTCACGCCCGGCGGTGCGCAACTCGTTCAGCCAGGACAACCCGCTGCCGGGCAGGCCCGAACCCATCTGGTCGAGCGGCGCCAGGAAGGCCGGGGCGGTCGCCGGATCGGCGCCCCGCGTCGAGTAGGTCATCGGGTGAAGGGGGGAGGGATGTTGCGCCGTCATCACGCCGCCTCGCTCGCGCCAAAGTCGCGGTAGCCGTTCTTTTCCAGCTCCAGCGCCAGTTCCTTGCCGCCCGACTTCACGATGCGGCCGGCGGCCAGGACGTGGACATGGTCGGGAACGATGTAGTCGAGCAGGCGCTGGTAGTGGGTGATGACCAGCATCGACCGCTCCGGCGAACGCAGGGCATTGACGCCCTCCGCCACGATCTTCAGCGCGTCGATGTCCAGCCCGCTGTCCGTTTCGTCGAGGATGGCGAATTTCGGCTCCAGCACGGCCATCTGCAGCGTCTCGTTGCGCTTCTTCTCGCCGCCGGAGAAGCCGACATTGACCGCGCGCTTCAGCATCTCGTCGCTCATGCCGAGCGCCTTGGTCTTCTCGCGGATCAGCTTGAGAAACTGCATGGCGTCCAGTTCCTTTTCGCCGCGATGCCTGCGGATGGCGTTGATCGCAGTCTTGAGGAAGGTGGTGTTGCCGACGCCGGGGATTTCCACCGGATACTGGAAGGCCAGGAAGACGCCCTCGGCGGCCCGCTCTTCCGGCTCCATCGCCAGCAGGTCCTTGCCGTAATAGGTGACCGAGCCTTCCGTGACCTCGTAGCCATCGCGGCCGGCGAGGACGTAGGACATCGTGCTCTTGCCGGCGCCGTTCGGCCCCATGATGGCATGGACCTCGCCCGGGCGGATGGTCAGGTCGACGCCCTTGAGGATTTCCTTGCCGTCCACGGTGGCGTGCAGGTTCTTGATTTCGATCATCGTCTTCGCCTCGTTGTCTTCTTCAGGCCGCCGGCACGCCGTCCGGTCTTCACATTCCGTCGGTTGGGTCTTAGCCCACGCTGCCTTCCAGGCTGATGCCCACCAGCTTCTGCGCCTCGACGGCGAATTCCATCGGGAGTTCCTTCAGGACCTCCTTGCAGAAGCCGTTGACGATCAGGGACACCGCGTCCTCTTCCGAGATGCCGCGCTGGCGGCAGTAGAAGAGCTGGTCCTCGCTGATCTTGGCCGTCGTCGCCTCGTGCTCGATGCGGGCGGAGCGGTTGCGGCTCTCGATGTAGGGGACCGTGTGGGCGCCGCACTTGTCGCCGATCAGCAGGCTGTCGCACTGGGTGTGGTTGCGCGCGCCCTCCGCCCTGGGCAGGATCTTCACCAGCCCGCGGTAGGTCTGCTGCGCCTTGCCGGCCGAGATGCCCTTCGACACGATCGTCGAGCGGGTGTTCTTGCCGATGTGGATCATCTTGGTGCCGGTGTCGGCCTGCTGGAAGTTGTTGGTGATGGCGACCGAATAGAACTCGCCCACCGAATTGTCGCCTTGCAGGATGCAGCTCGGATACTTCCAGGTGATCGCCGAGCCGGTCTCGACCTGCGTCCAGGAGATCTTGGAGTTCTTGCCGCGGCACGCGCCACGCTTGGTGACGAAGTTGTAGATGCCGCCGACGCCTTCGGCGTTGCCGGGATACCAGTTCTGGACCGTCGAGTACTTGATGGTCGCATCGTCCAGCGCCACCAGCTCGACCACGGCGGCGTGCAGCTGGTTCTCGTCGCGCTGGGGCGCGGTGCAGCCTTCCAGATAGCTGACATAGGCGCCTTCGTCGGCGATGATCAGCGTCCGCTCGAACTGGCCGGTGTTGGCCTGGTTGATGCGGAAGTAGGTCGACAGCTCCATCGGGCAGCGCACGCCCTTGGGAATGTAGACGAAGCTGCCGTCGGTGAAGACCGCGCAGTTCAGCGTGGCGTAATAGTTGTCGGTGTAGGGCACCACCGAGCCGAGATACTTCTTCACGAGATCCGGGTGCTTCTGCACCGCCTCGGAGATCGCGCAGAAGATGATGCCCATCTCCTCCAGCTTCGCCTTGAAGGTGGTGGCGACCGACACGCTGTCGAACACGGCGTCGACGGCGATGGCCGGGCTCTTGCCCTCCGACCCTTCGACGCCGGCCAGGATCTCCTGCTCACGCAGCGGGATGCCCAGCTTCTCGTAGGTCTTCAGCAGCTCCGGATCGACCTCTTCCAGCGACTTCGGCCCGGCCTTCTTCTTCGGCGCGGCATAGTAATGCGCGTCCTGATAGTCGATCGGCGGGAAGCTGACGGCGGCCCATTGCGGCTCCTCCATCGTCTGCCAGACGCGGAAAGCCTTCAGGCGCCAGTCCAGCAGCCACTCCGGCTCCTCCTTCTTGGCGGAGATGAAGCGGACGATGTCCTCGTTCAGGCCCTTCGGCGCGACGTCGGATTCGATGTCGGTCGTGAAGCCGTACTTGTACTTCTGCTCCGTGACGGCGCGGACCTGCTCGACGGTTTCCGGTTGGGCGGCCATGGCTTTGCCTCGTCCTTCTCAAGAATTCTGTTCGGTGCGCGCCGTTCAGTGCGCAGGGCGGGCCGGCTGGGCGGCTGTGGAGTTCGTTGCGGCTGCCGGGGCCGGGAAGGTGATCGGGACCATCATGTCGGCCAGCGTCACCTCCTCCAGCGCGCCGCGAATGGCGCGGTTCACCTTTTCCCAACCGCCGCGCATGGGGCAAAGTTGCTCCACCCCGCATTGGCTGTCGGCACCGTCGACGCAGGCGGTCAGTGCGATGGGACCGTCGAGCGCCGTGATGATTTCCGCGATGGAGATTGCATCGGCCGCCCGGCTCAGCGCATAACCGCCGGCGGCGCCGCGCTGCGAGGTGGTGAGCCCCGCCGGCGTCATCGCCTTCATCAGCTTGGCGACGGTGGGTGCGGGAACGCCGGTGCGGTCGGCAAGATGGGCGACGGTGTGGACCGTGCCGACCTGGCGCGCCATCTCGCTCAGCACGACGATGGCATAGTCGGTCAGCTTGCTCAGCCGGATCATGCCCGCACCCCGTTTCACCCCGGTTTCGAATACAGGACCAATTTAGTCCTGATTGCTCCGGGGGGCAAGGGGCGTTTGTCGATTAAAGTGCAGGGTTTCTGCCGGTTTGGCGAGCGTGCATGGCTGATGCGCCGGCAATACCCGTCAGCGCCACTTGGTTATAGCGCCGCTCCCGCCGCCACGCTACAGCGATGCTACAGCTTTCCCGTGGCGGTGTGACGGTTTGTCGCGGAGAGGCGCAGCCCCCCGAATGCGGAAAACCCCGCGCCGGGGGCGGCGCGGGGTTGGTCCGGTGAAGCCCGGGGTAGAAGGTCAGCCCGGCTTCTTCACTTCCGCGCGGGCGGCGTCGGTGGCTTCCGACACGACGTCGTGCAGGTCTTCCTTCGCCGACTCGACCACGGTATCGGCAGCGGCCTGGGCGGCGCGGGTGCCGCGGTCCAGCGCGTCCATGGCGATGGCCTTGGCGCGCTCGGTCGCCTCGTCGGCATAGTCGCCGACCCACTGCTTCTCGTAGCGGGTGCCCGGCAGGGCGGCGCCGATGGCCGCGCCCAGCGCCACGCCCATGGCGCCGGCAACGATGGGATGATCCTCCACGAGGTCCCAGAAGCCGGTCGACATGTCATGCGCGCGGTGGCGCAGGTGGTCGCGCGACGGCGCCATGGAGGACAGGCGCGACATGCCGCGGCTGGCGTAGCTCTGCGACTGCCGCTGGCCGTGGATGTCGCCGCGGACATCACCCCGGCCCGACGTGTGGTCGCCGTCCGACCCGCCCATCATGCCGCTGACGGTCCCCGACGCGCTGTCGTAGGCCGAACTGGCGGCGTGGCGGGCGCTGTCGGTGGCGCCGCTCAGCGACTCGCGGGCGTAATCCACGGCATCGCCCATGCGGTGGCGGGCGTTGCGGACGGTGCTGGACCGGGCGATGCGGCGGTCGTAGCCGGTGCTCGACAGCGCCAGCCAGCCGAGCCCGATGCCGACCAGGGCCAGCGGGATCGGATTGCTGGTCACGCTGCTGAGCATCGATCCCGACGAGTGGGACTGCGACTGCCGGTAATGGACGGTCTGGCCACTCTCGTAGCGGTCGGACTGGTGCAGGTGGGAACGCTGGGACGGGGTGTCCGGCGTCGACGGCGAATAGGTGTGCTTCATGGAATTCTCCATCAGGGATTGGGGAGACCACCGCGTCAGTCTGTCGCGCAGACGGGAGCTGCGGTCGCGCAGCGCCTCGACGGTGCCGCCGATGCGCGCGCGGCTGGCGCGGATGTCGCCCTCCAGGGCGTCGAGGTCCTTCGATTGACGATCGTCGTCCGCCATCGGCCGGCCCCTCAGCGGGCAAGCTGGGATTTCGCCCAGCGCTTGTCCTCGTCCAGCGTGTTGATCGTGCGGCGGGGGCGGAGGTTGGCGGGGCTCAGCCGGTTCTTGCCGACATAGGCCAGGATGCCGCCAACCAGCAGTACCGCCACGCCGACGATCAGCGCGGACAGCCACGGGGCCAGAACGTTGGCCAGGCCGAGAACCGCGGAGAGAAGCAGGAACAGGACGCCGGCGAAGGCGACCAGTCCACCGACGGCGATGAAGGCCACGCCGCCGGCCGCCTCGGAGGCCTTGTCGGTCAGCTCGGCCTTCGCCAACGCGATCTCGGATCGGGCAAGGTTGGCGGATTCGCGGGCGAGATCGGCGAACAGGCCGGCGAGCGGCCGGTCCTGCCGCGGATCCCGCGGCTCGTCATAGCGGTTCTCGGCGGCGCTCATGGACGCTGTCCCTGCGGCTTGGAGGTGGAGGAGGTGCTCCCGGCGGCCCCGCCCTGGGTGCCGCTGGTGCCGGTGCTGTTGCCGGTCCCACCGACGCCGGCGGTGCCGGAGTTCATGGCGCTGCCGGCGCTGCCGGTCGTTCCCGACATGCCGCCCGACGTGCCGCCCGGGGTGCTGATGGTGCTGGTGCCGAGCGCCGTGTCGGGCGAGGACCCGGTGCCGCGGCCGGTGACGGAGGCCGGGGCGGTGGAGAGAGGCATACCGATGCGGCCGGCGGCCGGCTTCGGCTCACCCAGGCGCTCGGATGCGCGCTCCGATTCCATGCGGCCGGCCAAGCTGCCGGTGTTGACGGCGGAGGACCCGGTCGTCGGTGTGTCGGCGCTGCGCGACGGGGTGGAGCGGCTGACGGACTCGGCGATGCCGCCCGCCATGCCGCGGCCCGGGCTGGAGCCGCGTCCCATGTCGCGGTTCATGTCGCGGCCGGTGTCGTAGGCCGAACCACGCGCGGTGCGCACGGACTGCGACGGGTGCGCATTGCCTTGCCGGGAGATCGAGGCGCGGTGCATCCGCCGCTCGCCGGAGCTTTTGATGAAGCGCGCGGCGAGGAAGCCGACGGCGAAGGCGGCGCCGATGAACACCTCGGGCTGGCGGCGGGCAAAGCCCTCGACCTCGCCGACGATGTCGTCGACATTGGCGTCGCGCAGCATGTCGGCGACCCGCTCGACGCGGCTGGCCGCCTGCTCGGCGTAATCGGCGACCACGCCGCCATTCTCCTCATTCAACTGCTCGGCGGCCTTGTGCAGGGCGTTGGCGACCCCGCCCAGCTGGTCCGCGGCGCGGCCGGTCTGCTGTTCCAGCAGCGAGCGGATGCGCCCCTGGGCATTGCCCAGCGTCTCCCGCCCGGTGGCCATCGCGTCGTCGGCGGCGCGGTTGACGGTCTTCTTCATCTCTTCGACGCCGCTGCGTCCGCTCGACGTGCTGTTGCCCGTGGTGGAGCTGCCGGCGGCGAAATTTCCAGTCTGCGAACTTCCGGTGGTGGAACTTCCGGTGGTGGAGCCGGTCGGGTTCGGTCCGCCGGTGCCGGTCATGTCGCGGTTCGGCATCTTGTCTTTCCTCCTCGGGGATTCCGGTATTCCGCGGCTCCGCGCCCTGCGGCATCAAACCGCCCGTTGCGGAATCGGGTGTCGGGAAGGGAAACACCAGCCAAGCCTTCGGGGTTCCACGCACGCGCCGCGCGAAATGGACAGTTGCTACGAATGTGCTAAACTTTGCCGGGAATATCCTGGTGCGGCCCGGCCGGAGGGTGGCGGCATGAGCATTTTCAGCGTGGTGGCCGACGGACAGGCCGGGCTTTTTCGGCTTCAGCAGGCGAAAAAGCCTTGGGAAAAGGACCTTCAGGCGAAGGACGCCCAGGGGCAGCTCGCCCAGAAGGCGGAGCGGGCGCAGGCGCTGACCCAGCCCCTCGCCAAATGGCAGAGCGACCACGCCTCCGCCCGGGCGGCGCTGGAGGAGGCGAGGCGGGTCGGCGGACCCAAGGAGGCTGCCGCTGCCCGGCTGGAACAGGTCGAACGCAAGATCGAGCAACTGAAGCTCGCCATGCGCTTCGCCCAGGGCGATCCGCAGAAGCTGGCGTCCCTGGCGCGGGAGGCGGCGCTGCTGGCGCGCGAGGCTGGGCGCGCCGCCAAGGAATATGGCGCTGGCATCAAGGCCGCGGCGGAAATGGGGCTTCCGGGCGATGCGAGCGCCGCCACCGGTGGCTCGATGCTGTCGTCGGAAACGACGATCACCCGCAGCACCACCAGCCTGACCCTGCAGCAGACCGAGGTGACGCTGACCATCGGCATCTCGACGGGGGAGGGGGCCTCCGCTGAGAGTGCCGCCGACCTGATGGCGGCGGATGCCGGAGCGGCGGCGGATTCGACAGTGGGCGCTGGGGTGGACTCCGGGACGGGTGCGGCGGGACAGGACGGCAAGCTGTCCGACGACATCGCCCGGCTGGTGGAGGACGTGCTGTCCGGCTTGGGCGGGGGCTGGCTGGCCGGGGTCGACCCGGCATCCGCCACGACGACCGGGACCGGCGGCCGTAGCGCGATGATCCAGCAGCTGATGGCAGACAACGCCATGAAGATGTCGCGCTATCGCGAGGCCGACAGTTTCGGCCAGCGGGTGGAAGGGGTGCTCGCCACCTCCAAGCGCATCATCGGCGAGGCCAAGGCCGCCAACATGCTCGACGAGTCCGAAAAGCGGCGGCGCGAGCGGCGGGAGGGTTTCAAGGCCGACGACAGGATGGTGGAAGCGGCACAGAAGGAGGTCAACGCCCTGCGCGCCGCGGCGTTCGGGTCCAGCGACGCCCTTGGCGCGGCCGGACTGCTCGGCGGTGGCGATGCGGAGAGCACGGAGATGCCGGTCCTGCCATCGGCCGCCGATCCGGCCGCCCAGCCGGCCGCGGCGCTGAATCTGCTGGCCTGACCGGGATAGGCCGCCTGCTACCATTTCTCCATACGCTGCGGTGCGACATTGTGTTGACCGGCTCGCGCTTGAGACGCGATAACCGATGAACCAAGACTCCCGGAGAGGAGTCTGCGAACCGAGCGCAAGAGAATGGGACACGCAACGAGATGAGCAACTGGATCCGCCGTGGCGGCCTCGAAATCGCCCAACCGCTGTACGACTTCATCAATGACGAGGCGCTGCCGGGGACCGGTGTCGACGCCGACCGTCTCTGGACCGGCCTTGACCAGCTCCTGCACGAGCTGGCGCCGCGCAACAAGGCTCTGCTCGACAAGCGCGACAGCCTGCAGGCTCAGATCGACGCGTGGCATGTCGCCCGCCGCGGCAAGCTCTTCGATCAGGCCGAATATGAGTCCTTCCTGCGCGAGATCGGCTATCTGGTGCCGGAGGGCGGCGACTTCGCCGTCGGCACCGGCAACGTCGATCCGGAAATCGCCTATCTCGCCGGCCCGCAGCTGGTGGTGCCGATCACCAACGCCCGCTATGCCCTGAACGCCGCCAACGCGCGCTGGGGCAGCCTGTACGATGCGCTGTACGGCACCGACGCCATTCCCGGCACCCCGGCGGCCGGCGGCTATGACGCCGCCCGCGGCGCGCAGGTGATTGCCTGGGCGCGCAAGTTCCTGGACGACAGCGTTCCGCTGGCCGAGGGCAGCCATGCCGACGCCACTGCTTACGCGGTCGAGGACGGCGCGCTGGCGGTGACGCTGAAGAGCGGCGGCAAGACCGGCCTGAAGGACAAGGCCGCCTTCGTCGGCTGGCAGGGCGAGGCTTCGGCGCCGTCCGCCGTGCTGCTGGTCCAGAACGGCACCCACATCGAGATCCGCATCGACCGCAACAGCGTGATCGGCAAGGACGACGCGGCCGGTGTCGCCGACGTGGTGCTGGAAGCGGCGCTGTCGACCATCCAGGACTGCGAGGATTCCGTCGCCGCCGTGGATGCGGAGGACAAGGTCGTCGCCTACCGCAACTGGCTGGGCCTGATGAAGGGCACGCTGGAGGCCAGCTTCCCCAAGGGCGACAAGACCGTCGTCCGCAAGCTGAACCCCGACCGCGTCTACACCACGCCGACCGGCAGCGTCACCCTGCATGGCCGCAGCCTGCTGCTGGTCCGCAATGTCGGCCACCTGATGACCATCGACATGGTCAAGCTGTCCGACGGCAGCGAGGCGCCGGAAGGCATCCTCGACGGCGTCTTCACCTCGCTGATCGCGCTGCACGACCTGAAGGCCCCCCAGAAAGCTGAAGGTGGCCTGCGCAACAGCCGCGCCGGCTCGGTCTACATCGTGAAGCCGAAGATGCACGGGCCGGAAGAGGTCGCCTTCGCCGACGAGCTGTTCGGCCGCGTTGAGGATCTGCTGGGCATGGCCCGCAATACCCTCAAGGTCGGCATCATGGACGAGGAGCGCCGCACCAGCGTCAACCTCAAGGAGTGCATCCGCGCCGCCAAGGACCGCGTGGTGTTCATCAACACCGGCTTCCTGGACCGCACCGGCGACGAGATCCACACCTCGATGGAGGCCGGCCCGGTCGTCCGCAAGGCGGCGATGAAGGCCACCAAGTGGATCTCGGCGTACGAGGACAACAATGTCGATGTCGGCCTGCGCGCCGGGCTGAAGGGCCGCGCCCAGATCGGCAAGGGCATGTGGGCGATGCCGGACCTGATGGCCGACATGCTGGTCGCCAAGATCGGCCACCCGAAGGCCGGCGCCAACACCGCCTGGGTCCCGTCGCCGACCGCCGCCACCCTGCACGCCACCCACTATCACGCCGTGAATGTGGCCGAGGTGCAGGACCAGCTGGCCAAGCGTCAGGCCGCCGCCCTGTCCGACATCCTGACCATCCCGCTCGCCGACCGCCCCAACTGGTCGGAGGACGAGATCCGGCAGGAGCTGGAGAACAATGCCCAGGGCATCCTCGGCTATGTGGTGCGCTGGATCGACCAGGGCGTCGGCTGCTCCAAGGTGCCGGACATCCACGACGTCGGTCTGATGGAAGACCGCGCCACCCTGCGCATCTCCAGCCAGCACATCGCCAACTGGCTGCACCACGGCATCTGCACCGAGGCCCAGGTGATGGAGGTCATGAAGCGCATGGCCGCCGTCGTCGACAAGCAGAATGCCGGCGACCCGCTGTACAAGCCGATGGCCGGCAACTTCGACGGCAGCATCGCCTTCCAGGCCGCCTGCGATCTGGTGTTCAAGGGCCGCGTCCAGCCGAACGGCTACACCGAGCCGGTGCTGCATGCGCGTCGCCGTCAGGTGAAGGTGGCGGGGTGAGTTGGTTTTTGCGGCGGAGGGGCATCGTCCCCTCTGCCGCAGCCTTTGCTCAGGTTCCGATGTCCAACACCCGCACCGCCACCTGCTTGGTGTAGGGGCTGGCCGCGAAATACTCGTACGTGACCGCGTTCTCCGCGGCGAATTCCTGGAACGCCCGGTACTCGTCGTCGCGCCAGCTGCGGTTGCCGATATATTCGTCGAAGACGATGACGGTCCCCGGCAGCACCCGGTCGGCCAGCGCGGTCAGCACGGTGCGGGCCGAGGCGTAGATGTCGCTGTCGACATTGACGAAGCGCACCGGCCCAGGATGAGCCGCCAGGAACGGCGGCAGGCTGTCCTCGAACCACCCCACATGCAGGCGGGCGTTGTCGCGCACCGGCGGCAGCTGGCTGCCGGTGGTCAGCACGCCGCGGGGGGAGTTGACCCAGCCCTCCGGCAGCCCTTCGAACGAATCGAAGCCGTGGACCTCCTGCCCGGCCACATCGGCGATGTGGTTGAGCGAGGTGCCGCGCCGCACGCCGAACTCCAGCACAAGACCGGAGGTGGCGGCACAGGACAGCGCGTGGCGCAGCAGCCGACCGCTGTTGCCGAACAGGCGGAAGTCGGAGGAGAGCTTCGGCAGCAGCGCCCTGGCGCCGTCGGGAAGCGGCCGGCGCTTCGGGTTGTCGCCAATCTCGGCAGCCTCGACGGAATCGGCCTCGGCGGTGCGGCCAAGCAGCCGAAGGGTGGCGGCGAGATAGCCCCAATATTTGCCGTTGGCACCGCCGCAGCGGGTGGCGCGGCGCAGGCGTCGAAGCGCCTCGTCGGAGCCGTGATGGTGCAGGGCCTGGGCGTGGCTGCCGAACCACGCGGCGGCATGTTCGGGATCGTCGGCCAGCAGGGCGTCGAAATGGGCCAGCGACTCCGCATCCTCGCCGAGATAGGCCGCGGCCATCGCCGCCTCGTAGCGGATGTCTGACGAAATGTCGCCGCCGCGGATCGCCGTCCGGGCCAGGGTGAGCGCATCGCCATAGCGGGCGTCGCGCCGCAGGGCGCCGGCCAGGGAGGCGGTGAGGGTGGCGTCGCCGGGGGTGAGGCGGGTCGCGCGCTCGAACCAGCGGACGGCGGGGAAGGGGGCGTTGTCGGCCTGATGGGCCTGGGCCAGGGAGGACAGCAGGTCCGGATCGGCCGGCCGGTCGGCCAGGACGCGGCGCAGGCAGGCAATGGCCGCCGGGGCGTCGCGATGGCCGAGATGGGCCAAGCCGAGCAAATGGAGCCGTTCCAACCCGTGGGGGAGGGCATCGCCGCGCAGCAGGCGCAGGGCGGGGCGGTAACGGCGCGCGTCGATCAGGGCGCGCGCCTCGTCGAATACAGAATCAGCGGTCAAAATGACTCGTCGTCAGGGCAGCCGGCGGAAGGTCCAGACCGACGCCGGCGGCAGGTTCCGGGCGATCCAGGCGTGGCGCCGCGGCTTCAGCCGCAGCCGCCGGATCAGTTCCGGATTGACCGGGGCGAAGGGACCGTAGGTGAATTGCACGAAAACGCCGTCCTGCGCCAGCACGGAAAAGGCGCCGCGCACGATCCGGGCCTGGACCGACAGCGGCATGGCGATCAGCGGCAGGCCCGACACCACCGCGTCGCAGGTCTCCCAGCCATGGGCCTGGACGATGCGGTGGACCCGCGTGGCATCGCCGCGCACCACCGTGGCGTTCGGGTGCAGGATCGACAGATGATCGGCGAAGGCGGGGTCGAGTTCCACCATCAGCAGATTGTCGGGAGTGACGCCATGGGCCAGCAGCGCCGAAGTGACCGGACCGGTGCCCGGCCCCAACTCTACCACCCGCTGCGTGGGGCTGCATCTGGCGGCCTTCGCCATGGCGCGGCACAATTCAGGACCGCTTGGAGTTACCGACGCGACCTTCAGGGGTGAGCGAATCCAGCGCTCGACAAAAAGCTTGCGTTCAGCAAGTGACATCGACCGACCTCCCAACAGACGCCGGATCAATTCCTCGGCTCTGCTTCAACCCTTTCTACTGAGTTACGTTTCATTGCGCCAGCCGAATGGATTTTGAATGATCGTTTAACAAAACGGTGACGCTGCAATGACGATTCCTTTTTACCAAGTATTTTGGTCGGGTTAACGTCCGATGGACTAGCCGGAAGGGGAAGGGGCGCAGCCATGCCGGCAGCGGCGAACCGCAGCGGCAATGTTCTCCTTTTCTTCCACTGCACCGTTGACAGGGCCGTGACCGCCGGGCACCGTTGCGAAACCGGAAGGACGCCGGACGGACAGGGGACCAGGGGACCGGAACAGGACATGCCGACGCTCGCACCCGATCATTCGGATCTGTTCGACGATACGGGCAAGCCGCCCCGGCTGTTGGAACTCGACGTCGCTCGGGTGATGCGCAATCCAAGCATGCCGCGCCGCCATTTCGACCCGCAGGAAATGCAGAGTCTGGCCGACTCGATTGCGCATTACGGGCTGAAGCAGCCGATCCTGGTGCAGGAGGTCGTCGGCGGCCATCGGCTGGTCGCCGGCGAACGGCGGCTGCGGGCGCATGAGATACTGGGACTGGCGACCATCTATGCGCTGGTCACCTCCGGCAACCCGGACGAGCTGACGCTGGTGGAGAATGTGCAGCGCGTCGATCTGGATGCGCTGGAACTGGCGGAGGCGCTGTCCCGCCTGATCGACCGCTTCGGCTATACCCAGGAACAGCTCGGCCGCATCATCGGCAAGAGCCAGAGCAACGTCAGCCATACCCTGCGGCTGAACAGCCTGCCGGAGACGATCAAGCAGGAATATGCGGCCGCCCATCACGACGTCTCGCGCTCTACCCTGATCGAGATCGCCTGGATCAAGGATCTGGACGAGCAGATGGCGCTGTGGGAGCAGGTGAAGGCCGGCGACGGCACCGTCCAGGCCGCCCGCAGTCGCAAGGACGCCGCCAAGGAACCGTCGCTGCGCACCATGTCGGCGGTCGGCCGCTTCCTCGATGCTCTGCGCCGCGCGACCGCCCGTCTGGGCGACCCGCGCGAGCACCGCGCCTATGTCGACGACATGCAGCGCCGCGAACTCATCAGCCTACGCCGCCGCATCGACCTGCTGCTGGGCGACGAACCGATGATCGATTGAGGGCGCGCCGCTTTCAATCGTTCAGGAACGGATTGTACAGCCGCTCTTCCCCGAAATTCGACATCGGGCCGTGGCCGGGGATGAAGGCGATGTCGTCGCCGTAGGGGAACAGCTTGTCGCGGATCGAGGCGATCAAGTCGGCGTAGTTGCCCTTGGGGAAGTCGGTGCGGCCGATCGAGCCCTGGAACAGCACGTCGCCGACGATGGCGAGCTTCGACGGCCGGTGGACGAACACGACATGGCCGGGGGTGTGGCCGGGGCAATGGCGGACCTCCAGCGTCTGGTTGCCGACGGTCACCGTGTCGCCTTCCTCCAGCCAGCGGCCGGGCGTGAAGGAGCGGACGGGCGGGAAGCCGAACATCTGGCTCTGCATCGGCATGCCGTCGATCCAGAACTGGTCGTCGCGGTGCGGCCCCTCGATCGGCAGCGACAGCTTGTCGGCCAGATCGGCGACGGCGCCGGCATGGTCGATGTGGCCGTGGGTGACCAGCACCTTCTCCAGCGTCACGCCCTTCGCCTTTGCCGCGGCCAGGATGCGGTCCAGGTCGCCGCCGGGATCGATGACGGCGCCCTTCATCGTCTCGGGGCACCAGAGCACCGTGCAGTTCTGCTGGAACGGGGTGACCGGAACGATGGCGTACTGCATGTCCTGACCTTCGGCTCTGCGGGAAAATGGCGGAATGACCCCATGGGCCGGGGGACCTTAGCGCGCCCGCGCCGGATGCCGCAAACCATTCGCGCAAAGCCGGTCGCAATGGCCGGCAAAACTGGCTAAGGTCCGGGCGTCCGGCCGGAGCAAGCCTTTGGGTGGAATGCCGCGCCGGTACGAAATGTTAACCTCCGAAGCTTTAGATCGGGGCGGACCAACCACCGTCGCCGCAATAAAACGGATTCCGCCGGAATGCTGTCGCAGAAAGCCAAATATGCGTTGCGTGCCCTTATCATGCTGGCGGAGAAGGACACCGGCGACCTGATCCTGATCGCCGACATCGCGGAACGCGAGAACATCCCGCGCAAATTCCTGGAAGCGATTCTGGTCGAACTGCGCAAGGAAGGCATCCTGTTCGCCAAGCGCGGCAAGAGCGGCGGCTACCGGCTGGCCCGCCCCGCCGCCCAGATCACCTTCGGCGAGGTGATTCGCCTGATCGACGGCCATCTCGCCCCGCTTCCCTGTGCCAGCAAGGGCTCCTTCAAGCCGTGCGAGGACTGCATCGATACGGAGACCTGCTCGGTCCGCTGGCTGATGCTGCAGGTCCGCGACGCCACCGCCTCCGTGCTCGACAACCGGACGCTGGCCGACGCCCTGCGCCACCGACAGTCCACCGGCGGCATCGCCGCCAATTTCGACATCTGACCGTCCCGCTTGCCGCCACGCTGAAATCGGGTTTGAGACGGCGGGCGGGCCTCCCGTATGGTTGACCGAACCATTGGTTTGGGAGGGATCGGCATGTCTGAAGAGAAGGTGGCCGTTATCACGGCCGGGGGCAGCGGCATGGGGGCGGCTTCGGCGCGCCGGCTGGCGGCCGACGGGTTCAAGGTCGCGATCCTGTCCTCCTCCGGCAAGGGCGAGGCGCTGGCCGCCGAGTTGGGCGGCATCGGGGTCACCGGGTCGAACCGGTCCAACGACGATTTGAAGCGGCTGGTCGATGCCGCCATGCAACGCTGGGGCCGCATCGACGCGCTGGTCAACAGCGCCGGCCATGGGCCCCGCGGTCCCCTGCTGGAAATCAGCGACGAGGACTGGCACCGCGGGATCGAGGTCTATTTCCTCAACGTCGCGCGGGCGGTGCGGCTGGTGGCGCCGGTCATGGTGGCGCAGAAGGGCGGCTCGATCGTCAACATCTCCACGGCCTGGGCGTTCGAGCCGAGCGCCATGTTCCCGACCTCCGCCGTCGCGCGGGCGGGGCTGGCCGCCTACACCAAGATCTTCGCCGACCAGTATGCGGCGGACAATGTGCGGATGAACAACGTCCTGCCGGGCTGGATCGACAGCTTGCCCGCCACCGAGGAACGGCGCCAGAGCGTGCCGATGCAGCGCTATGGCAGCAGTGACGAGATCGCGGCGACGGTAGCCTTCCTGGCCTCGCCGGGTGCCGGCTACATCACCGGCCAGAACATCCGGGTCGACGGTGGCCTGAGCCGCTCGGTGTGAGCCGGGGGAAGCGGCTGGGAAACGAAAAAGGGCCGGCGAAATGCCGGCCCTTTTTGCTTGGGAACTCCCCGCCCTTTCAGTCGGCGAAGGGGTCCGTCATCAGGATGGTGTCGTCGCGTTCCGGGCTGGTCGACAGCAGGGCGACCGGGGCCTGGATCAGCTCCTCGATGTGGCGGACATACTTGACGGCCTGGGCCGGCAGTTCCGCCCAGGAGCGGGCGCCGCGGGTGGTGTCCTTCCAGCCTTCGAAGGTCTCGTAGATCGGCTCGACGCGGGCCTGGGAACCGGCGTTCGACGGGTAATAGTCGATCTCCTTGCCGTCCAGCTTGTAGCCGACGCAGACCTTGATCTCGTCGAAGCCGTCCAGCACGTCCAGCTTGGTCAGCGCGATGCCGTCGATGCCGCCGGTCTTGACCGCCTGACGGACCATGACGGCGTCGAACCAGCCGCAACGGCGCTTGCGCCCGGTGACCACGCCGAACTCCTTGCCCTTCTGGCCGATCAGTTCGCCGATGTCGTCCAACAGCTCGGTCGGGAAGGGGCCGGAGCCGACGCGGGTGGTGTAGGCCTTGCAGATGCCCAGCACATAACCGACGGCGCGCGGGCCCATGCCGCTGCCGGCGGCGGCGTTGCCGGCCACCGTGTTGGAGGAGGTGACGTAGGGATAGGTGCCGTGGTCGATGTCCAGCATCGTGCCCTGGGCGCCTTCGAACAGGATGCGCTTGCCGGCGCGGCGCAGCTCGTCCAGCTGCTTCCAGACGACGGCGGCGTAGGGCAGGACCTGCGGCGCGATTTCGCGCAGCGGGTCGAGGATGTCGGCCGGGGTCATCTCCGGCGCGCCCAGCGCACGGAACAGCGCGTTGTGGTGGGCGAGCAGGGCGTCGACCTTCTCGACCAGCACGGCGTCGTCGGTCAGGTCGCAGAGGCGGATGGCGCGGCGGGCGACCTTGTCCTCATAGGCCGGGCCGATGCCGCGGCCGGTGGTGCCGATCTTGCCGGCGCCCTTGGCCTCTTCCCGCGCCTTGTCCAGCGCGCTGTGCACCGGCAGGATCAGGGGCACGTTTTCGGCGACGATCAGGTTTTCCGGGGTCACGGAGACGCCCTTTTCCTTGATCGCGTTCACTTCGCGGATGAAGGCCCACGGGTCGAAGACGACGCCGTTGCCGATGACCGACAGCTTGCTCTGGCGCACCACGCCGGAGGGCAGCAGGCTCAGCTTGTATTCGACGCCGTTGATCACCAGCGTGTGGCCGGCGTTGTGACCGCCCTGGAAGCGCACCACCACATCGGCCCGGCTGGACAGCCAGTCGACGATCTTGCCCTTGCCCTCGTCGCCCCACTGGGCGCCGACCACCGCAACGTTGGCCATCTCTCGTCTCCGCAAAACTTCAAAAGGAACCGCTCAACCTCCCGATCCACCGCAGGGCACCATCCGCGCGGCGTGGGGGTCCGTTCACCCTAAACCCAAGCTTATCAAACCCAAGCTCATCCGACCGGCTTGACGTCCCCGCCGGCCAGCCAATGGCCGCACTGGAGCCGTTTGGCTTCCGCGGCCGCATCGGCCACCGGAGCGAGCCCGGCGACCGTCACCCATCCGTCGGCCCGCAGCCTGCGCGCCGTCTCCCAGCCGCTGCCATGCGGCACATACACCCGGCCGGGGGCCTTGGCCGCCGGAACCGCGCGCAGAAGTGTATCCATATACAGCGTGAAACCGGTCGCCGGCTCCCCGCGATCCTCGCCCTGGGCGCCGGCGCGGTAGCGTCCGCCCTGGCCCAGTTCCCCCGCGGCGCGGGAGAACAGCGTGAAGCTGAGGCCGGTCTGGTATTCGAAGCCGCGATGTTCCACCAGATCGATGGTCACCGTCAGGTCGGGCATCGCCGCGCGTAGCAGGGCCAGCGTGTCGGTCAGCCGGCGGCGGTCCTTCTCGGCGCCTTCCGGCAGCGGCAGCGCGGCCAGCGCCTGCATGGCGCGGTCGGCGGGGCCGGAGGCGTCCATCAGCGTTTCGAGCAGCTTGGCCGCCGGGCCGCCGACGGCGGCGACGGCAGCCGAGTCCTTGCGGTCGAGCGCGGCGCGCAGCTGACGGATCTCGTCCTCGCCCAGGCCCAGACCGGCGCAGATGCGCGACACCATGGTCGGCACGCAGAGGTCGACCGACAGGTGCGGCACGCCGATGGCGGTCAGCGCCTGGACGGCCAGCAGCACCACCTCGGCGTCGGCCTCCGCCTCCAGCGCGCCGATCAGCTCGACGCCGACCTGGGTGAACTGGCGTTCGGGGCGCAGCTGCGATCCCTTCACACGCAGCACCTGCCCGGCGTAGCACAGGCGCAGCGGCCGGGCCTCGTTCTTCAGGCGGGTGGTGGCGATGCGGGCGATCTGCGGGGTGATGTCGGCGCGGACCGCCATCATCCGCTGCGAATGCGGGTCCATCAGCCGGAAGGTCTGCTTGGACATCGCCGCGCCGGGGCCGGAGAGCAGGTTCTCCTCGAACTCCACCAGGGGCGGATCGACGCGGCGATAGCCCTGCGCGGCGAATTCCGCCAGCAGGCGTTCGACGGCGGCCGCCTCATGCGCCGCTTCGGACGGCAGCACGTCGTGCAGTCCGGCGGGAAGCAGGGCGGAGCTCAGTGCGTCGGCGGGCATGACCAGCGTGTCTCGTTGCAGGCAGGGACAGGGATGCCGCGGCGAATGTCGGGCACACGGGGCGGGCTAATACCCGACACCCGCGCCGCATGCAAACGGAAAAG
>CBFGPE010000135.1:0-18564 GCA_965650625.1 uncultured Azospirillum sp. | reverse complement strand
CGCCCAGCATCAGGTTCTGTTCCACCGTCAGCCGCGGGAACAAGCGGCGGCCTTCCGGCACCAGCACCAGCCCGCGCTTCACCCGCTCATGGGCGGGCACGGATGAAATGTCCTGGCCCTTCAGCAGGACTGACCCGCCATCGAGAGCGTTCAGCCCGGCGACGGCGCGCAGCGTGGTGGACTTGCCGTTGCCGTTGCCGCCGACCAGCGCGACGATCTCGCCCCGGTTCAAGGTCAGGCTGATGTCGCGGATGGCCGGAACCCGGCGGTAGCTGGATTGGATGTTGCGGACCTGCAGCATCGCCTCGCCCGCCGGTGCGACGACCACTGGGCGGACGGGTTCGGACAGCGTCGGTTGGAGCATCGTCTCACTCCCCCAGATAGGCGGCGATCACCGCCGGGTTCTCAGCGATCTCGGCCGGTGTGCCGTCGGCGATCTTGGCACCATAATCCAGCACAAGCATCCGGTGGGCGATGGGCATGATGCCCTCCATCACATGTTCGACGATGATGCTGGCGATGCCACGCTGGTGGATGCGGTGGACCAGGGCCGAGGCCTCGCGTACTTCGGTCGGGTTCAGGCCGGCCATCACCTCGTCCAGCAGGATCAGCTTGGGTTCGGTGGCGAGCGCACGGGCGACCTCCAGCCGCTTCTGCTCCGACACCGTCAGGTCGGACGCCGGGGTGTCCGCCCGATGCGACAGGCCGACGAAGGCCAACTCCTCCTCCGCCCGGTCGCGGGCTTCGGCCACCCGCTTGTTGCGCAGCATGGCGCCGACCATCACGTTCTCCAGCGCGGTCATCGACTGGAAGACGCGGACGATCTGGAAGGTGCGGGCGATCCCCAGCGCCGCCGCGGCCTCCGGCGTCGAGCCGGTGATGTCGTGCCCTTCGAAGGCGATGCGGCCGGTGGTGGGGGTGTGGAAACCGGCGAGGCAGTTGAACAGCGTGGTCTTGCCGGCACCGTTCGGGCCGATCAGTCCGATGATCTCGCCATGATGGACGACGAAGCTGATGTCCCGGTTGGCGATCAGTCCGTCGAAGGCCTTGCCCAGGCCGTCCACGGCAAGCAGGGGAGCGGTGTTCATGGGCGGACCTCCATCTTCTCGGCCTTCACCGCATCATGCTTCGCCCCCGGAAGGTGGCGGCCCAGGCAGCGATGCAAGTCGCCCAGCAGGCCCAGCACGCCGGACGGGCTAAACACGGCGACCAGGATGATCATGGCGGCGTAGATGATCATGTCGGTGCCGGAGCCGGTGCTGCCGAATAGGGTGCGGCTGTATTCCTCGATGGTGATGAGGATGACGGCGCCCAGCACCGGACCGGTCAGCCGGCCCACACCGCCCAGGATGGCGATCAGCGCGATCTTGATCGAGATGGTCGTCGCAAACACGGAACCCGGATCGATGAACATCTCCTTCTGGGCGTAGAAGCTACCGCCCATCGCGGTCAGGAACGCCGACACCGACAGCGCGATCAGCTTGTAGCGGGTCAGGCTGACGCCGAGCGCGCGGGCAGCCTCCGGCTCGTCCTTGATGGCGCGGAAATAATAGCCGATGTGGCTGCGCTCGATCGCCCAGGACACCAGGATGGTCAGCACCAGCAGACCGAGGATGATGTAGTAGTAGGGCAGCTTGGACAGGAAGATCAGCCAGCCCCAGTCGCTGCGGTCCATCGGCAGGTAGAGGCCGACGGCGCCCTCCAGGAAGTCGCTGTTGGTGACCAGGATCTGCATGATCTCCGCCACCGCGATGGTCGCCATGGCGAAATAATGCCCCTTCAGCCGGAAGCAGGGCCAGCCCATGACCAGCGCGAACAGGGTGGCCAGCAGCCCGCCGGCCAGGGCGCCGATCCAGGGCGTCAGCCCCAGCGTCGTCAGCAGCATGGTCGAGGTGTAGGCACCGATGCCGTAGAACACCGCATGGCCGAGCGAGACCTGACCGGCATAACCACCGACGATGTTCCAGGCGACACCCATCTGGGCTCCCATCAGGATCAGGATCAGGAAATTCTGCTGCGACGGTTCGGTGATCGCCAGCGGCAGCACGGCGGCAAGCGCCAGCAGGGCGCCGGTGCCCATTGCTTTGCGCGAGAAGTTGGTTCCGGTCGTCATCAGGCTTTCCCCAGCAGGCCGCGCGGACGCACCAGCAGCACGACCAGCAGCAGCGACAGCACGATGGCGGTCTTGTATTCCGGGCCGATCAGGAAGCCGCCCAGCACCTCGATCAGGCCGACGATGATGCCGGCCAGGAAGGCGCCGGTGACGCTGCCGAAGCCGCCCAGCACGACCACCACGAAGGCGATCAGGATGAAGTTCGACCCCACCTCCGGGAAGATCGGGAAGAAGGTGGCGATCAGCCCGCCGGCCAGACCGGCGCAGGCGGCGCCGATACCCCAGGCAAGGGCGAACATCTTCTGCCCGTCGATGCCCATCAGGGTCGCCGCCTCACGGTCGATGGCGGTGGCCTCCAGCGCGGTACCGAGCCGGGTGCGGTGCAGGAACATCCACAGCGCGCCGGTGACGCCGACCGCACCCAGCGCTGCCACGAACTGCGGCAGGCCGAACTGGACGGGGCCAAGAGCGATGTTGCCGCTGACCAGGCTGTGCGGGATCAGCCGGTGGTCCGGCTTCCAGAAGAACTGGGCCAGACCGCGCAGCAGGATCATCAGGCCAAAGGTCGCAAAGATCTGCGACAGCATCGGCGCCTTCAGGATACGACGGATCACCGTCTGGTAGACGATGACGCCCACCGCGAACAGCAGCAGAGCGGTCAGGGGAAGTGCCACGATGGGGTCGATGGCGAAGAGGGCGAAGGCCCAGAAGCTGGCATACATGCCCAGCATCAGGAATTCGCCATGGGCGAAATTGACGATGTCCATCACGCCGAAGATCAGCGTCAAGCCCACCGCAACCAGGGCATAGATCAGCCCGATCAGCAGGCCCGAGACGAGCACTTGGATGAGAATGTCTGCGGTCATTGCCGCGCCCCTTTTGCGGTCAGGGTGGGCCGGAGGAGCTTTGACGGGGAAACATATCCCTCTCCCGCCGGCTTCGCGGGCACCCTCTCCCGCGGCGGGAGAGGGGGTGTCTCGCCGTCAAAGCTCCCAATGAAAAAATGCGTTGGGTCAGCGGCCGTCCCAGGCCGGCATCGGGTAGACGACCGGCTTGGTCGCCACGTCAAACGGCCACACCGTCACATACTGGCCGCCCTGGACCTGGACGATGATGCCCTGGCCCAACTCGTTCTGGCCGTTGGCGTCGAACTTGACGCCCTTCCACGGCATGATCAGGCCGCTGGCCGGGATGTCGGTCTTCTGAAGCGCCTCGCGGATCGCCTCCGGCTTGGTCGAGCCGGCACGGTCGAGCGCATCGGCCAGCACGGCGATGCCGGTGAAGGCGCGGGCGGAGTTGCCGTTGAAGTTCACGCCGGAACGCTGGTGCATCAGGTCGTTGACCTGCTTGATGAGCGGATTGCGCTCCGCCTGATCGAGCGCCCAGACCTCGCGGCTGATGACGAACTCGCCATCCTTGCCCATGGTCTTCAGGAACTCACTGTCGTTGAAGCCGGCGTCGTTGGCCAGCAGCATCTTCGGCGAGAAGCCCAGTTCCTTGTAGGTCTTCATCGACAGGATGGCGTCGCCGAGATAGCTGGACTGCATGATGACCGCCGGGGCGGCGGCCTTGATCCGCTGCACCTCCGACGTCATCTGCGTCGTCTTGGCCGGGTAGAGGATCTTTTCGGCGATGGTGAAGCCCTGCTCCTCGGCCAGCTTCACCTGCAGCTTGGTCGTCTCGTTGCCCCACAGCGTGTTCTCGTTGAACAACGCGACGCTGCGCAGCTTGTCCCCGGTCTTCTTCTCCATGTCGTGCAAGAAGGTGAAGAAGTTGCCGACGAACAGGTCGTCATGCGGCGTGGTGCGGAAGAACCATTTGAACTTGCGCTGGGTCAGCGAAGCCGACGAGGACTCGCCGTTCAGGAAGGGCACGCCGTAGCGTTCGGCGACCTGGCTGGCGGTGGCGGTGACGTTGGAGAAATAGGCGCCAGTCAGCGCCACGACCTTCTCGCTGGTGATGAGACGCTCGGCCTCGGTGGCGCCGACCTGCGGGTTGCCCTGATGGTCGCCGAAGATCAGCTTGATCTTGGCGCCGTGCAGATGCGGCAGGCCGATGCCGGCGACCAGCCCCGGCGGAGCCGGGATTTCCTTGTTGATGATGGCAGCGGCCAGTTCGGCAGCGGCCTTCAACTCCACACCGGTGGGGGCGGCGGCACCGGTCAGCGGATAGATCACGCCGATGCGGATCTCGTCCTCGGCATGGGCGGGAGAGGCGCCGAAGCCGATGCCGGTCAGCGCGGTCGTGGTCAGCAGGGTCGCCGCGGCCAGCATGCGCTTGATCGTCTGCCGGCGGGTGGGGGCGTTGGCCTGGGATTCGGTCTGGGATTTGGCCCGGGATTTGGGCGTGCGGGTGGGTTCGGTGATCGCTGCCGCGAACCGCATCGTGGGATCTCCTCTGTTCAGTGCCTTGGTGGCTTGCGGCGCGTGCCTTTACGGCTGTTTGATGCGCCTCTGAGTGGATGATGCCACGAACAGTCTTGGGTCCGTCCAATCGTATGTTTTGATCTCGATTGATAAACAGCGACGATCAATCGCTTGCTGATAAGCGCCGGTCACTCCGCGGCGCGCGGAGCCTCGTTGCCGGTCGTCGCCTCATAGTTCGCCGCCACCTCGGCCGCGAGATCGGCGACGACCGACGCCATATGGTTCTCCGCCGTGGCGGAGTGGGCGGCGCAGAAGGTCATTCCCGGCAGGGCCGCCTGCGAGCGGATCAGCCGCAACCGCCCCTCCGCCAGTTCGCGCTGGACAATGACGGTGGGGATCACGCTGACGCCGACGGCGTCCACCGCCATCCGCACGACGCTGGCGAGCGAGCTGTTGCCGAACATCCGCACCGGCAGGCCGATGGAGGAGAACATCTCACGGATCACGCCATAGGGCTGGGTGGTGCGGGAAAATGTGATGATCGGCCAAGCCGCCAGATCGGCCAGCGACACCGGCTCTGCCGGCAGTGACAGCGCCGGGCTTGCCACCCAGCCCAGCGGGTAATTGCCGACCGGGATCGCCCGGAACCGCACGTCGGTGTAGGAGGCCAGCATCACCGCCACGTCCAGCTCATGCCGGGCGAGCGCATCGCGCAGGCTGGGGGAGGTTTCGACCTCGATCTCCAGCGACACAGCAGGGTAGAGGGCGTTCAGCCGCTCGATCAGCTGGCTCAGCCAAGTGTGGACCACCGTCTCCGCCACGCCCAGCCTGATGACGCCGCGGATGGCGCTGCGGTCGGCCACCGCCGTCAGCAACTCCGACCGCAGGGCCATCATCTTCTCGGCATAGGTCAGCAGGACCATCGCCTGCGGCGTCGGCGCCACCCGCCGCCCGACCCGCTCGAACAGCACCACGCCCAACTCGTCCTGAAGCTGGGCGATGCGGGCGGAGACGGCGGGCTGGGTGGTGTTCAGCCGTTCAGCCGCCCGGCGGAACCCGCCGAGCCGCATCGTCCAGATGAAGGTCTCCAGCGATTTCAGGTCCAGCATGCCTCACCCATCCCCGTTCCGGACCATCGCACGCCGCACCGTCATCGCCGGCCGTCCTCAATCCTCGTCGGCCAGCGTCGCCAGTTCCGCTTCCAGCACCGCCAGCCGCTCGCGCAGACGGTCGCGTTCGGCCTCCAGAGCCTCCCGGCGGCTGACATGGTCGATGGCCTTGTTCCGCAGGTCGCGCTTGAAGCGCACGATCTCCGGCCGGGTGACGTCGGGCCGGATCAGGTTGCGCTGGTCGGCCAACCGCAGCTGCTCGCTGGTCAGGGTGGCGAGCTGATAGACGGTGGCGTAGCTCGGCGGCAGCTTCGGTCCGGGCAGGCGCCCGCTGTCCACCGCCTCTGCCACCATGCGCAGCTGATAGGCGACCTGATAGCCGAAGGGCAGTTCGTTCTCGACCATCGCCTGGAACTCGCCATGCGGCAGGCGTGCCCGCGCCTGGACCAGATAGCGACCGATCAGCAGGAACTTCTCCTGCGCGCTACGCCAGAGGGTGGAGATTTCCTGGACAAACTCCTCGCGCCGGACGAGGTCGACCGTCGCCTCCGACATGCGCTCGATCCGCTCGTCCACCGCGATGTGGCGGCGGGCCTGGGCCTTGGAAACCTGCTTGAACCCGCTCATTGCGCCAGCTCCAGTTCGTGACGGACGAAGGCCCAGACGCCGGCGACATGCTCGGCCCCCTTGCCCCCCTTCAGCTCCAGCAGGCCGAGACCGCGGCCGGCGGTGAACTGGATGTCCTCGTAATCCGGCACCTCGACCGGGCAGATCCGGCCGTCGCCCAGCAGCTTGCGCTGCGCCTCGGTGAAGCCACGGGTGCGCGGCTTGACGCGGTTCATGACGAAGGCAGCGTTCTTGCCATAGCGGCGGACGAAGCGCATCCAGGGCCGGACCGAATCCAGATCGTCGTCGCTCTGCCCGGTCGGCACGACGATCAGATCGGAGGACAGCGCCAGCAGCTTGAACTCTTCCGGATGGTCCTCGATCGACGGCGGCGTGTCGATCACCAGCAGGTCGAAGCCCGCGATGCCGTCCAGCGCCGCGCGGATGTCGACCGGCGTCATGCCCGCCTCGAAATGGGTGATCGACGCCATGCCGTCCGGCCGCTTGGCGAACCACTTGGTCAGGCTGCGCTGCGGATCGAGATCCAGCGTCGCCACCGCGCAGCCGTCGAGCGCGGCGGCCACCGCGATGTTGCGACTCAGCGTCGTCTTGCCGATCCCGCCCTTCGGGCCATTGACCAGCAACCGCTTCACCGGCCCGTGTCCCGTGTCGTTGCTCATTCCAGTGCCCCTTATCGCCATCGGCTGTGGGCCCCTTTTACCAAAGCCCGGCCGTGGCGCAAATCTAAGACATGTCTTAGCTTCGCACCGCCCGGACAGGGTGTCGCCCCCGCCACAGAAGCGCGTCTTAAGACAGAAATTAGCCCCATCATCGCATACGGCGCATCGTCGACGCCAGCACCGGACGCACCGCATCGCCTCCACCACCCAATTCCCTGGTCCGTTCCCCGGCCAGGGCGATGGCGCGCAACCGCTCGGCCAGAGCCCGCTCGGCGGCACAGGCCTCCTCGCACAGCGCGCGCATCTCGGCGATGCTCGGCCGCCATTTGCGGGTGCGGCGCCAGCGGCGTGCCGCCTGATCGATCGCCCAGGCCGGGAACTCGCCCAGATCGTCCGCCCAATCCATCGCGAGCAATTGCTCCACCTCCGGCGTCGTCGCCTTGGCCGGGAAATGGCTGAGCAGCGCCAGCACCCGGCCAAGCAGATGGTTGGCCGGCGCGGGCGCCAGGATGGTTTCATCAATCTCCGCAAGCGCCCGGCGGGCGAGCGCGGCATGGCGTGGCGTCACCCCGTCGGGCGGCGTCCAGTCTTCAACGACATCGGCAAAGCCGTCCTCGGTGAAGCGGCTGTGGCGCCCGACCTGCCCACGGTTGAGCAGAAGTTGCAGCAACTCCGGCAGCGCCTCGCGCAGCATCCGGCTGCGCAGGGCCGGGGCCATTGCCGGATCGAAGGGCAGCGGCAGGCTGGACGGAACGGCCGGTGCTGCGGGGAACGGGTGCAGGTTGTTCATGCGATTCCCCATGGATTGGACGGCGTAGCCGATTGTCCGGCGTTCAGGCGGGCGGCGACGCTGGCCCACGCCGACAGGCGCTGTTCCGCAGTGGCGGCGGCAGCGGGAGCCGTGCCGGGCGACGACGCGCGGGAAGCCGCACGCGCACCGCGGCGGACAGTTGCCGCGGGCTGTGACGCCATACGCCCGGCGTCCTGCAACAGCCAGGATCGCCATGCCGCCGTCGGATCGCGGTAGCGGTAGCCATGGGCCCGGCATTGCTGGACGAAGCGCTCGGCATGACCATCGACGTCGAGGTCGGGGAAGCGTCCCGCCGCCCACTCGCGATCCGCCGTTGGCGGAGTCCAGTTCTGCGGAACCGCCTCAGCCATCGACGCCATCCCCTCGTCCGCACGCTGGTGGAGCGTGTCAGGAATCTGTTCTGGTTCAGGCTGTTCGTGACTCGCTGCTGAACAGGGGGAGTCCGTCGCTGAGTCAGCGGGGCTGTCCACCCTTGCACCACCACCGGCTTTCTCGTCCGCCCCGTTACCGGCAATCAGCGCCAGCCGATAGCGGCAGCTCAGCCGGCCACCGTTGGCGGAGCGGCGGTGTTCGATGCCGACCAGTCCGAGCGTCTCCAGCCGGCCGAGGATCCGGTTGACGGTCGGCCGGCTGCGTTTCAGCTTGTCCGCCAGCGTTGCCTGTGACGGCCAGCAGACTCCCGCCTCGTCGGCGTAGGTGCTGAGCGCCGCCAGCACGGCAAGGCCGTCGGCGTCGAGGTCGGGGTGGTCGAGCCACCAAGCCGGGATCCGGCCCCAGCGGTTCGGGTTCGTGCTGTTCTCAATCATCTGTGCCGATACTCCTCCGCGCGATTCGCGCAAGATTGGCCGCATGTTGGCCGTCTCGATTGGCACAGAGGATTCGAAGCGCTCCGCGGCAGAGTCGAATCGCGGGCAGGAACTCCATGACCACCCCATGGAGCGACAGCCCGCGCTTGGTGAGCGACAGCCCGCGACCGTAAAGCCCCTGCCCGCGACCATGGAGCATTGGCTCGCGGTTCCGCCGCGAATCGGAATTCTGGTGCCTTTGGCCGCGGTCTTGGAGCCATTGCCCGCGATTTGACGCCAACCAATAGCCCGCGATCCTAGAGCCATTGCTCGCGATTGACCGGGGATAGCGGCAATCGCGAGCAATCCGGCCCCTCTCGCTTCCGTCCCCGCTCCCCATGGAGCGGCAGCCCGCGGTTCGACCCGGGCCGCTTGCCGTCCGTCAGCGCCGATTCTCTCCGATTCTTCAAGGAGTCGCGGTCACGCACCCCGGCAGGACCGGCTTTGCGGCCCAATCGCGGGCTGTCGCTCCATGTCCGCGGGCCGTTGCTCCATCATCGCGGGGTGCGGCGCCATATGCGCGGGCTGTCGCTCCATCCCGGATGCGGTAATTTCTCCGCGTTCTGTTGCACCGGCGGGTCCGGCGCGCCATGGTTACTCCCGACCTTCGGAGACGTTCATGACCAAGATGGCCCCGACCAGCGCCGCGCAGCTCATCCTGTTCGAGCTGGAAGACCGTTCGCAATCGCACCTGATCGCGCTCTACGATCTGGCGCCGCGCTTCGTCTTCGTCTCCCGCGACAATGACAAGGAAAAGGCCGCCAAGGACAAGGGCGAGCTGGTCACCAAGGACAACTTCATCAAGTCGGTGCGGCGCGAGTTCGCTTTCCGCGGCCGCAATTATCGCCTGACCGTCCAGCCCGCCCGTATCGACCGGCTCAGCACCGCGAAGAAGGACGACCGCGCCCCCGGCGCCGGCCCGGATCTGGTCGAAGTCGAGATCTTCCCGTCGGAGCGCGAACAGGTGGTGGAGCAGGTCGTCCGCCGCCTCGCCATGGACCGCTCGCGCCTGTCGCTGACCGGCGAGAATCGCGACAAGGTGCAGATGCGCTTCAGCCTCTACGAGATCCAGCGTGAGCTGCGTGCGGTCAACCACACCCTGTCGATCCAGGACATTCGTGAATCGCTGACCATCCTGGCCCGCTCGCGCATCATCATCTCCACCGGCGGCAGCGCCGAACCGGGCAAGAAGAGCCGCGGGCAGAACCTGCTGGAATCCACCGCCTTCCCGGTGCTGGCGATCCGTTCGCGACCGGATCTGGTCGACGAGGATGGCGGGGTCGAGGAGACCTATCTGGAATTCAACCCGCTGGTCTCCGCCGCCATCCGCGATCTGGAGTTCAAGCCGGTCTCCTACGCCTGGCTGATGAAGCTGAAGTCGCCGGTGTCGCGCTGGCTCTACAACCGCCTGTCGATCGAGTACGACACCGCCGACGACGAGGCGAAGCCGATCTCGATCAGCGCCGACGAGATCATCAAGAACAGCGGCATGAACGAGTGGTCGCGCCGCCGCGACACGCTGCGCGTGGTGACCTCGGCGGTGGATGCGCTGGTGGAGGAGGGGATCCTCGACGTCGCCGACAAGGAATACACAAAGGTCGGCAAGCGCATCGACGCCATCGATTATGTGCTGACCCCGTCGCAGAAGTTCCTGGATCAGGTCCGCCGCGGCCGCCGGGTGCAGACCACCAACATCGAGCTGCTCAAGCAGATCGTCGGCAACGCCATGCGCCCCGACGGTTTCGTGCCCCTGAAGGCGGGGGAGGCGGCGGAGGTCCGCAACAAGCGCGCCAAGCGGCTCGCCGATCCGGCCAAGCCGCAACAGGCCGCTCTGCCGCTGCCGAAGAAATAGCGGCTCAGCGCGCCAGAAGGCGCCGCGCCAGCAGCGTCACCGCCGTTCCCAGCAGGGCGCCGGCCAGCACGTCGGACGCCCAATGCCGGTGCCGCACTACCCTTCCACTGGCGAGGGCAGCCGCTGTTCCGTAGATCATCAGGCTTTGTGCCGGCGACCGGCTGACCGTGGCGAGGGCCGTCGCCGCGGCAAAGGCGCTCGCCGCATGTCCCGACGGCAGCGACCGCGCGCTGATGCGCCATCCTGGTTTGCGGCGCGGGGCGCATTCATCCGGGCGCCGACGCTTCACATAGCGTTTGATCGAGCGGCTGGCTGTCGCGGTCACCACCAGACCGGCCACACCGACGCTGCCGGCACGGCGCAGATCCGGCTGACCGGTCAACAGCCCGACAAGACCTGCGATGGCGAAGCCGGGGATAAGCACATGCCGCTTTATGGCGTAATGGCCCGCGGTCGCCAGCGCATGGCTCACCGGGCCGGGATCGCAGGTGACGATATCGTGGACCTGGGCGTCCAGCGCATCGACCGCTGTCAGTGTCGGCTGAAGGATGGCGGGAACCGGGGTTCCGCCATAGCCGATACCGCCGCCCGGATTCTCGATGCCGCGCTGTTCCCCACTCTGCTCAATGATGTCGCTCAACGCGAGTCCTCTGCCTTCCGCGCCGCAGCATGGGCGCCGCAGAGGAACGCAAGGCGGGTGGGGGCGGTTCCGCGCCCGCCTTGCTTCCGGTTCGGATCAGCCCTGCGTCGGTCGCCAGCCGGCGAAGGCGTCCAGCACCGCCGTCAGCACCCGCTGGAGCTTTTCCGCCCGGTCGGGACGGTAGGCGAAGGGCGGCGCCTCCTCGTCCATGTAGCGGTCCTGCGCCAGTTCCATCTGGATGGCGTGGACGCCGTTGGCCGGCTGACCATAGGCGCGGGTGATGTGGCCGCCGACGAAGCGGCCGTTGGTAACGCAGGTCAAGCCCTCCGCCGCCGCGGCACTCTCCATCGCCGCGACAACGCGGGCGGCCAACTGCGGATCGGCGCTGGTGCCGCGCGCCGTGCCCAGATTCAAGTCGGGCAGCCGTCCGTCGAACAGGCGCGGGACATGGCTGCGGATCGAATGGGCGTCATAGAGCAGGGCGAAGCCGTGGCGCGCCTTCACCCGCGCCAACTCCGCCGCCAGGGCGTCGTGATAGGGCCGCCAATAGCCCTCCACCCGCTGTGCCACCTCCGCCGCGTCGGGTGCCTGCCCGTCGCGGTAGAGCGGTGTGCCGTCGAACAGCACATCCGGGCACAGGCCGGTGGTCGCCTGTCCGGGATAGAGGCTCTCGCCGGTCGATGCCCGGTTGAGGTCGACGACATAGCGCGAATAGCGGGCGCTGAGCAGCGTTGCCCCCAAACCATTTGCGAAGCCGTAGAGGCGCGGGATGTGCCAATCGGTGTCGCGCAGGGTCAGGGCCTCGTCCGTCAGGCGCTCGGCCAGACCGGGGGACAGCTCGGTGCCGCAATGGGGCATGCTGATGACCAGAGGTCCGTCGCCCTGTACCAGATCGAAGATGGCGCTGCTCATTGTGCCGCCTCCAGCGATACCGGCATCAGATGGTCAAGCGCGCCATTCCGCACCAGGGCGCCGATGGCGGCCAGATCCGGGGCGAAGTAGCGGTCGACCTCGTAACGCGGCACCTCGGCGCGGATGGTGGCGATGGCCTGTTCCAGCCGGTCGGCGGTCTTCAGCGGACGATGGAACTCCAGCCCCTGAATCGCGGCCAAAAGCTCTATACCGACGATGTCGGCGACGTTGCCGGCGATGTCGCCCAGCCGCCGCGCCGCGAAGGTCGCCATGCTGACATGGTCCTCCTGGTTGGCGGAGGTCGGCAGGCTGTCGACGCTGGCGGGGTGGGCGAGCGTCTTGTTCTCCGACGCCAAGGCGGCGGCGGTGACATGGGCGATCATGAAGCCGGAATTCAGGCCCGGCTCGGCGACCAGGAAGGGCGGCAGGCCGCTGATGGTGGTGTCGATCAGCATGGCGATGCGGCGTTCTGCCAAGGCGCCGATCTCCGACGCCGCGATGGCCAGCTGGTCGGCGGCCATCGCCACCGGCTCCGCATGGAAATTCCCGCCGGACAGCACCTCGCCGGTGTCGACCAGGACCAGCGGGTTATCGGTGACGCCGTTGGCCTCGATCACCAGCGTGCGCGCCGCCTGCCGCATCTGGTCGAGGACCGCGCCCATCACCTGCGGCTGGCAGCGCAGGCTGTAGGGGTCCTGCACCCGGTGGCAATCGGGGCCCTGGTGGCTGGCGTTCAGCTCGCTGCCGGCCAGCACCTCGCGGAAGGCGGCGGCGACGGCGATCTGGCCGGGCTGGCCGCGCAACGCGCTGATGCGGGCGTCGAACGGACGGTGGCTGCCCTTGACCGCCTCGACCGACAGGGCACCGGCAACCAGCGCCGCCTTGAAGGTGCGCTCGATCTCGAACAGCCCGGCCAGAGCCAGACCGGTCGACACCTGGGTGCCGTTGATGAGAGCAAGCCCTTCCTTGGCCTTCAGGTCGAACACCGGCAGGCCGGCGATGCGCAGCCCCTCTTCCGCCGGCAGGGTCTCGCCCTTCACCCGGACGTGGCCGATGCCCAGCAGCACGCCGCACAGATGGGCCAGCGGCGCCAGATCGCCCGAGGCGCCGACGGAGCCCTTGCCCGGCACCACCGGCAGCACGTCGGCCTCGTAGAGCGTCAGCAGCGCATCGACCAGCGCCGGCCGCACGCCCGACGCACCGACCGCGAGGCTGACCGCCTTGATGACCAGGATCAGCCGCACGACGCCATCGGCCAGCGGCGCGCCGACGCCGGTGGCGTGCGACAGGATCAGGTTCCGCTGGAGCGTTTCCAAATCCGACGCGGCGATATGGGTGTGCGCCAGCTTGCCGAAGCCGGTGTTGACGCCATAGACCGCCTCGTCGCCGCCGGCGATCTTGTCGATCAGCGCGCGCGAGCGCTCCATCCGCGGATAGGCCGCCGGGTCGAGCGTCAGGGCCGGACGGCCGCGATAGATGCTGCGCAGCGTGTCGAGCGACAGCGCGCCCGGAACCAGAGTGATGGTCTCGCTCATCCCAGAAGTCTCCCAAGTGTCTTTTTGAAGCGGTCGGCGATTTCCTCCTCGCGCGGGTGGCGGCGGTCGCGGACGATTGCGCGTCCGGCGATCACCACGTCACGCACGAGGGGGGCGTTGCCGGCGAAAATCCAGCCGTCGAGCAGCGCGTCACCCCGGCGGGCGGCGAGCAGCGGGTGGTCGGTGTCGAGCACGACGATGTCGGCGCGGAGACCGGCGGCGATGCGTCCGGCCTCGAATCCGGTGGCCTGCGCGCCGCCGGCCTGGGCATCCTCCACCAGCCGGCGGGCGGTGGCGCGGCGGGGGCCGCCGGCCAGCACGGTGCGCCGCCCGCTGGTCAGCCGCGCGCCATACTCCAGCCAGCGCAGATCCTCCACCGGACTGACGGAGATGTGGCTGTCCGACCCGATGCCCCAGCGCCCGCCCTGGCCCATGTAGGACTCCGCGGCGAAGAAGCCGTCGCCCAGGTTGGCTTCGGTGGTCGGGCACAGGCCGGCGACGGCACCGTTGGCGGCGACACCCGCCACTTCGGCGTCCGTCATGTGGGTCGCGTGGATCAGGCACCAGCGGCCATCGACCGGTTGGGTTTCCAACAGATGCTCCACCGGACGGCTGCCATGGTGGGCGAGACAGTCCTCGACCTCCCGGCGCTGCTCGGCGATGTGGATGTGGATCGGGCCTTCCGGATGGGCGGCGACGGTCTCACTCAGCAACCCGTCCGGCACAGCGCGCAGGGAATGCGGGGCGATGCCCAGCCGCACGTCGGAGGACTCGCCATAGGTGCTGCGCAGGGCCTCGGTCAGCCGGGCGAACCCTGCCCCGTCATGGATGAAGCGCCGCTGCCCGGCGGTCGGCGGCGTGCCGCCGAAACCGGACGCATTGTAGAGCACCGGCAGCAGCGTGATCGGCAGCCCGGCCGTCCGCGCGGCGGCGACGGCGCGGTGGCTCATCTCCGCCGGGTCGGCGTAGGCGCTGCCGTCGCGGTCGTGGTGCAGGTAATGGAATTCGGCGATGGCGGTGAAGCCGGCCTTCAGCGTCTCCACATAGAGTTGGGCGGCGACCGCCTCGAAATCCTCCGGCTCCATGCGGTCGAGCGCGCGGTACATCACCTCGCGCCAGCTCCAGAAGCTGTCCGATCCTTCGCCGGAGCTTTCACCCATCCCGGCGATGGCGCGCTGGTGGGCGTGGGAGTGCAGGTTGGCGATGCCGGCGACCGCCGCCCCGGCGAAGCGTTCCGCATCGGCCGGGCAGGCGGCATTGGGCGTCGCCGAGACGATCCGGCCGCGCTCGTCCGTCGTGACCAGCACATCCTCCGCCCAGCCGTCCGGCAGCAGCGCCGAGGCAAAAAACAGGTTGCTCATGAGGGCGCCCTCGCTATTATAGACAACACTATACAAGTATAGGCAACCTGATGCCAAGGGGGTTGCTGCACGAACTTGTAGGAAGGAGCCGAACCGATGCCGACCAGTGCGCCGTGGGATTCCCTGTGGGTCGACCTGTCTGTTGCCACGATGGACGGGGCCACCATGAGCGAGGCGGACGGTTACGGCGCCATCGCCGACGCGGCGGTCGGCATCAAGGACGGCCGCATCGCCTTCGTCGGCCGCCGCGCCGACCTGACCGATGAGCCCGACGCGCTGGCGACCGAGGTGCATTCGGGGCAGGGCGGTTGGATGACTCCCGGCCTGATCGACTGCCACACCCACCTCGTTTATGGCGGCAACCGCGCCCGCGAGTTCGAGATGCGGCTGAACGGCGCCACATATGAGGAGATCGCGCGGGCCGGCGGCGGCATCCTGTCCACCGTCACTGCCACCCGCGCCGCCAGCGAGGACCAACTCCTCGCCGCCACCCTGCCGCGGCTCGACAGCCTGCTGGCCGAGGGCGTGACGACGGTGGAGGTCAAATCCGGCTACGGCCTCGACACCGAGACCGAAACCCGCATGCTCTGCGTCGCCCGCCGGCTGGCCCAGGTCCGCCCGGTGGAGGTCCGCACCACCTATCTCGGCGCCCACGCCCTGCCGCCGGAATTCAAAGGCAACCCGGACGGCTACATCGACCGCATCTGCGCCGAGACGCTGCCGGCCATTGCCGAAGCGGGTCTGGCCGATGCGGTGGACGCCTTCTGCGAGGGCATCGGCTTCTCGGTCGCCCAGACCCGCCGGGTGTTCGAGACTGCGAAGCGGCTTGGCCTGCCGGTGAAGCTGCATGCCGAGCAACTGAGCAACCTCGGCGGCGCCCGGCTGGTGGCGGAGTTCGGCGGGCTGTCGGCCGACCATATCGAACATCTGGACGAGGATGGCGTCGTTGCGATGGCGCAGGCCGGCACGGTGGCGGTCCTGTTGCCCGGCGCCTTCTATGCGTTGCGCGAAACCAAGCTGCCGCCGATCGAGCTGCTGCGCCGCCATGGCGTGCCGATGGCGCTGTCCACCGACAACAACCCCGGCACCTCTCCGGTCACCTCGCTGCTGCTGATGCTGTCGATGGGCTGCACCTTCTTCCGCCTGACCCCGGCGGAGGCGCTGGCCGGCATCACCCGCCATGCGGCGAAGGCACTCGGGCTGACCGACCGCGGCATCATCGCGCCCGGCAAGCGCGCCGATCTGGCGGTGTGGCGCATCGAGCATCCGGCGGAACTGGCCTACGCCATCGGCCTCAACCCCTGCATGGCGGTGGTCAATGGCGGGGTGGTCCGCAGCCCCCGTGTGGAGGCGGCATGAGCGACGTCATCTCCACCGCCCAGCCGCGCTACGCCCAGATCAAGGAGGCCATCCGCCGCCGGATCAGCTCCGGTGACTGGCCGGAAGGGTTTCAGATTCCGTCCGAGCACAAGCTGCTGGAGGAATTCTCGGTCAGCCGCATGACCGTCCACCGCGCCTTGCGCGACTTGACCGACGAGGGGCTGCTGACCCGCGTGCAGGGGCTGGGCACCTTCGTCGCCGAACGGCCGCCCAGCACCGACGTGGTGGAGCTGCGCAGCATCGCCGACGAGATCGCCGAGCGCGGCAACCTCCATTCCTGCCGGGTGGAGCGATTGCTCGCGGTTGCCGCCGATTCCGGGCTGGCCCGCCGCTTCAACCTGCCGGTGGGGGCGAAGCTGTTCCATTCCGTCGTCGTCCACAGCGAGAGCGACGTGCCGGTGCAGTTGGAGGAACGTTGGGTCAACCCGGCGGTGGCGCCGGATTACCTGGACCAGGACTTCACCCGCCAGACGCCGGGCGAGTACCTGATCCGGCTGGAATCCTCGCCGCAGGTCGAGCACGTCATCGAAGCGGTGTCGCCGACAGCGGAGATCGCCCGCCTGCTCGACATCCCCGTCACCGAACCCTGCCTGCGCGTGACACGCCGGACGTGGGTTGGGGGGCGGGTGGTGACGGTGGCGATGCTGGTCCATCCCGGCAGCCGCTACCGGCTGGGGGCACGGTTCCAACTGCCGCCGCCTTAGCAACGTTAGACCCCCACCTAACCTCCCCCGCTGGGCGGGGGAGGGACTGCCGCCACCCTCCCGTACAAGCGCTTGCTCCCTCCCCCGCTCAGCGGGGGAGGGTTGGGGTGGGGGCAAGAGTCAGCATTTCACGCACGTCCCTCCCACCAGGAGCCACCCACCCATGTCATCCCGCCTCGACAACCAGCGCGTCATCCGTGCGCCGCACGGCCCCGAACTGAGCTGCAAGAGCTGGCTCGCCGAGGCGCCGATGCGCATGTTGATGAACAACCTCGACCCCGACGTGGCCGAACGGCCGCAGGAGCTGGTCGTCTATGGCGGCATCGGCCGCGCCGCCCGCGACTGGGAAAGCTTCGACCGCATCGTCTCGGCGCTGAAGTCGCTGAACGACGACGAGACGCTGCTGGTGCAGTCGGGCAAGCCGGTCGGCGTCTTCCGCACCCATGCCGACGCGCCGCGCGTGCTGATCGCCAACTCCAACCTCGTGCCGCGCTGGGCAACCTGGGAGCATTTCAACGAACTGGACCGCAAGGGTCTGGCGATGTACGGCCAGATGACCGCCGGCAGCTGGATCTACATCGGCAGCCAGGGCATCGTGCAGGGCACCTACGAGACCTTCGTCGAGGCCGGGCGCCAGCACTACAACGGCGACCTCAAGGGCAAGTGGATCCTGACCGGCGGCCTGGGCGGCATGGGCGGGGCGCAGCCGCTGGCCGCGACCATGGCCGGCGCCTGCATGCTGGCGGTCGAATGCCGCCCCAGCAGCATCGAGATGCGCATCCGCACCGGCTATCTCGACCGCCACACCGCCGACCTGGACGAGGCGCTGGCCTGGATCGACGAGGCCTGTGCGAAGGGCGAGGCGATCTCCGTCGGCCTGCTCGGCAACGCCGCCGACGTCTTCCCCGAACTGGCGCGCCGCGCCGCCACCGACATCAAGGCCCGGCCGCACATCGTCACCGACCAGACCTCCGCCCATGATCCGGTGAACGGCTATCTGCCGCAGGGCTGGACGCTGGAGGAGTGGGAGAGCGCCCGCGAAAGCCAGCCGGCCGCCGTTGCCGCCGCCGCGCGCAGGTCGATGCGGGTGCAGGTGGAAGCCATGCTGGCTTTCCACGCCATGGGCATTCCGACCGTCGATTACGGCAACAACATCCGCCAGATGGCGAAGGAGGAGGGGCTGGAGAACGCCTTCGACTTCCCCGGCTTCGTCCCCGCCTACATCCGCCCGCTGTTCTGCCGCGGCATCGGTCCCTTCCGCTGGGCGGCGCTGTCCGGCGATCCGGAGGACATCCGCAAGACCGACGCCAAGGTGAAGGAACTGATCCCCGACGATCCGCACCTGCACAACTGGCTCGACATGGCGTCCAAGCGCATCCAGTTCCAGGGCCTGCCGGCCCGCATCTGCTGGGTCGGCCTGGGGCAGCGCCACCGCTTGGGCCTTGCCTTCAACGAGATGGTCAAGTCGGGCGAGTTGAAGGCCCCCATCGTCATCGGCCGCGACCACCTCGACAGCGGATCGGTCGCCAGCCCGAACCGCGAGACCGAGGCGATGCGGGACGGCTCCGACGCCGTGTCGGACTGGCCGCTGCTGAACGCGTTGCTGAACACCGCCAGCGGGGCGACCTGGGTCAGCCTGCACCATGGCGG
>CBFGPE010000134.1:0-18653 GCA_965650625.1 uncultured Azospirillum sp. | reverse complement strand
ACCAGCATTGGGATGACGATCCGGATCGCGGTGCGGTAGCCGTCGAGGAAGGCGGCGGACGCAGCCCCCTCCCACCAGGACAACCAGGCGGAACGGGCATCACGCGACGGGCCATCGAGATCGGCCGGCATCGCATCGCGCGCCATGGCGGCGGCATAGGCGATAGAGCGCAGCATGCCGGCGACGTCGCGCAGGATGCAGTGCTTGGCCCGCCGTTCGGCCAGCGGGCGCATCGGCTCGCCTTCGAAATCGACGATCTGCACGTCGCCGCGCGAGACCAGCACCTGCCCCAGATGATAGTCGCCATGCAGCCGCATGGCGCTGAGGTCGGCATTCGCGGGGATCAGCGCATCGATCTGCGCCATCACCGCCGCCTCGCTGGCGGCGAGCGCGTTGACCTGCGCGGAAATTGCCGGGTCCAACGTCTGCCCGGCGGCGCGCAGCCGCTCCAGCACGCGCTTCGCCAGGGTCCGCACGCCACCCGCCCATTCCGTCAGCCGCTCTGCCGTCGCCGGCTCTGGCGTGAAGGCGTCGCCGCCGCCGGGGGTGGCGAGCGCCCGGTGAAGCTCCGCCGTCCGCTGTCCCAGCAGGCGCAGGAAGCCGACGCTGTCGGCATCGGCCGCTTGCGCCGTCTCGCTGTCCTCAAAGCGGGCAACGCGGTCGTTCAGGTAACCGGTGACATGGCCCCAGGCGTCCTTCGCCTCCGGCACCAGTTCCTGCATCACGCACAGCGTGGTGGAGCCGGAACTGTTGGAGCGCTCGACCCAGCCCAGCAGGGCCGGCGTGTTGGGGAACTGCGCCACCTCGGTCAGGAAGCGGCTGACCTCCAGTTCGGGGTGCATGCCGGGTTCCAGCTTGCGCAGCCCCTTCAGGATGGCGGCGTCGCCGACGCGGATGGAAGTGTTGGACTGTTCGGCGGTCATCCGATGCAGCGGGGCGTCGGCATGCAACCGTTCCGCCATCGCCTCGCAGGCACGGGTGTGGCCGGCGGTCAGGCCGGCGGACAGCGCCGTTTCGCTGGGTTCGGGATCACGCTTCAGAATGGCGCCCAGCAGCGCACGGACCACGCCGTCATCGGCATAGCCGTCGCGCAGGCGGCCCGGAACCGGCAGGTCCTTGGAGCCGGCGATCACCGACGCATCCTCGCCGGTGCCGCGGTCGAGGATCAGGGGAAGCTGGTAGAGCTGCGGCTCCCGCCCCGGCGGATCAACCCGCAGCAGGCAGAGCTGGGCCTGCGATCCGCCGGCGAGCGGCAGCGGCAGGGCGTCGACGATGCGCACGACCGGCCGACCGGCGTCCTTCGCCGCATACCAGCGGCGGGTCAGGAGATGGTCCGGCAGCAGATCGTCCTGAAGGCGGGAGAGAATCCCGCTTTCCAGCGGATTGGCTAAAACATTCGGCTGGGCATGTGGCTGCGGCGCAGTGGGCACGAGGGCTCCTCCCCTGTTGAGCGCTGGGTGGCACGTCGCTCAAACAGCACGGCGGGGAGAAATTCCCGCACCCGCGAAGCCGCTTCCACGAACGACTGCGCCCTTCTCCCGAAAGAGTGGTCAAACGGTCCGCGGGTGGTGCGGCAGATGGGCGAGGCGGCCGATCCGCTCGGCCACCTGCAGAGCCTCGACCACGTCGTCCAGCCGACCGTCGCGCATCAGATTGTGCGCATGGGTGTTCAGCGCGGCAACGACGGCCCGTTCATCGGACACCCCGCGGGCCGGCTTCCCGTCGGGATCGAGCACGGTGGCGCCCAGCGCCGCCATGGCCTCCGCGGTCAGGTTCACGGCCTCGGACAGGGCCTCTTCGTCGTCTTCCGCTGCGGTCAGGATCGGTTCCAGAAGCTCCGCAAGGAGACGGGGGGTCATGGTGCTAATCCTCGGTGACATTCTAAGGCCGTCCCCTTCGACGTCGGTGCTGTGTGGTCTCCAGTACAACAGCCGAAGCGAAGGAAAGGTCCACCCGGCCGAGCTGCCCGAAAGCCGGTTTCCCGAAACATGGAAAGGGCTGCCGGACATGTGAAGCGACATGGGAACCAAGCGCGCAACCGGCAAGCGGAACCGGATGTCAACTGGACGAATGGGAGAAGGAAAGGAGCGGCGATCCACCGCAGGACGTGATGAGTTGTGGAAGACTCACCTCGATTCCGCGAGAATGCATTTGCATTCCGATAACGCCGCGCATCACGCGATCAGAATTCGCCTGCAATCCAAGGTAACGTTGCCAATGGCCCTTCCGAACAGAGCATCCGGCATAGATGATCGGCAATCTATCATACGGGACAGCGAGCGCGCGCCCGTTGACGGAAGCGGTGGCGGGGGCCATCCTCCTGGTATGGACGACCTGACCCGACGCGTTGACCGGCTGGAAACCATCCTTGATCAGATGGCGCCGACGCTTGCACGGATTGACGAGCGCTTGAAATCCCTGGCGACAAAGGAAGATGTCGCCAAGGTGGGGGAACGTGTCGCCAATGTCGAGGGCGCGGTCGAAAAGCTCCCGACCACACTTCATCTGCTGGGATTCATCGTCAGCGTGCTGGCGCTCGCAGGTATCGCGAAGTTCCTGCATCTCTGAGTAAGATCGCTAGCCGGTGCAGGGACTTACTCGATGAAATCCTCCCGGCTCAGCCCATAGCGCTTCAGCTTGTCGTAGAAGGTCTTGCGCGGGATGTTCAGCGCCTCGATGGCCGCCTTCACGCTGCCGCGATGGCGGGCGAGTTCGGACTGGATCAGGCCCTTCTCGAACAGATCCACCTGCTCAGCCAGCGACAGCGCCGACGGTGCCGAGACCGGCGCCGGGGCCACATCCTCCAACCCCAGCACGAAACGGTCGGCGGCGTTGCGCAGTTCGCGGACGTTGCCGGGCCAGTCCTGGCTCATCAGCCGCTGCATCTGCTCACGGGTCGGCGTCCGCGGCTCGCGGTTGTAGCGGGTGGCGGCCTGGGCGACAAAGTGCTGGAACAGCAGCGGGATGTCGTCGCGGCGTTCGCGCAACGGCGGGATGGTCAGCACCACCACATTCAGGCGGTAATAGAGGTCGGCGCGGAATTTCCCCTCGTCCGCCGCCTGCCGCAGATCCGCCTTGGTGGCGGCGACCACCCGCAAATCGACCGGCACCTGCTCGTTCGATCCCAACGGTTCGACCACCCGTTCCTGGATCACACGCAGCAGCTTGACCTGCAGGGCCAGCGGCATGCTTTCGATCTCGTCCAGGAACAGGGTGCCGCCGCCGGCATGCTCGATCCGGCCGACCCGGCGCTTGGCGGCTCCGGTGAAGGCGCCGGCCTCGTGCCCAAACAGCTCGCTCTCGAAAATCGTCTCCGGCATGGCGCCGCAGTTCAGCGCGACGAAGGGGTTCTTGCGCCGGCCGCTGGTGGCGTGCAGCGCACGGGCCACCATCTCCTTGCCGGTTCCGGTTTCGCCGAACACCAGAACGTCGGCGTCGGTGTCGGCGACCGCGGCGATGGTGGCGCGCAGCCGCTCGATGCCCGGCGTGCGGCCGACGATGGTCCCTGCCGGATCGGCTCCGCCGGCGATCTGCGCCCGCAGTCGGCGGTTCTCCAGCACCAGCCGCCGCTTCTCCACCGCGCGCCGGGCGATCTCGGTCAGCCGGTCGGACGGAAAGGGCTTTTCCAGAAAGTCGTAGGCGCCGTTGCGCATCGCCTCCACCGCCATCGGCACGTCGCCATGGCCGGTGATCAGGATGACCGGCAGGTCAGGGTCGATCTCCCGCACCCGCGCCAGCAAGGCCAGCCCGTCCATCTGCGGCATGCGCACATCGGTGACGAGGCAGCCCGGCCAGTCGCGGCCGAGATGGCGCAAGGCCCGTTCCGCCCCGTCGCAGGCCGTCACCTCGAATCCCGCCAGTTCCAACGCCTGCTGCCCGGCTAGCCGCACCGCCCGCTCGTCGTCCACGAACAGCACGGCGCCGGCGCCCTCGGGAATGGACTGACTCATGTGGCCTGCTCCGTGGTGGTGAGCCGCAGGGTGAAGACGGCGCCTTGACCCGGTTTGCCGTTGCGGTTGGCGGCGGTGAGGCTGCCGCCGAAATCCTCGACGATGCCGTGGCTGATCGACAGCCCCAGCCCCAGTCCCTCGCCGGCTTCCTTGGTGGTGAAGAAGGGGACGAACAGCCGGGGCAGGTCGGCCTCGGCGATGCCGCCGCCGGTGTCGGCGACGCTCAGCAGCGCCTCGCCCTCCGCCGCGACCAGACCGATGCGCAGGCGCCGCACCGGACAGCCGCGCATGGCGTCGGCCGCGTTGCCGATCAGGTTGACCAGCACCTGCTGCAGCCGCACATCCTCCGCCACCACCCGGACCGGCTGGTCGGGCAGATCGACCTCGACCGTGATGTCCTCGCGCCGCAGCTTGGATTCCAGCAGGGCCAGCGCCTGGCTCACTGCACCCTGCACCGACACCGGCCCCAGCGTGCCGGAGGCGCGACGGGCAAAGCCCTTCAACTGGCGGGTGATCGCGGCCATACGGTCGGTCAGTTCGGCGATCTCCGCCAGATTGCCGCGCACCGCGTCCATCCGCCCGCGCTCCAGCAGGACCACCGCGTTGTCGGCGAAGCTGCGCATGGCGGCCAGCGGCTGGTTGATCTCATGCGCGATGCCGGCCGACATTTGGCCCAGCGCCGCCAGCTTGGCCGCTTGGGTCAGTTCGTTCTCCGCAGCGCGCAGGTCGGCGGTGGCGGCGGCGACCCGGCGCTCCAGCTCCGCCCGCGATTCCTCCTGCAGCGCGATCCGCTCGACCAGCGCCACCCGGCGCAGCGCCACCGCATAGGCGGTGAGTGCGGCCATCGCCACCGCCGCGGCGGCCAGCAGCCCGGCGACCCAGGCGCGGGCGGTTACCGGATCCAGGCTGGTCAGGCTATGCAGGGTCCAGTCGCCGCCGGGCATGGCGACGGAGGTCAGCAAATAGCGGCGCTGCCCGTCCTTCTCCTCCAGCAGGATGCGGTCGGAGGCACCGCCGAAGGCCCAGGGCAGCACGTCCAGCCCCTCGCTGGTGCCCTCCGGCACGATGGGCAGGCTGATCGGCAGGCGGCGGGGCAGGGCGTGATAACGCCAGGACGGCATGTTGGTGATGAACACCACCCCGTCGCGGTCGGTCACCAGCAGCTTTTCCTGCCCCGGCGTCCAACCCCGCTCCAGCCGGTCGAACCCCAGTTTCAGCACCACCGTCCCGACTGTGCGGTTTTCCGCCACCACCCGGTTCGCCGTGTAATAGCCCGGCACCAGCGAGGTGGTGCCCAGCGCGAAATGGTGCCCTTCCCCCTGGTCCATCGCCATGCGGAAATAGGGACGGTAGGAGAAATTCTCGCCGACGAAGCTGGCGGCGCTGTTCCAGTTGCTGGCCGCCAGCGTCGTTCCCTTGGCGTCCATCACGTAAAGCGCCAGCGCGTCGAGTGCCTGGGCGATGCCCTGAAGCTTGCGGTTCAGCCGGTCGACCGCGGCCGGCGTCGGGTTGACCAGCAGGGCACGCACTTCCTCATCCTGCGCCAGCGCCAGGGGAACGGCGGCATGACGCTCCAGCTCCGCCCGCAGGTTGGCGTTGTAGAGCGCCAGTTGCGCCCGCGCGCTGTCCTTCAGATCGTCCAGCGCCAGAGACGAGGCCCAGCCCGCCGCCAATGCGGCGGCCGCCGGAACGCCGAGCAGCAGCGCCACCATCAGCAGCCGGCGCGGCCGTTCCAGCGCCCGGGCGACCAGCTGCGCCGCCGGTGACAGCGTCACGGACGGGGAGAGAAGGGCGGTCGATTCTGTCGCCGGGTCGGTCGGATTGCTCAGCAACGTCTTCCTTGATTGTGCTGCGCCGCAACATTGATACCGCAGCGCTGTGAAGTGTGCGGATTTTCGCACATCGCTGGACCCCGTGTCGTGCGGATTCTCGCCCTCGGCCATGCGGCAAATGCTTGATGTTGCTGGATTCAGCAATTGGCCCACCGCTTGCTTTCATAGGCAATCAGTTGGGGGCCGCCCGCCCAGCCGGCGCCGAATGCCGGACGAAAGAACGGGCACCCTGCCAGGAACGCCGTTCTGAGGAACGCCACGAGGAGAAGTAGCATGAGCGCAGACGCGACCGCCGCGCGCCCCACCGCCGCGCACCAGGGTGCGGTGAAGAAGCCCTTCTACACCAACCTGACCTTCCAGGTTCTGACCGCCATCAGCATCGGCATCCTGCTGGGGCACTTCTACCCGGCCATCGCCGTGCAGATGAAGCCGCTGGGCGATCTGTTCATCAAGATGGTCAAGATGGTGATCGGCCCGATCGTCTTCCTGACGGTGGTGACCGGCATCTCCTCGATCGGCAACCTGAAGAAGGTCGGCAAGGTCGGCGGCAAGGCCCTGCTGTATTTCGAGGTGGTGACGACCTTTGCGCTCGGCATCGGGCTGCTGGTCGTCAACCTCATCCGTCCCGGCGCCGGCATGAACATCCTGCCGGGTCAGCTGAAGGCCGACGCGGTTCAGAAATACGCCACCTCCGCCCATGAGCACGGCTTCATCGACTTCGTCGTCGGCATCGTGCCCGACAATGTCGTCGGCGCCTTCGTCCAGGGCGACATGCTGCAGATCCTGTTCTTCGCCGTGGTGTTCGGCGTCGCCCTGTCCGCCATGGGCCAGAAGGGCAAGCTGGTCGAGGACATCTTCGACAAGATCGGCCATGCCCTGTTCGGCGTGATCGGCATCCTGATGCGCGTCGCCCCGGTCGGTGCCTTCGGCGCCATGTCCTTCACCATCGGCAAGTACGGCATCTCGTCGCTGACGGCGCTGGGCCAGCTGATGGCGTCGGTCTATCTCACCATGGCGATCTTCATCTTCGTCGTGCTGGGCAGCATCGCCAAGGCCTATGGCTTCAGCATCTGGAGCTTCATCCGCTACATCCGCCAGGAACTGCTGATCGTGCTCGGCACCTCCTCCTCGGAGTCCGTGCTGCCGCGCATGATGGAGAAGATGCAGAAGTTCGGCTGCTCCAAGCATGTCGTCGGTCTGGTGATCCCGACCGGCTATTCCTTCAACCTCGACGGCACCTCGATCTACCTGTCGATGGCGGCGATCTTCATCGCCCAGGCCTTCAACGTCGACCTGACGATCTGGCAGCAGCTCTACATCCTGGTCATCCTGATGCTGACCTCGAAGGGTGCGGCCGCGGTCACCGGCGGCGGCTTCGTGACGCTGGCCGCCACCCTGTCGGCCACCGGCGTCCTGCCGATCGAAGGTCTGGCCCTGCTGTTGGGCGTCGACCGCTTCATGTCGGAAGCCCGCGCGCTGACCAACCTGATCGGCAACGGCGTCGCCACCGTCGTCGTCGCCAAGATGGAAGGCGAGTTCGACGAGAGCATGGCGGTCGCCGAATACCAGCAGCACTTCAAGGAACCGGCGCTCGCCCGGATCTGACGATCTGCCGCAAACGCGCGGCACACATGCGGGCGCCGGATTTGGAAATTCCAAAGATGATCCATCCGGCCCCCACAAGGATCCTGTAAGGTATGGGGGACGCTTCGATTTGGTTCGAATCGTCCCCCTTCCGTTTCGCGGGGCGGTTGGCGCAACAGTCCGAATGGGCTATAACCGCCAATCAGGTGAAGTGAACGCAAAGAATTAACTGAAATCTTGTTAACCGGAGGAAGAGACCCGATGTCCGGCGATTTTGAGGCGATGGCGCTTGAGTATCACCGCAACCCGCGGCCCGGTAAGCTGGCAGTAGTCGCGACCAAGCCCATGGCCAACCAGCGCGATCTGGCGCTGGCTTATTCGCCGGGCGTTGCCCATGCCTGCACCGCCATCGCCGACGATCCGTCGAAGGCGGCGGAGCTGACCGCGCGGGCCAATCTGGTGGCGGTCGTCACCAACGGCACCGCCGTGCTGGGCTTGGGCAACATCGGGCCGATGGCCGCCAAGCCGGTGATGGAAGGCAAGGCCGTCCTCTTCAAGAAGTTCGCCGGCATCGACTGCTTCGACATCGAGCTGAACGAGCTGGATGTCGATGGTCTGGTCGACACCATCGTCCGGCTGGAGCCGACCTTCGGCGCCATCAACCTGGAAGACATCGCCGCCCCGGCCTGCTTCGAGATCGAGCGCCGCTGCCGCGAGCGCATGAAGATCCCGGTGTTCCACGACGACCAGCACGGCACCGCCATCGTGGTGGGTGCCGCCGTGCTGAACGGTCTGGCGCTGGTCGGCAAGGACATCTCCAAGGTCAAGGTCGTCTCCACCGGTGGCGGCGCCGCCGGCATCGCCTGCCTCGACCTGATGCTGTCGCTGGGCGTCCGCCGCGAGAATGTCTGGCTGGTCGACCGCATCGGCGTGGTCCACAAGGGCCGCAACGAGGAGATGAACGAGTACAAGGAGGCCTACGCCCACGACACCGAGGCGCGCACGCTGTCCGACGTCATCGACGGCGCCGACATCTTCCTTGGTCTGTCGGGTGCAAAGGTGCTGAAGCCGGAACTGCTGGCCCGCATGGCGGACAAGCCGCTGATCCTGGCGCTCGCCAACCCGGAGCCGGAGATCATGCCGGATCTGGCCCGCGAAGCCCGTCCGGACGCCATCATCGCCACCGGCCGTTCGGACTTCCCCAATCAGGTCAACAACGTCCTGTGCTTCCCCTTCATCTTCCGCGGTGCGCTGGACGTCGGCGCCACCACGGTGAACGAGGAGATGAAGATCGCGGCGACCCACGCCATGGCCAACCTCGCCCGCGCCGAACCGTCGGACGTGGTGGCGGCGGCCTATGTCGGTGAAACGCTGCGCTTCGGCCCGGACTACATCCTGCCCAAGCCCTTCGACCCGCGCCTGATCGTCGAGGTGTCGTCGGCCGTCGCCAAGGCCGCCATGGACAGCGGCGTCGCCACCCGGCCGATCGCCGATTTCCGCGCCTATCAGGACCAGCTGAACCAGTATGTCATCCGCTCCGGCCTGTTTATGAAGCCGGTCATCACCAAGGCCAAGACCGCGCCCAAGCGCGTCGTCTATGCCGAGGGCGAGGACCCGCGCGTGATCCGCTGCGCCCAGGTGGTGGTCGACGACGGCATCGCGCATCCGGTGCTGATCGGCCGCCGCGAGGTGATCGAGCGGGTGATCGGCGAGATGGGCCTGCGCCTGAAGATCGGCCAGGACGTGGAGGTCATCGAGATCATCCGCGACCCGCGCTATCACAACTTCACTGAACATTACCGCAAGCTGATGGGCCGCCGCGGCGTGTCGCCCAGCCATGCCGCCAACGTGGTCCGCACCCAGCCCACCGTCTTCGGCGCCCTGATGGTCCGCCGCGGCGAGGCCGACGCGCTGGTCTGCGGCACCACCGGCCGCTTCAACGAGCATTGGGCGCACATCTGCGGCCTGATCGGCCTGCGTGACGGCGTGAAGGTCGCCGCGACGATGAACGCCCTGATCTCCCAGAAGGGCGTCCACTTCATCACCGACACCTACGTCAACCCCGACCCGACCGCCGAGCAGGTGGCCGAGATCGCCCGGCTGGCGGCGGACGAAGTGATGCGCTTCGGCATCGAGCCGAAGGTGGCCCTGCTGTCGCACTCCAACTTCGGCAGCGCCGACACCCCGTCGGCCCGCAAAATGCGCGCTGCGGTCGAACTGGCCTCCCAGCAAATGCCGGATGTGGAGATCGACGGCGAGATGCATGCCGACGCCGCCCTCGCTCCCGCCATCCGCAAGGAGCTGCTGCCCGACAGCCGCCTGAAGGGCGAGGCGAACCTGCTGGTGATGCCGACGCTGGACGCCGCCAACATCGCCTTCAACATGATGAAGATCCTGGGCGAGGCGCAGAATGTCGGCCCGATCCTGCTGGGCGTCCAGCGGCCGGTCCACATCGTCACCCCGTCGGTCACCACCCGCGGTCTGGTCAACATGACCGCCGTCGCCGTCGTCGACGCCCAGCTCGCCGACCCGGTCAACGCCGCCCCGACCCCGCCGGCGGGCGTGGGCGCGTAAATCAGGGATGACAGGGGGCGCGGTGGTCGCCGCGCCCCATTTCCCTGCGTCCAATTCGTGCTATCCCTTACCCGTAGCCAACAGGAACGGCACGGGACATGAGCAACCAGCGCAAATCCGGCAATGCCGCTGCCGCCACCGCCGCGGCGCTGGTCGGGCAGGCCGTGCCGCTGCATCAGGCTGGCCGCTTGGCCGAGGCCGAAGCTCTCTACCGACAGGCGCTCGCCGCCCAGCCGCGCCAACCGGACGCCCTGCATCTGATGGGCATGATCGCCTGCCAAACTGGTCGCTTTGCCGAGGCCGCCGACCTGATCGGGCAGGCAGTGGCGGCCAAGCGCGGCGTTCCCGATTACCACGCCAACCTCGCCTACGCTCTCCAGGCGCTCGGCCGCTTCGCGGAGGCGGAACGCGCGGCCCGCAACGCCCTGCGCCTGCGCCGTCCGTTCCCGGAGGCCGCCAACACGCTGGGCAACGCCCTCAATGCGCAAGGCAAGGCTGCCGAGGCCGCCGACGCCTACCGTGCCGCCCTGCGCGCTCGTCCCGACTATGCGGAGGCGGAAGGCAACCTGGGTGCGGTGCTTCGCAGCCTCGGCCGCTCGGCGGAGGCGGAACCGCTGCTGCGTCACGCGCTCACCGCCAACCCGTCCCTGACGGAGGCACGTGCCGCTTTGGGCCTTGCACTGCTCGACCTCGGGCAAGCCGACGAAGGGGAGACGGCGTTGCATGCCGTGCTGGCCCGCCGGCCGGACCATGCCGCGGCAGCCCTTGCGTTGGCCGGATCGCGGCAACGCCGCGGAGGGGACGCGGAACCGCCCTACTGCCGCTACCTGACTCTGGAACCGGCCGATGCCGAAGGCTGGAACGCCTACGGCCTCATCCTGCAAGGGGCCGACCGCATCGGCCCTGCCGCCGATGCCTTTGCCCGCGCCCTGCGGCTCGACCCGAACATGGCGGAGGCGATGACCAACCTCGGCACCATCCGCCGCCTGCAAGGGCAGGGCGCGGTCTCCGCCGATTTGCAACGCCGCGCGCTGGACCTGCGCCCCGGCTATGCCGCCGCTCATACGAATCTCGCGCTCGCCCTTCAGGATTTGGGCGACGAAGTCGGCGCGGAGCGGGAGTTCACCAAGGCGCTGGATGCCGATCCCACACAGGCGCTCGCCCGCTTCAACCGCGCCATCCTGCGCCTGCGCCAAGGTCGGTTGGCCGAGGGATGGGAGGATTACACCGTCCGCTTCGAGTCCGGACGCCTGCGGCCGAAGCGCCCCTTCAACATCCCGGAATGGGAGGGGGACGAGCTTGCCGGGCGCCGCCTGCTGCTGTGGGCCGAACAGGGTTTGGGCGACGAGTTCATGTTCGGCTCCCTTCTGCCGGAAGCGCTGTCGCGTTTCCCGGACGCCATCGTCGAATGCGAACCCCGGCTGGTCCCGCTGTTCCAGCGCTCCTTTCCCGGCACCACGGTGCGCGCACCGACGCGGCGGCCGGACGATGCCGACTGCCATCTGCCCTTCGGTTCACTCCCACGCCTGTTATGGAAGACCGCGCCGATCCCACCCCCGCCCGCCGGCTGGCTGAAGCCGGATCCGGAGCGGGTGGCGGCATGGCGGTCGCGGCTGGACGCGCTCGGCCCCGGCCTGACGGTCGGCATCGCCTGGACCAGCCGGCGCATCACCACCGAACGGCGCCAGTCCTATACGGATCTGGAGGAGTGGACCTCCCTGCTGCGCCTGCCCGGCATCCATGCCGTCAGCCTGCAATATGATGGGCGCGAGGAGGAGATCGCCGCCGTCGAGGAGCGCTTTGGCCTGCGCATCCACCGCTGGCCCGACCTCGACCAGATCGCCGATCTGGAGGGCACCGCGGCCCTGATGGCGAACCTGGATCTGGCGATCACCGTCGCGTCCTCAGCCGGGGAAATGGCGGCGGCGCTGGGCGTGCCGGCCTGGCGGCTCGGCCGGCGCGACTGGACGCAGCTTGGCACCGCGGTGCGTCCCTGGTTCCCGACCATGCGCTGCATCCATCCCGATGGGGAGGTTGGAGTCGGCGGCACAATCACCAAGACGATACAGATACTTACCAGACTTTCCGCAGGTGATTTGTGAGCATTGCCGACTGGTTCGCCGAGGCACTTCGCCATCATCAGGCCGGCGCCCTGGACGCCGCCGAACCACTGTATCGACGTGTCTTGGATGCCGAACCGCGTCACGCCGACGCCCTGCATCTGCTGGGGGTACTGAACCACCAACGCAACAATGATGCACAAGCTATTGATCTGATTAACAGAGCCATTGAGATCGCGCCGGAAGTTGCGGACTACCACGCCAACCAGGGCATCGTTCTGCAACGGCTTGGTCGCCTCGAGGAAGCCGAAGCAGCGCAGCGTCACGCGCTGGAGTGCGATCCCACCCATGTCGGCGCCCATTTCAATCTGGGGCTGGTGCTGGCCGCACTCGACCGCTTGGCGGAGGCCGCCACCCAGTATGCCGAGGCCGCCCGGCTTTCCCCCGGCTTGGCCGACGCCCACCTGAATCTTGGTGCCGCCCTGCAGGGGATCGGCCGGGCGGAAGAGGCCTTGGCTGCCCATGCACGCGCGGCGGAACTGTTGCCCGGCGATCCGCGCCCCTGGACCAACCGGGCTGTCAGCCTTCAGAAACTCGGCCGCAACAGGGAGGCCGCCGACGCCCTGCACATGGCGGCGACGCTGGATGGCGGGACCTCCGACCCCACGGCGCTGCCCGCTCTCGCCGCTGCGCTTCATGCCGCCGGGCGAATGGAGGACGCCGCGGAGCGTTATGCCGACGCCCTGCGCCTCGATCCACGCGATGCGTTTTCTCTCAATGGGTTGGGTATTTGTCTTAAGGCACTTGGTCAACTGGATGATGCCGCCGCCTGCTTCGATGCGGCCACCGCCATCCAGCCCGACCATGCCGATGCGCTCGACAATCTCGGCAGCATCCGCAACGCCCAACACCGCCATGCCGAGGCGGAGGCCCTGCACAGGGAAGCGATCCGCCACCGGCCCGACTTCGCCGGTGCCTGGAACAATCTCGGCAATGCCCGCCACGCCGCCGGCCGCACGTCCGATGCCTGGAGGGCGTGGCATGTTGCATTGACGCTCGATCCCACCCTGCCGGAAACCCACACCAACCTGGGCAATGCCTTGCGCAGTGCTGAGCGTTTCGCCGAGGCCGAGCGGTCGCAGCGGCGCGCCATCCGGCTCGCCCCGCTGGAGGCACCCGCCCGCAACAATCTGGGCCACCTGCGCCAGGGCCGGCACGACCATGTCGGCGCCGCCGACTGCTACCGCAACGCACTGGCGCTGGACCCCGCCTATGGCGAGGCCTGGAGCAACCTGGGGCTGGCCAGCCAGCGACTGGGCGACGGCACGGGGGCGGAGCGCTGCTACGACCGGGCGCTGACGCTGCGGCCCGACCTGTCGCTGTCCCACTTCAACAAGGGCCTGCTGCGGCTGGAGGCCGGCGATCTCGACCATGGCTGGCCCGGTTACGCCTGGCGCTTCGGCTCGGGGCAGGTCGGGCAGGGGCGCCAACCGCGCGCCCAGCCGTGGCGCGGCGAAGGCCTGACCGGCCGCCGCCTGATGATCTGGGGCGAGCAGGGCGTGGGCGACACCATCCTGTTCTCCGCCCTCTGCCCCGAATTGGCCGGACGCGCCGTCTCCACCACCCTGGAGGTCGACCGCCGGCTGGTGCCGCTGTTCGCCCGCTCCTTCCCGGCCCTGCGGGTGCGGGCGGAGGCGCTGGACGCGCAGGGCAGGGAGGCGATGGCGATCCCGGACTATGACCGCCATGTGCCGATGGGCTCCTTGCCCCGTGTCCTGCGCCGCCGGCTGGCCGATTTCCCGCCGCGCCTCTCCTGGCTGGTGCCCGACGCCGGGTTGGTCGAGCGTTGGCACGAACGTCTGGCGGCGCTCGGTCCCGGTTTGCGCATCGGCATCGGCTGGCGCAGCCAGATGATGACGGTGGAGCGCAGCGTCGCCTATCTGCCGCTGGACAGCTGGGCGCCGCTGTTCGCACTGCCCGGCATCCACTGGGTGGTGCTGCAATATGGCGAGGTGGAGGAGGAGGTCCGGCAGGCCGAGCGGCACTTCGGCATCCGCCTGCATCGCTGGGACGATCTCGACCGCAAGGACGATTTCGACGGCGTCGCCGCGCTGACCGCCGGGCTGGACCTCGTCATTTCGCCGGCGATGTCGGTCGGCGAACTGGCCGGCGCGCTGGGCACTCCGGTCTGGCGCTTCGGCACCCGCGACTGGACGCAGCTGGGGGCCGGGGTGCGCCCCTGGTATCCGTCGATGCGCCTCTTCCAGCCCCGCCCCGGCGAGCCGCTGTCGGCGACGATGGCCGATATGGCCGGCGCATTGCGTTCCCTCTCCCGATTATCGGCCACATCACGCCATGCGCCCCCCTCACCCGGCCCTCTCCCCGGGGTGGAGAGGGTATCCGCGGCGGGAGAGGCGTTGGCGGGGCAGGCCGTCGCTCTGCACCGGCAAGGCCGCCTGCTCGATGCCGAAGCCCTCCACCGCAAGGCCGTGGCAGCGGCTCCGACCCATCCCGCTGCCTGGACCAATGGGGGGCTCACGCTGCTCCGGCTTGGCCGCGTCGACGCTGCCGTCCAGTGGCACCAGCGCGCGGTGGCGCTGAATCCGTCCTTCCCCGAAGCCTTCGGCAATCTCGGCGTGGCGCTCCAGGCCAGTGGGTGCGCGGTAGAGGCCGCGACGCTGCACCGCCGCGCCGTCCGGCTGCGCCCGATGCAGGCGGAAAGCTGGGGCAACCTTGCCGCCGCCCTGCTCGCCGCCCGGCACTTCGCCGAGGCGGAGACCGCCTGCACGCGTGCCGCGGCCCTGGCGCCGAGCCTTGCCGGCATACCGATCACGGCCGGTGCGGCGTTGAAGGGGCGGGGGCGTTTCACGCAAGCCGCCCGGCAGTGCCGCCGTGCCTTGCGCATCGCGCCGACTTCGGCCAAGGGCTGGTCGAACCTGGGCATGGCCCTGGCTGGCCTTGGGCACTGGAACGACGCCCTGCACGCTCACCGGAAAGCGACGGCGCTCGCCGCGGACCAGCCGGACGTGCTGGTCAACCACGGCCACACGCTGCTGATGCGGGAAGAGCGTCGCCCCGCCCGCAACTGGACCGAACGGAGCCTGCGGCTGACGCCGGGCCGGGCGGATGCCAGAATGAACCGCGGCCTGCTGCGCTTGGCCGAGGGTGACCTGACCGGTGGTTGGGACGACTACGCCCACCGTTTCGCCACCGGCGATGCCGTATCCCGCCGCCTCAATCTCCCGGAATGGCAGGGCGAGCCGCTGGCCGGCCGCCGCATCCTGGCATGGGGGGAACAGGGGCTGGGCGACGAGATCATGTTCGGCACGGCGCTGCCCGACCTGCTCCGCCGATCCGGCCGGTTGATCGTCGAATGCGACCCGCGTCTGACCGGCCTGTTCGCCCGCGCCCTGCCGGGGGCCGAGGTTCGGGCACCCACGGCGGATCCGCGTGACGCCGACTGCCATGCGCCGATGGGCAGCATCGCCGCGCGGCTGCGGTCAGACCTGCGGCATTTTCCCTCAGCCGCTCCGCTCTTCACCGCCGATTTGGGGTTGGCGGCGGAATGGCGCGGTCGGCTGGCGGCCCTCGGTCCCGGCTTGCGGGTCGGCATCTGCTGGCGAAGCAGCCGGATGACGGCCGACCGGGCCGGCGCATACAGCCGGATCGACCAGTGGGGCCCGGTCCTCACCGTGCCGGGCGTGGTCTTCGTGAGCCTGCAATATGACGGGCATAGGGCGGAGCGCGAGGATGCCCAGCACCGCTTCGGCACGGTGCTGCACCACTGGCCCGACCTGGATCAGCGCAACGATCTGGAGGGGGTGGCAGCGCTCATCTCCGGCCTCGACCTCGTGATCTCCGCCCCGACCGCGGTGGGAGAACTGGCCGCCGCCCTTGGGATCCCGGTCTGGCGGATCGCGGGCGACGGCGACTGGTCGGCCCTGGGAACGGCAGTGCGGCCCTGGTTCCCTTCGATGGCGCTGACCGGCCATGCCGGTGACCATGACGTGACCCTGGCGGCGGTCGCGCGACGCCTGCAGCGCCTCGCCGAAGGGGCTCCATGACCATCGGAGGAGGGAGGCCCACGCAATTCCGCATTGCGATTCCGGAGCCGCCCCTTTATCGACTATGGCCGCCGGGCGCCACGCAGGGTGGATGACCCGGCGCCCGCGCCGTCGTAAGCTGCTTCCTGCCGGACGGCGACAGATGGGTTCAGGACAGGGTTTCGGGGCGCGGTTCAAGGGAAAGGACGGTCGGTGCGGTCTGAGGACGCTCTTGCCAACATAGACGTCGCGGTGCTTGCCGGCGGGCTGGGCACACGCATCCGGGGCGTTCTGGGTGACACGCCGAAGGTCCTGGCCCCGATCGCGGGCCGCGCCTTCCTCGGCCACCTCCTGGATTACCTGTCGACCTACGGATCGCGCCGGGTGGTTCTGTGCCTGGGCCATCTGGCCGACCGGGTGACCGCATGGCTCGCCCGCGGCGATTCCGCCGGCACCATCGACGTGGTCTGCCAGATCGAACCGCGCCCGCTCGGCACCGCAGGTGCCCTCGGCTATGTCCGCAAGGAGCTGCGCAGCAGCACCATCCTGGTGGTGAACGGCGACACCTTCCTCGACGCCGACCTGCGCGCCTTCATCGCCTCGCACCGGCTGTCGGGGGCGGAGGCGTCGGTCCTGTGCGTGACGGTGGAGGACGCCTCCCGCTTCGTGCGGGTGGAGATCGGACCGGACAGCCGCGTCCGCCGTTTCCTGGACAAGGCGCCGGGGGCGGGCACCATCAACGCCGGCGTCTACCTGTTCTCCGCCGCCTTCCTCGACCGCTTCATCGCGGCAGGCGCGGTGTCGCTGGAACGCGACGTGCTGGAAAAGCTTCCGCCGGGCACGCTGAACGCCCATGTCGCCAAGGCTCGCTTCCTCGACATCGGCACGCCGGAAAGCCTCGCCACCGCCGCCAGCGTCATCGCCGGCCGCGAGTCCTGACGCGGAGGCCAGTCGGGAGTCCCGGCGGCCGCAATTTACCCCCGCGTACGCGACCGTCTGCCACTGGACTCGCGCAAAGTGCCGGGCCAAGATGCGCACCGACTCGACACCGTGCGCAGTGGGTGCTTGCGCCGGGGCCGGGCCGCCACGCCGATTTCTCCGGACCCGTGCCATGGCCGTCATCCTCATCCGCGCCGACGCGTCGCCGACCATCGGCACCGGCCATGTCATGCGCTGTCTCGCCGTGGCCGAAGCCTTGCGCGACCAGGGGCACGAGGCGCTGTTCGCCGCCGTGGAATCCACCCCCGCCATCGACCGCCGGCTGTCGGCGGACGGCTTCCGCCATGTCTCCATCGCCGGGCCGGTGGGGCAGGCGGCGGATCTGGCCGCCACCCGCTCGCTCCTGCGGCGGGAGCATGGCACGGCGGTGATGCTCGACGGCTACCGTTTCGGCGAGGCCTACCGCGTCGGGCTGCAGGCGGCCGGCGCGCGGGTGCTGGCCTGGGACGATCTGGGCGACGGCACGCCGCTGCACGCCGACCTCGTCGTCAACGCAGCACCGCAGGCGGCGGCCCTTCCCTATGACGCGATGGCGCCCGGCGCCGTCCTGCTGCTCGGCCCCGGCTACGCGCCCTTGCGGCGGGAGGTTCGGCAGGCGGCGCAGGCGCCGCGTCGGACCATCGCCAACCGGCCGGTGCTGCTGGTGACCTTCGGCGGCTCCGACCCGCTCGGCCTGACCGGGCCGGTTCTGCAGGCTCTGGCGACGGAGCGGCCCGACGGCTGCCGGATCGTCGCTGTGGTCGGCGGCAGCAATCCGCGAGCGGCCGAGCTGGGGGCACTCGCCGCCGATGGCGTTTCCGTGGAGATCGACTGCCCGCGCATGGGCGCGCTGATGGCCGACAGCGGTCTGGCGGTCTCGGCCGGCGGCGGCACCATGGGGGAACTGGCCGCGCTGGCAGTACCGACCCTGCTGGTGGTCACCGCCGACAATCAGGCAACGGCGAGCGGCGACGCCGCCGAACTCGGCTGGTGTACCGCCGTGGACGCCCGTGGTTGCGATCCCGCCAAGGCGGCGGCGGTGATCGCCGGACGGGCGCTCGCCCTATGGTCCGATGCGGGGCAACGGCAGCGGATGCAGGATGCCGCCACGGCACTGCCGCTTGACGCCGAAGGGGCGGTGCGCATCGCCAGCGCCCTGACCAGCCCGCCGCCCAAATCGGTCAGCGCCGCCCGGCGGCGGACGGCGCTTGCCTGATACCGCTGTTTCTGTCAGCTGACCACGCGCCACGTGCCGTCCGCCTGCTGGCAGGCGGTGCCGAAGCCCTGCTGGGTGCGCCCCTGGACCACGATGGTCGTCTGGTATTCGCGGCACAGCTGGCCCTGCGGTCCGGTGCCCTCGCGCACGGGCGTGTAGCTGCCGTAATTGCCGGTTTCCGGGTTGTTCCAGCGGATGGTGCTGCCGGTCGGCGCGCTGTAGGCGTTGACCGCCGCCTGCTGGGCGTAATTCTGGTCGGCACGGTCGAGCGAGGCGCCCGCGGCATTGCCCAGCGCCGCACCCAGCAGCGTGCCGACGCCCACCGCCACCAGCTTGCCGCTGCCGCCGCCGAAGCGCGAGCCGGCCAAGCCACCGACCACGCCACCCAAAACGGTGCCGGCCGTTTGCTTGTTGGC
>CBFGPE010000133.1:0-18701 GCA_965650625.1 uncultured Azospirillum sp. | reverse complement strand
AAAAGAGAAACTTCCCTTATTGTGGTAAAAGTTAGTGATTTTAAGATCGCTGAAAACCATTAACTCCGCCATGGTATCTGAAATATTGGATGAAAGAGAATATTGGTTGTATTTATTAGAAATAATCCTAGAGTGAATCCTTACTTTCTTTCCAATGAAAGAAACTGTGAACGCGCGTACATAGTGCACCATATCTTCTACGATCGCATGCACATCTGTTTCAATTATTAACTCAAATACCATATCCGGCTGTTCAAATACGCATGGCATAGAATACATCTCTGGAAAATAATTGAATTTCCTGCACAATTGCGGGAAATTTACCTCAAAGTTGATCCACTTTTCTTTCGTTTTGTTTTGGGATTCAGGAAGAAAAACTGAACCGATCTCTATTCTTGAATAAATTTTACCGACAAAATCTTCTGCCATAAGCAGAAGTCCATCGACATATTCCTCTGCCCACGCAGTAACAATCACCGCATCAATGTGCAGCTTCCGAACGCCGCGTTCCTGCCGGATCTGCTCCAGCCGCGGCTTCAATTCATTTTCCCAGGTCTCCTTCGGCCCTCCGTCGATAATGACCAGGCGAGGGTCCGCAACAGTTCCCAGGTGCACGAGGAGGCACTGCCCGTCACCGGCAGGCAGGGCTTCGATGCGGAAGATCGGATCAGACGGATTGGAGGGCGCGGAGGACATCGACGAGACCATGGCCTTGGAAGTAGCGTTCACGACCGAGGTCGGTCGCGGTGGTGCAGAGGATCTGCTTGATGCGGCGGGGTTCGCCGATCAGTTCGTTGTTGCGCGCCATCAGAAGCGCAGCGGCGCCGCTGACATGAGGGGCGGCCATGCTGGTGCCGTCCATGCGGGCATAGCCGTCATCGGGCACCGGCGCGTCGATCTTTTCGCCCGGCGCGACGAGGTCGGGCTTGACCCGGCCGTCACCGGTCGGCCCGCGCGACGAGAAATAGCTGACCCCGTAGGAATGAGGCTCGTACCGGTGGGTGGAGCCGACGGTGATGACCGAATCGGCATTGCCCGGATCGGTGATGCTGATCGCGCAATAGCCTTCATAGCTGGCATCCTCGCGCACCGTGCGGAAGCGGTTGTAGCCGTTGTTGCCGGCGGCGGCCACCACCACGACGCCTGCGGCCACCAGCCGCTCCGCCTCGTCGCACACCGGCGTGCGCCCGCAGGCGAAGTTGGCGACGTCGTGCTTCAGCGACAGGCTGATGTTGGCTCCGTGCACCACCATGTAGTCGCGGTGCGAATTGAGGTGCCGCAGGAACTGCAGCGCCGACATGACGGTGAATTCGTCGCTGCTGCCATCTGCGCGGCAGACGCGCAGGTCGATCAGGCGAATGTCCGGGCAGATACCGCGCACCGCGGTCTCCGTTCCGCCTCCCGCCGGCTTCTTCCAATTGGCGCCCAGGACGCCCGCAACATGGGTGCCGTGCGGGTTGTGTGGAGGCCGATAGCTCTCGTCGTGGGGCATGGACAGGATCGGCCGCAGCACCTCCCAATCGATGTCGCGTCCCTGGCGCATGCGCCGTTGCAATTCGCTCAAATCGGCCTTGCGGGTGCGCAGCAGCGTTGCGGAGGCGCTGTCCAGGCCCAACTCGGCGATGAGATCGTCCACCTTGCCGGTACGGGCTGCCGCCGACAGCAGGTCACGGATCCGGGTGAAGTCGTAGGTCTCCATGACGCGGGATGCATCGAGCATCGCCACCTTGCGCTCATCGGCGTCCCCAATCGCGGCGATGCGCTTCTCCTCGACCTCCGAGTTTTGTCGGAAGGCCGGGTGCAGCGCGTCGATGCCGGAATCGACGATCGCCCAGGTGATGTCGGCACAGCGGATTTCGAACAGCAGACGTGCGGCGTCCGCCTTGATCGTCAGGGCGGAACGGTGCACGGCCATGGCCGCCGGACGGTCGAGGTTTACCGAATAGACCTGCCGGTCGCCTTCTTTAGGCTGTCGAGGAAGCTGATTGCGGAACACCCGCTCCCACCCCATGGCGATGGCTTGGCTCAGCGCATCGAGGAAGGCGCCATCCGCGCTCGCGTTTCCGTCGCGCCGCGCCTTGTAGGCCTCGCGGAGCGGATCGTCCATCCCGTCCGTTGAGCGAGCATAGGCGAGCAGTCCCACGACCCGGACCAGCGTCAGCACCTCCGGCCTGTAGTGCTTCAGCCGCCGCCCTTCGTTCAGCGCTTCAAGATCCTCGCGCAATTTCTCCGTGTTCGGCACAGCCATTTTGCCGACGATCGGCTTGTGATCGGGCTCCGTGACGGCGTCGGCCCACCAGGAGGTGCGCGGCAGAACACAACTGACCACCTGCTCGAAGGTCAGGCGGGCTGCCACCGAAGACTGATTGTAGGTCAGGTCAGCATTCGCTGCCCCTTTGCTTTTCAGCGACTTGCGGAGTCCATTGGCCAAGGCGCCGGGGCGGACCTGGAACAATGGCTCCAGCAGCAGACTTTGGGCCTCGTCGGGCTTCTCCGCGAAGGCGATCCACACGTCTGGCCGCACCGGGTCATCCTGAAGAAAGCGGCGGGAGGCGTTCCAGCCGTAAATCACGTCCTCAATGAACAAACGCTCGAGCTTCATGCCTCGCCTTTTACGCGAAATTGGGCGTTTGTGCAAATATTGATCAATTTCAGCGCAATCATTCAATAGATTTTATTGCGAAAGATCCCAGGAAACAATGTGATGCAAGATGACATACTTGGGTATGTGTCTCATTCAACGGTTTTCTGCCCATTGGTACGTCTCCATCCCCTGTGGTTAACCTCGACCTCCAATGCCGTCGTGGCGTGAATGGCGGGTCTGATCGGGATTTCGGCACCGCCTGTCAGAAAGGTCTCCAAACCTGCACCGCGCGATTCCCGGTCCATGGCTTTTCAGAAGCGCTCTCACACATATGCGTGATTATTATTATGCATCAGTAGCGAACGTTTAAATATTTTCATATTTATCTGCAATATAAGTGTATCTCGTAAATAAACTTCCATTGCGAACTCTCGGAGCCAGTGCGAGTATGAAAGTTGTTTGGCAACATCTGTAAGTATGTTGGAGGCTGTATGGCACATCCGGCAAGCTATTGGGTGGCATTGATCCTCATCGGTGGATTGGCCGGTGGGATTGGCCAAGTTGCCCGCATGATCGTCGGTTTGAAGAAGATGAATGAGGACGCCGCGGCGAAGAATATACCGCCGAGCGATCTAATCGAACCATCGCGAATGTTCATGAGCCTCATCATCGGCTTCACCGCCGGGGCTCTGGCGGCGGTGACACTTGCCGATGAGTCCGGGAACGTGACGGCGCAACAGTTCTTCGGTTTTGCTGGAGCCGGCTACTCCGGCACGGACTTCATCGAAGGCTTGATGAGCCGTCTCATTCCGCAAGCCGGTGCGCCCGCCGTCGCCAACACGAACATCGGAGCGGCCGCCCCCGTGGCAGCCCGGTTCGACAGCGCCACCGAAGATTACCTGGGGTGACAGAATGGCAATCATCACCGCCGATAGCCCCCTTATCGGGAGCGTACGCAGCACCGCGCGCCTGAACATCCGCCGCGGTGCGCCGAGCACCACCGCACCGGTCGCCGCCAAAGTCGACGTCGGAACCCTGTTGTCCGTCCACGGCATCGTCGTAGGCGAAATGGTCAGCGGAAACCCGCGATGGTACGTCGGCCAGGACGGCACTTACTTCTGGTCGGGAGCATGCAGCGACCTCCAGGCCGGACCGCCCCCTTCCCCATCCACCGCTCCGGGCTCGACCGCCGGCCCCTCCAGCGTTCACCGCCGACCGGACGGGACTATACGGCCCCTGAGCGATGCGGAGATCAAGACGGTATTCGGCAGCTTCTCCTATTCGGAAAGAGGCAAGGGACGCATCAATCCGGATCCGGCATGGGTCGATCAGAACATCACGACAATGGACAGCCCGATCCTGTCCGAAGAGGGATTTCCGAAGATAGAGGTCCATCTAAAGGCGGTAAAGCCGTTCGAACGGGTGTTTGCCGCCATCGCATTGGCTGGGCTGGCCAATGTGATCCGAAGCTGTGCCGGCACCTATGTACCGCGTCATAAGGGTTGGGACCCTGCTCGGACGCTCAGTTCGCATAGCTGGGGCATCGCCATCGACCTGAATACCGAATGGAACGGCTATGGAGCGGTTCCGGCGCCGGCGGGAACGCCCGGTTCGGTTCGCGAACTGGTGAGCATCTTTGAAGCGGAGGGATTTGCATGGGGTGGCTATTTCCAGCCCCAATCCATCTGCGACGGAATGCACTTCGAACTGGCCCGATTCGACCTCGGTCCGATCCCGACGTCCTGACGCGCAACGTCGGCGACCATAAATACCGACCGCCCGGTTCCACCCATCGCGCCAAAGACCCACAGCCTCGCCCGGTTCGTGCGAACCGGGCGAGGTTTTCCATGTTGCGGTTTCTGAACGCGCAATGCAGAACCGCTTCCGGCATGTCGATTACGGAAAGGTGCTTATGCTGTTCCCGGACGAGGGCACCGGGGGAGTTCCTGGAGGACGAACAACTGCTTCCCACTCTGAACCACCCGAACCTCAAGGCTGATCTCCAGTCCGCTCGTGAAATGGGGCCATATTGAGATCAACTCCATGCGACGTCGCATGGTGCCACCTGCCCTTGAGATTGGGACGAACCGCGTTACGGCGGCATACGCTCAGAAAACAGACGCGCACACAACCCGCTCCCCGGCTATCTCGCCAATCGGTTTCAGCGCGGCTCGCCGAACGCCGGCGTCGCCGGCGACACCCGGACCGGCAGTTTCCTTAGCCGGCCAGCCTGTCAGTCCCGTCGCGCGGTGTCGATGGTGATGCCGCCGCCGACGGCCCGTGAAACGCAGGTACACATGCGGTGGCTCTCCGCCTTCTGATCCTCGCTGAAGAACACGTCGCGGTGATCGATCTCGCCATCCACGGCAAGGACATCGACGGCGCACAGGCCGCATTCACCGCGGCGACAATCGGACAGCAGTTCCACCCCCGCCGCCTCAAGCACGTCGAGCATTGAGCGGTTCTCCGGCACCGTGACGGTCTTGCCCAGGCGGGGGATATGGACGGTAAAGGTTTCCGGGGCAAAGCGTCCGCTGTTGCCGAAGGATTCGAAGCGCAACCGCTCCATCGGCCGCCCCCGTTCCCGCCATTGGCGGCGCACCGCCTCCATCAGGCCGATGGGACCGCACAGATACAGCTCTCCGTCCGGCGCCAGCGCGTCGATGGCCGCGGCAAGATCCATCCGTTGCCCCTCCTCGTCGACGAAGGTCTCCAGACGGTCACCCAGGCGGTCGCGCAGATCGTCGGCGAAGGCCAGTTCAGACCGCCGCCGGCAAGCGTAGAGCAGACGCATCCGTGCACCCCGCTTCGCCAGGGCCAAGGCCATGCCATGGATCGGCGTGATGCCGATCCCACCGGCGATCAGGAGGTAATCGGGACGGTCCAGCGCCAGTTCGAACAGGTTCTGCGGTTCCGAAATCCGCAGCCGGGCGCCGGGCTCCAGCGTCCACATATAGGCCGATCCGCCGCGGCTTTCCGGCAGGCGCTTGACGGCGATCCGGTACAGGCCATCCCCCGCATCGCCGATCAGCGAATAGCAGCGGGTATCGGTTCGTCCGTCGATGGCGACCGTAACGCCGATGTGGCTGCCCGGCGCCGGTGTCCGGGCGGGGTTGCCGGGTTCGATTTCGAACAGACGGATGTCGGGCGCCAGATCGCGCACCGCGCGCAGCCGGGCATCCTGCCAATCGATGGCGAAGCGCATGGGGAAACCTCAGGCAAAGGATTGGGTCGGGGGTTGGGTCAGGTGCCGCGCAGCCGGATCAGGGAGGCCCCAGGCACCCGGTCGAGCTGGCGTTGGTTCTTGATAGCGTTCTCGAGGTTGCGGAGGGCCACGCGGGAGTGTTCTCGCGCCAGATGGTCGGCCCGGCTGCCCTCCCCTTTTTCGATGGCCTCCAGGATGGAGCGGTGATGTTCCTGCGCGATCACCAGGATCTCTCGCGATTCCGGCAACTCCGCCTGGACCCGGACGAACGCGCCGGGCGAAGCGAAGGGCAGCGACAGCACCCGCTCCAACGACCGTTTCAGCACCGCGCTGTCGGCGAGATGAAGCAATTGCGCATGGAACTGGTCGTTGAGGCGGATGTAGTCGGAAAAATCACCAATGGTCAGGGCTCGCCTGTGAACCAGCGCATCGAGGGCGTCGACGATGTCGCGGAGATCGGCGAGCGCATCGCGGTCCAGGCGGCGTTCGGCCGCCCGCTGGGCCGCCATCCCTTCCAGCACGCCACGCAGCTGGATGGAATCGGCGATGTCGGTTTCGTCGAAGGCGCGGACGACGAAGCCGCCGGTCGGCAGGCAATCGACCAGCCCCTCCTCCTCCAGCCGCACGAGTGCCACCCGGACCGGGGTGCGCGACACGCCCAGCCGATCGACGATGCCCAGTTCGGACACGCGCTCTCCCGGACTGAGTTCGCCGTTCAGGATCAGCTCGCGAAGCTGCAGAAGCGTCCGGACGGTCTGAGAGTTGCGGCGCTGCTCTTCCATGCCGTGCGGCCTACTCCGCCGCGTGGCGGACCGGTGCCGCGACCGGCCGCTTCTGCTCCGCCTGCACCATGCGGTCGATCAGGCGCCGCGCCCACATCGCCCCGGCGTCGATGTTCAGATTGTAGAAGGCGCGATCGGGATGATCGTCGATGGCTTGCTGCTGGGCCTCCAGGATCACTTCGTCCTCGCCGAAGATGCGGGTGACGCCGTCCCGCAGTTCCGCCGTCAGCCTCTGCTCTCCCAGCTTGTAGTTGCGGCAGAAGGCCCAGAAATAATGGCAGGTCTTGTCGGTTTCCGGGGTGATGGTGTTCAGGACGAAGCCGTTTACCCCCTGCGACCGATCGCCGTCGGGGGCACCGGTTCCGGTCGGAGCGACACCGACATCGATGGCGATGGTACAGGGCGCCTCGAAGCGGATGATCTGCCACCGGTCGACATTGCCCGGCTTGCCCAGCTGTTTGGCCCAGAAAGGCGGGGCTTCGATGTCGCGCATCCAGCGCGTCACCGTGACGAAGTGGTCGTTGTGCGTCGTCTCGAACGGGGCCTCGGCGACGGCACGGTTGCCGATGCTGGAGGAATGCACAAAGGCCTCGTGGGTGAGGTCCATGAGATTGTCGAGCACCAAACGATAGTCGCACTTCACATGGATCAGCCGGCCGTCGCCGGCCCAGTCCGGATCGTGGTTCCAGTGCAGGTCCGGGATTTTGGCCGGATCGGCGAGTGCCGGATCACCCATCCACACCCAGGCGAAGCGGTGACGCTCCACCACCGGATAGCGCCGCACGCAGGCCGACGGGTTGATCGTCTCCTGCGACGGCATGCCGACGCAGCGGCCTTCCGGATTGAAGACAAGCCCATGATAGCCGCAGACGAGATTGTCACCCTCCAGCCGACCCTTGGACAGCGGCAGCAGCCTGTGCCAGCAGGCATCCTCCAGCGCGGTGATGCTGTCGTCCGACCGGCGGTAGAGGACCAGCTTCTTGCCGCAGATGGTGCGCGGCAGCAGCTCCCGCCGCAGTTCCACGTCATAGGCCGCGGCATACCACGCGTTCATCGGAAATGTCGGGATGGTGTCCCTGGCGGTTTCACTCAACGCTCCCTCCCTTGGGGCTGGCGGTCGTGAACTGATTCTTGCGCTTGGGATCGGCGGTCCCCCACCCGGGGCGCCGTCGGATTTCTGTATACATTCATGTTCGACCGGACTCAAGTCAAATTGATATCTTCCATTACAGTTTGTGCTACGATGCAGAGCCAGGGCGGCGGAAATATGGGCTGGACTGGCGACATACGCTCAGCGGGCGTGCCGGGCCGGTCAGCTTCCAGGCAGCGCCTCGGGGTGTTATTGTATACAGGAGAGCGGTCCGCAGCGGCTCGGACCGGGAGATCGGCCCGCAGCGCGGCGATTTTTGCAGGATGGCGATTCTGCAAAGCCGAACGGCCTGCTACTCTCCGCTTCGTTCGCCGGGCAATGCGCCCGCCATCCCCACAGTCGACACGGGTACACAGTCTATGGCCGAAGCCGTCCGGAAATCCTCCCGCAAGCGGGGCGAGGACAGCCACCACTCCAAAGAGGAAGCGGCGGCCGACGACAGGAGCGCCGTCGAACTTGGGATTCTGGAAGAATCCGTAGGCTTTCTGTTGAAGCGGGCGCAGATGGCGGTGTTCGCCGACTTCATCGAGACCTTTGCCGCGGTCGATCTCCGTCCGGCGCAATTCTCGGTGCTGGTCATCATCGGCCGCAACCCCGGCCTGAAACAGTCGCAGGTCAGCGCGGCGCTCAACATCAAGCGCACCAACTTCGTGCCGCTGCTCGATTCGCTGGAGGAGCGCGGTCTGGTCACGCGCAAGCTGGCGGTCGGCGACCGCCGGTCGCATGCTCTCCACCTGACCGCCAAGGGCTCCACGCTGCTGACCGAACTGCACCGGCTGTGGGCAGACCATGAGCGGCGCATCTGCGAGCAGATCGGGACGGAGGGGCGCGACCAGCTGCTGACCCTGCTCGGCCGGATGATCGACGCCGGAAACGCGACGGCCTCGCCCGACGATGCGGACGAGGCCGATGCTGCCCCTGCGAAGGCACGGGCCAAGGGACAGGGAAGACGCAAGAGCGGCTGAAGAACCGGCCTCAGCCGGGTCCCGGCGCCGGGGCGGCCTTCAGAGCCGTGGAGGGTTGCGGGGCACCGGCAATCTGCTTCAGCCACAGCGCCGCCGCCGCCAGGAAGCCGGGGAGGGCCAGCGCGGTGAGGATGCCGGAGAAGCTCAGCTGCCATCCGGCAAGCCCGGCGACCAGGAAGGAGCCGGCGATGCCGCCGAAACGGCCCAGTCCCATCATCCAGGCGATGCCGGTGCCGCGCGCCTGCGTCGGGTAATAAGCGGCGGCCAGGGCTCCCAGCGACGACTGTGCGGTGTTCATCAGCACGCCCGTGACCAGCACCGCGACCATCAGCATCCCGACCTGCCCGGCGACCTGCCCGATCAGGATGAAGGCCAGCCCGGTCAGCGCGAAGAAGACGGCGACGATGCGGTTGCCGTCGAAGCGGTCCATCAGGACGCCGGAAAACAGCGATCCGATGCCGCCCAGCGGGAACAGGGCGGCGACCAGCGCCGCGGTCGCCGGGGCCAGCCCGGCATCCCGGAACAGCACCGGCATCCAGTTGACCATCGCGTAGAAGATGGTCAGCCCCATGAAATAGGCGATCCACAGCATCAGCGTGCCGACGATGTAGCCGCGCGACAGCATCAGCCGGATGGCGCCGCGGCGGTCGCCTGTCGCCGCCGTGGTCATCTCGTTCACGATAAACCGGGTGGCGCTGCCCGCGGCGGTGGAGATCGGTGTCAGGAGCCGCCGGATCTGCTCCACCGGCTTGCCCCGGGCAACGGCAAAGCGTGCGGATTCCGGCAGCCACGGCACCAGGAACAGCGTCAGCAGCAGCGGCGCCGCCCCGCCGCCCAGCAGAACGCCGCGCCAGCCGAAGGCCGGGATGATCCAGGCCGCAAGAAAGCCGCCCAGCGCCGCACCCAGCGGAAAGCCGCAGAAGACGAGGTTCGTCGTCAGCGCCCGGCAGCGGGCCGGACAATATTCGCTGACCAGCGTCAGGGCGGTGGGCATGGCCGCCCCCAGCGCGATTCCGGTGACGAAGCGCCACGCGATCAGTGTGGTCAGGTCGCCGGCGAAAGCGGAGGCCAGACAGGCCGCCCCCATCACCAGCACCGCGCCGATCAGCACCGGCCGGCGGCCGACCCGGTCGCTCAACGGGCCGGCGGCGAGTGATCCCACCACCAGACCGAACAGGGCCGCACTTAGCACCGGGGCGAGGTCGGGGCGCTGCAATCCCCACTCCGTCAGCAGCGACGGCGCGATGTAGGCGATGGCCGCGGTGTCGTAGCCGTCCAGCAGGACAATGCACAGGCACAGGACGACGATGCCGACCTGCCGGCGGGAGAATGGATGCGCGTTCAAAAAGCCTTGGACGTCGATGCTGCGTTCCGGGGGCATGGTTGTCCTTTCCCTTCCATCGCGATCATCGGTTTCGCTTTTGCCGCCGCCGGGCTTGCCGCCGGGCAGCCCGCCGTCAGAGCGCGGTTTCGCTCCGGTACTGCTCGCGCAGCAGGTTCTTGCGCAGCTTGCCCGACGCGGTGCGCGGCAGTTCGTCGGCGATGACGATGCGCTTCGGCGTCTTGAAGCGGGCGAGGCTGCTGCGGCAATGGTCGATCACCTCCTGCTCGGTCACCGAACAGCCGGCGCGCGGCACGATGAAGGCGCAGCCGACCTCGCCCCATTGCGGATCGGCGATCCCGATCACGCAGGCTTCCGCCACCGTGTCCAGCTCCAGCAGCACCGCCTCAACCTCGGCCGGATAGACGTTCTCGCCGCCGGAGATGAACATGTCCTTCTTGCGGTCAACGATGTAGTAGAAGCCGTCGGGATCCCGGCGCGCGGTGTCGCCGGTGCGGAACCAGCCTTCCGCGCCCGGTTCCGCAACGGCGGGACGGTTCCAGTAGCCGGGCGAGACATTCGGGCCGCGCACCAGGATCTCGCCCACCTCGCCGTCGTCGACGTCGTCGCCGGCATCGTCGACCAGCCGCAGCCGGACCGAGGCCGGCGGCAGACCGGCAGATCCCGCCTTTGCCGCAATGCGGGGCAGGTCGCCCAGCGGCATGCCGAGCACGGTCCCGCCCTCGCTGCTGCCATAGCCGTCGGCCATCGGCACGCCGTCGTCGACGAAGCGGCGGACCAGCGCCGGAGGGTTGGGAGCACCGCCGGTGCCGAAGAAGACCAGCCGCGACAGTTTCGCCGGGTCATAACCCGGCTGCTGGCGCAGGGTCTGCGCCATCTGCGGCACGCACATGTAATGCGTCACCCCCAGCGCCGGATCGGACAGCCGCTCCAGCGTCAGCACCGGATCGAATCCGGGGGACAGCAACAGCGTGCCGCCCTGCAGAAGCGTGGTGCGGCAGATGGTGACGATGCCGATCACATGGAACAGCGGCATGTCGCACAGGAAGACGCTGCGGTGATCGACCCGGTTCAGCAGGGCGAAGTTGGTCGCGGTGAAGAAGGCGCTCTGTTCGGTGTGGATGGCGCCCTTCGGCTGACCCGAGGTGCCGGAGGTGTAGATGATGATCGACGGCGCACCGGCATCGCGCGGCGGCAGTCCTGCGACCAACTCGACCCCGTCCTGCCCGCTCTGCGCGGATGCAGTGTCCACCCGCAGCAGCCCCGGCACCGTTCCTCGCACGGTCTCCTCGACGCCCTGAGCGGTCGCCGCGAACTCACCGCCATGGATCAGCAGCGACGGCGTCGCATCGGATACCAACCCCGCCAATTCCGGCACCGTCAGCCGCCAGTTCAGCGGCACGAACACGGCGCCGGAGCGGACGCAGGCAAAGGCCATGATCAGCTGATCGATGCCGTTACGGCCCAGCCACGCAATACGCCGACCGCCGGCTCCTTGCCGCGGCTGCACCTCCAGCCGCCGGATCAGCCAGGCCGCGCAGCGATCGATCCGCCGATGCAGCGCCTCGTAAGTCAATCGCTCGCCGGTTGCGAGATCGACGCAGGCCAGGGCGCCCGGCTGCACCGCGGCCTGATAGGCCACAGGATCGGGCGCCTCCCACCGCAGGCCGGCGCCGATCCCGCCGTCCCCGGTTTCCCCGGATGCCCCGGGTTCGGTCTCTGACATTCCCACCCTCCCCTTTGCAGACCGCGCCGGCCCTGCCCCTTTTGATCCGGCGTTCTGTTGCCGGCGCGGCCGATCATTGAATCGTCGGATTTCAGCCGCGCTTGTAGGCGCCAAGCCCCGGACGATAGGTCTTGTCGTCGATGAACTGCTTGATGCCCTGCTTGCGTCCCTCCGACTTGTCGAGGAAGTTCAGCGATTCCTGGCGGACCACCAGATAATCCTCCGCGGCGTCGAACGGCATTTCAACCACCCGCTTGAAGGCGTCCTTGGCGGCCTTCAGCGTCATCGGGTTCTTTTCCAGCAGATTGTCGGCGATCGCCCGCACCTTGGCGCGCAGTTCCGCCCGCGGGACGGAGAAGTTGACCAGCTTCATCTCCGCCGCCTTGCGGCCGTCGAAGGTCTCGCCGGTCAGGATGTAGTACATGGCCTCACGCTGGCTCATCAGGTCGGCAACGACCTTGGTGACGTTGCCGCCGGGAATGATGCCCCAGTTGATCTCCGACAGGCCGAACTGCGCCTCGTCGGCGGCAACCGCCAGATCGCAGGCGAACAGGGGGGAGAAGGCGCCGCCGAAGCACCAGCCGTTGACCATGGCGATCGACGGCTTTTCGAACCAGCGCAGGCGGCGCCACCAGCCGTAGGAATCGCGCTGGGCGCGGCGGGTCGCCATGTGGCCCTTGGCCTCCGTCTCGCGGAAATATTCCTTCAGGTCCATGCCGGCAGAGAAGGATTCGCCGGCACCGGTCAGCACCAGCACCTGACAGCGGTCGTCGACCTCCAGATCGTCCAGCACGCCATGCATGCGCGCGTTCAGCGCCGGGTTCATCGCGTTGCGCTTGTCCGGCCGATTCAGCGTGACCCAGGCGACGCCGTTGTCGAACTCGACGGACACCACGTCGTCGGTGTCCTGCTGGATGGCGGATTGCGGCTGCCTCGTCATGAAAGCTTTCCTTTTGATGGTCTTCATTCGGCGCCTGGGCGCCGGTTCAGGACATGTCAGATCGGGAAGTGACCCGGCTGGGTCTCGACCGTGATCCAGCGCAGTTCGGTGAAGGCGTCGATGCCGGCCTTGCCACCGAACCGGCCATAGCCGCTGGCCTTAACCCCGCCGAAGGGCATCTGCGCCTCGTCATGTACGGTCGGCCCATTCACATGGCAGATTCCGGAGCGGATGCGCCGGGCGACGCGCAGTCCGCGCGCCACATCGCGGGTGAAGACGGCGGCCGACAGGCCGTATTCGGTGTCGTTGGCAACGGCGACCGCCTGCTCCTCGTCCTCGACGCGGACGATGGTGACCACCGGGCCGAAGGACTCCTCGGCATAGATCCGCATCTCCGGCGTCACATGATCGAGGATCGCGGCCGGCAGCAGCGTGCCGTCGGGCGCGCCGTTGCGGTGGAGCACCGCCCCCTTGGCCACTGCGTCGTCGATCAGCGCCTGCACATGGTCGGCAGCCCCCTGGTCCACCACCGATCCCAGCGGCGTGCGCCCGTCGCGCGGATCGCCGGCGACCAGCGTCGCGGCCTTGGCGGTGAACTTCTTCAGGAAGGCGTCGGCCACCTTGGCGTCCAGCACGATCCGCTCGGTCGACATGCAGATCTGGCCCTGGTTGAAGAAGGCGCCGAAGGCGGCCGCCTTCACCGCCTCGTCCAGGTCGGCATCGTCCAGCACCAGCAAAGGCGCCTTGCCGCCCAGCTCCAGCAGCACCGGCTTCAGCTGTGCCGCCGCGCGCTGGGCGATCAGCCGGCCGACGCGGGTCGATCCGGTGAAGTTGATGCGGGTGACGGCGGGATGGTCGATCAGGGCATTGACCACCTCGGCCGCATCCTCCGGCGCATTGGTGACGACATTGACCACGCCGTCCGGCAAGCCGGCCTCCTGAAAGGCCTGGCCGATCAGCGCATGGGTGCGCGGACAAAGCTCCGACGCCTTCAGCACCACGGCATTGCCGCAGGCGATGGCGGTGGCGACGGCGCGCACGCCGAGGATGACCGGGGCGTTCCACGGCGCGATGCCCAGGACGACGCCGACCGGCTGGCGCACCGCCATCGCGAGGCAGCCGGGCTTGTCGGACGGGATCACCTCCCCTGCGATCTGGGTGGTCAGCGCAGCGGCCTCGCGGATCATCGAGGACGCCAGCATCACGTTGAAACGCGCCCATCCTTCGGTCGCACCGGTCTCCGCCGCCATCGCCGCGACGAAATCGTCGGCGCGGGCGGCCAGCGCATCGGCCGCCTTCAGCAAAAGCGCGCGGCGGGCGTTCGGACCGGAGTCCGACCAGCCTGCGAAAGCGGCCAGCGCCGCCTCCGCCGCCGCACCGGCATCGGCCGCAGATGCTGCGGCTGCGGTCGTTGCGAGCCCGCCGGTGATTGGGTTGCGGCGTTCGAACCGGCGCCCGCCGGCCGCGGGAACCGCGCGTCCGCCGATCAGCAGGTCGGTCGGCGCGGCAACAGACACATGTTCCATGGGAGTCTCCAATCCGCCCGGCCGCCTTCGGCAGCTTATGGACCTTCGGGCATATTGTTATGCTATATAACAGTTATGCGCAGGTCAACGCCTGAATCGCACCACCGGGATGGATCGATCGACCGGCTGGCGACGGGCCGGCGACGGGCCGGGTCAGTCGGCGGGCGGCAACAGCGCGATGCTGAAGGCGCCCCACTGGCGGCCGCGTACCAGGATTGGGGCGTTCAGGATGGTGATGAGCACCCGCTTGCCGCCGCCCATGTCACGGGGCATGGTGTGGATCGACGGACGCGGCGAACGGGCGGCCTTCAACCCGGCTCGGAAGCGGTAGAGCCGGCGCCCGCGGCAATGCGCGGCGTTCCACACCGGGTCCGGCCCCTGCGGCTGATTATATTTGCGGTTGTGGGTCGGCAGATAGCCGTTGCGGTCGGCGATTGTGGCGAAGGCGATGCGCGGGTCGAGGTCCAGCAGGGGTTCCTGCACCGGCGGCAGAACCCGGTCGGTGAAGGCGGTGAATCTGGTCAAAACCTGTTCGGGGTTGGTGCCCGGAATCGGCCGGTAGGTTTCGTCGAACAGATCGTCCATCGCGATTTCGCCGGACTCGATGGCCTGTTCGAACAGGGTGGAGACGCGGGCCGCCGCCTCCACCGTCGCGGCGAGGAAGGGACTGTCGTCGGTCGCGACCGGGCTGGTGCCGATATGGTCGATCAGCGTCTCGCTGAGTTCCAGCAGGTTTTCCAGCCGCCGGTTCGCCGCCGACAGATGGCTGGAGGAGCCGGCGACTGCCTGCTCCAGCTCGTCCAATTCCCGTTCAACCGCGGTACAGCCCGCCAGATTGGTCCGCACCCCCTCGGCGATGGCGTGGGTGGCGTCATGGACCGTGGCGACCGACTCCTCCATCCGCGCCACCACCCGCTCGATCAGCGCGGTGCCCTCGCGGGCCAGCGTGGCGCTGGCGGTGGCGGCGGCGCCGTCCTGGATCAGGCCCGACACCTGGGAGGTCAGCGCCTGCACCGTGTCGCCGATCTGCACGGTCGCCGTCTGGGTCTGGCGGGCCAGTTCCTTCACCTCCGTCGCCACGACGGCGAAACCGCGCCCGGCCTCGCCCGCCCGCACCGCTTCGATGGTCGCATTCAGCGCCAGCAGGTTGGTCTGCTTGGCGATGGCCTGGATCGCCCGCGACACCGACGCCACCTGCCCCAGCGAGTTGCTGACCAGCGCCAGTTGCCGTTCCATACGGGTGACGCCGTCGATCAGTTCGGCGATCTTGCGGACGGCATCGGTGACCGCGCTGCGCGAGCGGGCGATCTCGCCGGTCGCGGTCGCGGCGGCGGTGCTGGCCTGTTCGGCGGTGCGGTCGATGGCGGCGTTGGTGGAGGTCATCGCCGAAGCGGCGGTTCGCAAGGTGCGGAACTGCGCACCCTGCCGGTCCACCACCGCTGCCACCTCCTGAACATTGCCGGTGATGTCGGCCAGCTCCAAGCCGATGGCACCGACGCGACGATAGACCTCGCGCACCACAGTGGCGGCATCGCCACTGGTCGCGGTGACGCCCGCCGCCGGAGACGGCAGGCCCGTGGCTGACTCCATACGCATTCCTCCCAATTTTTGGATCTGTCCGGAATCGACGGCCATACGGCACGGACAAGCCGCCAAGTCACTGCATGCCGGCCCACCGACGCCGAGTGCCTGCTGGATTCCCGCCGTTGGATTCCCGCTGCCGGATCGGCACACAGATACTGTTTTGCAGTATGATTGTTATTTATTATATCTATTATATCCGGCCGTCAATTTCCAATCCGCACCGACCGTGAGCGATGGCGCAGGCGGACCATCACCGCCGGGCGAGATAGGCGCCTGCCAACTCGATGGTGGTTCTGACGAAATGCGGAGTCATGGCGCGCGCGGTCTCCGTCTCGTTCCGTGTCCGCACCCAGCCGAGATAGGTCAGGCTGCGCAGCAGAAGGAACAGGTCCAGATGCCGCCACTGCTCGTCGGGAAGCGGACGGACGGAGCGGTATCCGGCGGCCAGCGCGTCGCGGACAACGTCGAAACAGGGCTGGCCGATGTGGAAATAGAGGGCGGTCGCCAGTTCGAACATGTGCCAGCCATATCCAGCGTCGTCGAAGTCGATGAGCATGATCTGGTCATCGCCCCACAGCAGGTTCTCCGGCACGAAATCGGCATGGATCAGCCCGAACCGGTCAGCCGACTGGCCGAACTCCAGCAGGTCGCGTTCCAGATGGCTGCAGGCTCGGTCAATCAGCGCGCGGTGGGGCGCAAGCTCCGGCAGCGCGCGGAAGTCACCCCACAGTGGCCGGTCACCCAGGATTCCCTCTGCGGTCCAGGCATGGCGGACGAAGCCGGCCGGACGCTTCCACGCCGCTGCATGGTCGTGCAGCTGCGCAGCCAGCCGGCCGACCTGCCGGTACAGCGCCGCCACCTCGGCCGGCGATCCGGCGATCCCCGCCTCCACCGACCCGAGCGGCCGGCCGGCGAGCCAGGCCAGCATGTCCACCTGCAACGGCTCCGGCACCTCCGGGACGCGGACCTTCACCATCAGCGCCCCGTCGCGTGCCGGAATCACGTCCGGGACGGCGATTGCCGCCCCGCGCAGCGCGGACATCCAATGCAGTTCAGACAACAGCGCGGCATCGCTGTGGTAGGCAAAGCGGTGGATGCGCAGGGCAAAGCGGGTGCCGCTGTCGTCGCGCACGCTGTAGACCGCGTTCTCGCGATACTTGATCAGCTCCGGCTCTCCGAAGCGTCCGGGCCAGTAGGACAAGGCGCTGCAGGCCACCCTGTGCATGCGGGCGGTCTGTTCGGCGGGGGCGAGCGCGAAGAAGTCCTTCATTGGACGCTCCCCAGATCGGCAAGGACGCTCTCGAGCGTCGACAGCAACAAATCGGCATCGGCGATGGAAAATGGCATCGGCGGCCGCATCTTCAGGATATTGTCCTCTGGTCCGATCCGGCTGATCAGCACGCCGCGCTCCCGCATGCCGTTGATCAGACGCTTGGCCTGTGCCGCCGCAGGCCGGCCATCGTGGAGCAGCTCCAGCCCGAAGAACAGGCCGCGTCCGCGCACGCTGGCGATCAGGTCATGGCGCGACGCCAGCCGCTGCAGCCCCGCCTGGATATGCGCGCCGACCCGGCGGGCGTTGCCCTGCAAATCCTCCCGCTCGATGACGTCGAGCACGGCCGACCCGACCGCCGCCGACACCGGATTTCCGGCGAAGGTGTTGAAATACAGCGCCTTCGATGCGAAGGAGTCGACATAGTCGGGCCGTGTCACCAGCCCGGCCAGCGGATGGCCGTTGCCCAGCGGCTTTCCCATCGTCACGATGTCCGGCACCAGATCATAGGTCTGATAGCCCCACATATGGTCGCCGGTGCGCCCCAGTCCGGGCTGCACCTCGTCGGCGATGAACAGGCCGCCGGCCTGCCGGACGATGGCGACCGCCTGTTCCAGCGCACCCTTCGGCACGGCGGGCAGCCCTTCGGTGGAGAACAGCGTGTCGAACAGCATCGCCGCCGGCTTGATGCCGTCGGCCTGGAGTGAGCGCACCGCCTCGGCCACCCGGTCGGCGAACTGGCTGGCCAACGCCGCCGGATCGCCCTGCCAGTGGGTCAGGTCGGGGATGTCGACCGCCCGCACATGGGGCGCCAGCGCCTCGGGCGCCGGCAGTCCGGTGGTTGCCGCCGCGAGGCTGGCCGTATTGCCGTGATAGCTGAAGTTGCTGACGATGATCCCCTGCCCGCCGGTCACGAACCGCGCGATGCGCAGCGCCAGCTCGTTCGCCTCGCTGCCGGTGCAGGTCAGCATCGCCATCGACAGAGGCGCATCGAAGGTCGCGACAAGGCGCTCGGCATAGTCCACCACGGCATCGTGCAGATAACGCGTGTGGATGTTCAGCTGCGCGGCCTGCCGGCACAGCGCCTCCACCACATGAGGGTGGCAGTGCCCGACATGCGGTACGTTGTTGTAGGCGTCCAGATAGCGGCGGCCGTCGGTGTCCTCGATCCACACACCTTCCGCCCGCCGGACATGGAGCGGCCTATCGTAGAACAGCGGAGAATGCCGACCCAGGACGCGCCGGCGGCGCTCCAGCAGCGATGTGTCCGCGCGGGACGGGGAAGACGAAAAGGCAGATGTGGACATGGGTGTCTCTTTTTCCGGAGTCGCAACGACGGGTTTCGGAAGAGCCTGCGGATCTGTGTGAATGGACAGCGGCATGCTGCCGGTCGGGCATCGCCGACCCAAGGCGACGGGATGGGCCGGTGCTTCAACGACGATCCGGTCGGATCGGTGGCCCATCGACGCCAGGATATGCAGACCTTCCGCCTGGATCAAGAACGCTTTATCCGTAAACTGAACTTTTTTTCCAGTTTTCGGCCGCGCCGTCGGATTTGGGTTTTTGCCGGCAGGGCCGCGCCTTATACTCCCGCCATGATGACCAACCGTCCTGTCAGCCTGCGCGA
>CBFGPE010000132.1:0-18952 GCA_965650625.1 uncultured Azospirillum sp. | reverse complement strand
TCGTCGAGCAGCAGGACGTTGGCGCCGGACTTCAGCATCTTGGCGAGGTGGACGCGGTTGCGCTCACCGCCCGACAGCTGCCCGACCTTCTTCTGCTGGTCGGGACCGCGGAAGTTGAAGCTGGAGACATAGGCGCGGCTGGGCATGGTCTTCTTGCCAAGCTCGACCAGATCCAGCCCGTCGGAGATCTCCTCCCACACCGTCTTCTTGGCGTCGAGGCTGTCGCGGCTCTGGTCGACATAGCCGAGCTTCACCGTGTCGCCGACACGGAAGGTGCCGGCGTCCGGCCCGTCCTGCCCGGTGATCATGCGGAACAGCGTGGTCTTGCCGGCGCCGTTCGGGCCGATGACGCCGACGATGCCGCCCGGCGGCAGGCGGAAGGACAGGCCGTCGATCAGCAGGCGGTCGCCGAAGCCCTTGGCGATGTTCTCCGCCTCGATGACGACGTTGCCCAGGCGCGGCGGCACCGGGATGACGATCCGCGTCTCGCCGCCCTGCTCCTTGGCGCTCTCGGCCAGCAGCGTCTCGTAGGCGGTGATACGCGCCTTGCTCTTGGCCTGACGTGCGCGCGGAGACTGCCGGATCCACTCCAGCTCGGTCGCCAGCTGCTTCTGGCGGGCTTCCTCCTGGCGGCCTTCCTGCTCCAGGCGCTTCTGCTTCTGCTCCAGCCAGGACGAGTAGTTGCCTTCCCACGGAATGCCCGACCCGCGGTCGAGTTCGAGGATCCAGCCGGTGACGCTGTCCAGGAAGTAGCGGTCGTGGGTGACCAGCACGACGGTGCCCTTGTAGTCTTCCAGGTGCTTCTGCAGCCAGGCGACCGATTCGGCGTCGAGGTGGTTGGTCGGCTCGTCGAGCAGCAGCAGGTCGGGCTTTTCCAGCAGCAGCTTGCACAGCGCGACGCGGCGGCGCTCACCGCCCGACAGCTTGGTCACGTCGGCGTCGCCCGGCGGGCAGCGCAGCGCGTCCATGGCGATCTCGACCGTGCGGTCGATGTCCCAGGCGTCGGCCGCGTCGATCTTCTCCTGCAGCTCGCCCTGTTCGGCCAGCAGCGCGTCGAAGTCGGCGTCCGGGTCGGCCATCATGTTCGACACTTCGTTGAAGCGGTCGAGCAGCGCCTTCGTCTCCTTCAGCGCCTCCATGACGTTTTCCTGGACGTTCTTGGTCGGGTCCAGCTGCGGCTCCTGCGAGAGGTAGCCGACCTTGGCGCCCTCGGCCGCCCAGGCTTCGCCGGAGTAGTCCTTGTCCAGACCGGCCATGATCTTCATCAGGGTCGACTTACCGGCGCCGTTGACGCCGAGCACGCCGATCTTCACACCCGGCAGGAACGACAGCCAGATGTTGTCGAGAACCTTCTTGCCGCCAGGATAGACCTTGCTCAGGCCCTTCATGACATAGACATACTGGTAGGACGCCATGCGCCGCTCCGACCTTCCGAAAAGATGTGAGAATTGGCGCCGCCCCTGCCTTGCGGTTCCACGGCACCCTGTCGCTAGGGACCGGTTTTAGCGCATAAGGGCCGTGCATGAAACCTTGTTGAGCCGACCGGCCGGGATCGGGCGGCATCTGTGGGAAAAGGCGGGAGGAAAAGGATTGGTCAGTTCCAAAGTCGAAATCTACGTCGATGCCGACGCCTGCCCGGTCAAGGCCGAGATTTACAAGGTCGCCGGCCGCACCGGCTGCAAGGTGTGGATCGTCGCCAACGCGCCCTTGCGCCTGCCGACGGAGTGCATGGCGGAACTGGTGGTTGTCAGCGACGGCTTCGACGCCGCCGACAACTGGATCGCCGAACAGGCAGGCCCGACCGACATCGTGGTGACCGCCGACATCCAGCTTGCCGACCGCTGCGTGAAGCGGAATGCGGTGGTGATCGGCCCGACCGGCCGGCCCTTCACGCCGGACAGCGTCGGCTCGGCGCTCGCCACCCGCGCGCTGATGCAGGACTTGCGCGACATGGGCGTGGTCAGCGGCGGCAACGCGCCGATGAGCCAGCGCGACAAGTCGCAGTTCCTGCAGACGCTGGACCAGGCCGTGCAGGCGCTGAAGGCGGGACGCCGGCCGAAGTTCCGGTGATTGCGGATGCGAAGTTCGTAATTAAAGAAAAACTCCGCGCACTCACCCCACCCGCCTCCTCAATGGCCTATTTTTTCTTCATGCCATACAAATGATTCAATGCCCTGTAAGCCCGTTCCCTATCGCTTTCAATAAGATTGAAAAAAAATTCCCCTGGCCTTTCTACCAGATATTTCGCACCACGAACGCAAATCACTGGTGCTTAAAGGCGTTAAGTGTAGCACATCCAATTCATAATCCACAACCTCCCTTATATCTGCTGATTTCCCTTCTGTAGCAACAGACTCGCGAATATTTCTTCCTCTATGTTCCGATACGGTTCTTTGGCGAATAGTTCTAGCCATCGCAATTTCAGAATATATCCAGGGAGACTTAGTCGATCCCTTTCCGCTAATGTAATCAGATGGCTTGAAAGAATGATCGGTATTTAGAAAAATGAGACACTCACATCTATCAATCATTCCAACAAGAGCGTTCAAAACCATTGCATGAACATGCCCCGTCGACTTATTCCTAGCGTTATAATTGTATACAATATTGCCTTTATTGTCACGCTCCTTTACACAGTGCTTCCCATCTATTTCCTTCAGTATGTTGTCCGAATGCTCCCAGATTAAAGAATCTACAAAAGATAAAATACCAAACTCACTCTTTAACCACCCAGAAAATCCAACCGCCAAACTCTCATCTTCATGAGAATGCGATATAAAAACATCAGAGTCAATCATTGGGAATAAATCATCAACGATATCTTTCGCACGTAAAATCCCATTCGCATCACGAAACTCATCCAACCTTCCCTTTACTTTCCTTTTATTCTCATTATGCACCTCTTTCCCCAACTCTATGTACTTATTCCAATTCTCATTTCTGGCATCAAGATTGAATTTTGCGTGCATTCTTCCCACCAATAGCTGTAAAATCATTGGCCCTATCAGGCCAAAATATACAAGCTACGACCATAAGGAGATTTTGCAAAGGTCATGGAGACCCGATATTGGCCGGGCCTCCACGATACGAAATATGTCACGAAGGAAGGTCAGACCCGCACAACCTTCCCCGGATTCAGCAGGTTGTCCGGATCGAAGGCGCGCTTCAGGTCGCCCATGACGGTGAACGCTTCGCCGGTCTCCTGCTCCAGGAACGCCATCTTGCCATAGCCGATGCCATGTTCGCCGGTGCAGGTGCCGCCCATCTCCAGCGCGCGGGTCACCATCTTGTCGGCAAGACGCTGGGCCTCGGCCAGCTCGGCGGGATTCTCGGGATCGAGGACATAGACGAGGTGGAAGTTGCCGTCGCCGACATGGCCGACCATCGGGGCCAGCATGTTGGACTCAGCCAGATCGGCCTTCGTCTCCAAGATGCAGTCGGCAAGCCGCGAGATCGGCACGCAGACGTCGGTCGGCCAGCCCTTCGACCCCGGACGCAGGGCCAGCGCCGCGTAATAGGCATCGTGCCGGGCCTGCCACAGCTTCGAGCGGTCCTCCGGCCGGGTCGCCCAGGCGAATTCCATGCCGCCATGCTCGGCGGCAATGGCAGCGACCATCTCCGCCTGCTCCTTCACGCCGGCGTCGGTGCCGTGGAATTCGAAGAACAGGGTCGGAGCGACCGCGTAGTCGAGCTTGGAGTATTTGTTGACGGCGTCGATCTGCACCTCGTCCAGTAGCTCGATGCGGGCGACGGGGACGCCGACCTGGATGGTCTGGATCACCGTGTCGACGGCACCCTTGATCGTCTGGAAGGCGCAGACGGCCGACGAAATGGCTTCCGGGATACCGTAGAGCTTCAGCGTCACCTCGGTGATGATGCCGAGCGTGCCTTCGGAGCCGACGAACAACCGGGTCAGGTCATAGCCGGCCGCCGACTTGCGCGCCCGCCCACCGGTCTTGATGACGCGGCCGTCGGCCAGCACCACGGTCAGACCCAGGACATTCTCGCGCATGGTGCCGTAGCGCACGGCGTTGGTGCCGCTGGCCCGCGTCGCCGTCATGCCGCCGAGCGAGGCGTTGGCGCCGGGGTCGATGGGGAAGAACAGGCCGGTGTCGCGCAGATGCTCGTTCAACTGCTTGCGGGTCACGCCGGCCTGCACGGTGACGTCGAGATCCTCCGGGCTGACGCGCAGGATCTGCTGCATGCCCGACAGGTCGATGGTAATGCCGCCGGCCAGCGCGGCGATGCCGCCCTCAAGCGAGGTTCCGGTGCCGAAGGGGATGACCGGCAGCTTGTGCTTCGCGCAGATCTTCACGATCGCGCTGACTTCCTCTGTCGAGTTGGCGAAGGCGACGCCGTCCGGCGGACAGGGGGTGTGGTAGGACTCGTCCTTGCCATGATGCTCGCGCACCGGCAGGGAGGTGGTGAACCGGTCGCCCAGCAGAGCCGTCAGCTCGGCCCGAGCCTCCTCGGTCAGGGCCGCGCGCGGCTGGGTGGTGGCGATGACGGTCATGGGTGTTGTCCTCCCCGGTCGATGGTTCATTGGTATGACCAAGCGAAGCTAAAGCGCCGGGTGAAGGCTTGGCAAGATGGGCGCTGCGCAGGGGTGGAATGCCAGGACCGCTACAGCTTGGTTCCCATACCGCATGAACCGCCACACCTGTTGCACCGGCGGCGCAACAGTCCGTGCAACACCTGTTGCAACGCCCCACTCCACTGCCTCACCTCCGACCGTTGAAAATCAAGAAAATCCGCTGAACTGACCATCTGGCACGGCGGTTGCTCTTACCCCTTCGAAGCGCGCGTCGATCAACGGCGCGCCGCAACGAAGGGGAGGCGCAATCTTGGCTCCGGTCGTCGGCATCGTCGCCAATCCGGTTTCCGCCCGCGATATCCGCAGGGTCGTCGCCAACGCCACCAGCCTGCAGATCGCCGACCGGGCGAACATCCTGCTGCGGGTGCTGGCGGCGCTGCATGCCTGCGGCGTCCGCGACGCTCTGATGATGCCGGAGAATGGCGGCATCCGCGCCCATGTCGAGCGCGGCATGATGCGGGCCAAATCGCGCGGCGAGGACATCTACCCCACCCTCCACCCCGTTTCCATGCCGATCACCGGCACGGTCGCCGACACCCACCGCGCCACCGCCGAGATGCGGCGGGCGGGCGTCGCGGCCCTGGTGGTGCTGGGCGGCGACGGCACCCACCGGGCGGTCGCGGCGGAATGCGGGACGGTGCCGATCGCCGGCATCTCCACCGGCACCAACAACGCCTTCCCCGAACACCGCGAGCCGACGATCACCGGGCTCGCCACCGGTTTGGCCGTCACCGGGCGGGTGCCGCCGCACGTCGCCTTCGCCGCCAACAAGCGGATCGACGTGTCGCTGAATGGCGGAGCGGTCACCGAGATGGCGCTGGTCGACGTCGCCCTGGTGACGGAGCGCTACATCGGCGCCCGCGCCCTGTGGCGGACCGAGAATTTCCGCGAACTCTACGTCACCTTCGCCGACCCGGAGGTGATCGGCATGTCGGCCATCGCCGGCCTGCTGGAACCCGTCGGCCGCGACGAGAGCGGCGGCCTGATGGTGCGGCTGTCCCCGGACGGCGACTGCCGCAAGGCCGCCACCACGCTCCACGCCCCCATCGCGCCGGGGATGATGGCCCGGGTCGGCGTCACCGACTGGCGGCGCATGCCGGCCGACGTGGCCTTCGTGCCTGAGGTCGCCGCCGGCTCCATCGCGCTGGATGGCGAGCGCGAACTGTCCTTCACCGAACGCGACCGTCTGTCCCTGACGCTCCGGGACGACGCCTTCCGAACGGTCAACGTCGCCGCGGTCATGCGGCACGCCGGCCAGAACCGGCTGCTGACCGGCACCCCGGTGCCCGTCACCGCCGCTCTTTAAAGTTCAAACATCAATCAGGGAGAAAACACCTCATGGCCCAGAATCCCTTTCCCCTCGGCAAGGACGAACTGCTGAAGGCCTACCGCACCATGCGGACGATCCGCGAGTTCGAGGAGCGGCTGCACGTCGACTTCGCCAAGGGCGACATCCCCGGCTTCGTCCACCTCTATGCCGGCGAGGAGGCCTGCGCCACCGGCATCATGATGCACCTGAACGACAACGACCGCATCGCCTCCACCCATCGCGGTCACGGCCACTGCATCGCCAAGGGCGTCGACGTCCACGCAATGATGGCGGAGATCTATGGCCGCAGCACCGGCGCCTGCCGGGGCAAGGGCGGGTCGATGCACATCGCCGACCTGTCCAAGGGCATGATGGGCGCCAACGGCATCCTCGGCGCCGGGGCTCCGCTGATCTGCGGCGCGGCGCTGGCGGCCAAGGTGCGCGGCGACCGCGGCGTCGGCATCACCTTCGTCGGCGACGGCGCGTCCAACCAAGGCACCTTCCTGGAAAGCCTGAACCTCGCCGCCGTGTGGAACCTGCCGGTGGTCTTCGTGGTGGAGAACAACGGCTATGCCGAATCCACCGCGATGGAATGGGCGGTGTCCTGCGACAGCTATGTCGACCGCGCCACCGGCTTCGGCATGCCGGGCGTCACGGTGGACGGCACCGACTTCTTCGCGGTGTACGAGGCGGCCGGCGAGATCATCCGCCGCGCCCGCGACGGCGGCGGCCCGGCCCTGCTGGAATGCAACATGGTCCGCTTCTACGGCCATTTCGAAGGCGACGCCCAGACCTACCGCGCCAAGGGCGAGTTGGAGGCGATCCGCGCGTCGCGCGACTGCCTGACGATCCTGTCGGAGCGGGTGATCGAGGCCGGGGTGATCGGCCGCGACGAATTGCAGGCCATCGACCGCGAAGTGAACGCACTGATCGAGGACGCCACGCGTGCCGCCAAGGCCGCCCCGTTGCCGGCGCCGGAAGACCTGCTGAGCGACGTCTACGTCGCCTACTGAGCCCATTCAAGAAACGCAAAACGCGCGGAGGAAACACATGTCCCGCAAGATCAGCATGAAGCAGGCGATCAACGAGGCCCTGGACCTGGAGATGCGCCGCGACCCCACCGTCATCGTCATGGGCGAGGACATCGTCGGTGGCACCGGCGCCCACGGCGAGGACGACGCCTGGGGCGGCGTGCTGGGCGTCACCAAGGGGCTGTACGCCAAGCATGGCAACCGGCTGATGGACACGCCGCTGTCGGAATCCGCCTATATCGGCGCGGCCGTCGGTGCCGCCGCCTGCGGGCTGCGGCCGGTGGCGGAGCTGATGTTCCTCGACTTCATGGGCGTCTGCTTCGACCAGATCTTCAACCAGGCCGCCAAGTTCCGCTACATGTTCGGCGGCAAGGCCGAGACGCCGGTGGTGATCCGCGGCATGGTCGGCGCCGGCTTCCGCGCCGCCGCCCAGCATTCGCAGATGCTCACCCCGCTGTTCACCCACATTCCAGGGCTGAAGGTGGTCTGCCCCAGCAACGCCTATGACGCCAAGGGCCTGCTGATCCAGTCGATCCGCGACAACGACCCGGTCATCTTCTGCGAGCACAAGAACCTCTACGGGATGGAGTGTGAGGTCCCGGCTGAGAGCTACGCCATCCCCTTCGGCGAGGCCAATGTGCTGCGCGACGGCGACGACGTGACCATCGTCAGCTACGGCCTGACCGTCCACCGCGCGATGGAGGCGGCGACGGCTCTGGCGAAGGACGGCACCGAGGCTGAGGTGATCGACCTGCGCACCCTGTCGCCCATCGACTGGGACACCATCATCGAGAGCGTCGAGCGCACCGGCCGGCTGGTGGTGGTGGACGAGGCGCATCCGCGCTGCAACCTCGCCACCGACATCGCCGCCTTCGTCGGCCAGAACGCCTTCGGGGCGCTGAAGGCCGGCATCCAGATGGTGACCGCGCCGCACACCCCGGTGCCCTTCGCGCCATCGCTGGAAGACCTGTACGTCCCCAGCGCCGACAGCATCGCCAGCGCGGTGCGGCGTACGTTGTCGCCCAAGGGGGCGCGCAGCATCGCGGCGTGAGGTAGGCGCCGGCCTGATTACCCCCTCCCTAACCCTCCCCCGCTTCGCAGGGGAGGGAACTCCGCCCCCTTCCCGCAAACGCGCCAATCCCCCTCCCCCGCCCAGCGGGGGAGGGTCGGGGTGGGGGCAAAGAACTGCGGGGCGGCACCACGCCCCAATCAAAAAATCCCCCAGGAGACCGAGTTCCATGTTGAACGAGCGCATCAAGCCCATCGTCATGCCGAAATGGGGCCTGTCCATGTCGGAGGGCAAGGTCACCGGCTGGCTGAAGCGGCCGGGGTCCACCATCTCCATCGGCGATGAGCTGCTGGAGGTCGAGACCGACAAGATCACCAACGTGGTCGAGGCGGGTGAAACCGGCGTCCTGCGCCGCGTGCTGGGCGAGCCCGGCACCGTCTATCCGGTCAAGGCGCTGATCGCCGTGCTGGCCGAACCCGACGTGCCGGACGACGACATCGACGCCTTCATCAACGCCTATGCCGTCCCGGCCAGCGAAGAGGACGGTGAGGCAGAATCCGGCCCGCAGTACCACACCGCCGAAACGCCGGCCGGCACCATCCGCTACGCCAAGCGTGGGGAGAGCGGGCCGACCGTCCTGCTGGTCCACGGCTTCGGCGGCGATCTCGACAACTGGCTGTTCACCATCGACGCGCTGGCGGAAAAGGCCACCGTCTATGCGCTCGACCTGCCCGGCCACGGCCAGTCGACCAAGCAGATCGCCGATCCCGGCCTGTCCGGCCTGTCGCAGGCGGTGCTGGGCTTCCTCGACACCGTCGGGGTGGAGCGCGCCCATTTCGTCGGCCATTCGATGGGCGGCGCGGTGTCGATGCGCACAGCGCTCGACGCGCCGGGCAGGGTGGCGTCGCTGTCGCTGATCGCGTCGGCCGGCCTGGGCGAGCAGATCGACACCGGCTACATCCAGGGCTTCGTCGGTGCGACATCGCGCCGCGACCTGAAACCGGTCCTGGAGACGCTGTTCGCCGACCGTGGCCTTGTCAGCCGCCAGATGGTTGACGACCTGTTGAAGTACAAGCGGCTGGACGGCGTGGACGAAGCGCTGCGGGCGCTGTCGGCGTCGCTGTTCGCCGATGGCCGGCAGGCCAGCGTCCTTGCGGCCGGGATCGCCGATGCCAGGACGCCGACTCTCGTCGTGTGGGGCGAGGAGGACCGCGTCATCCCGGCCGACCACGCCCAGGCGCTGGCGAACACGGCACAGGTCGCCGTCATCCCCGGCGCCGGCCACATGGTGCAGATGGAGGCGGCCGGCAAAGTGAACGCGCTGCTCAAGGACCACATCGCCAAGGCCGGCTGAGCCGCCGCCGCTCCCTCCCCTTCCCTTCATCCCGATCCACCCGCCACCGGCGCGCAGGCTATCCGCCAGCGCGCCGGCAGGAGACCGCTCATGCCTGACCTCAAGGACAAGAGCATCATCGTCACCGGCGCCGGCCGCGGCATCGGCGCCACCATCGCTAAGGCGCTCGCCGCTGACGGCGCGAAGCTCACCATCGCCGACCGCACCGAGGCCGACGCCCAACAGGTGGCCGAGGCTATCCGCGCCGCCGGCGGCGCGGCAATCGCCGTCACCGTCGATGTCCGCGACCGCGCCGCCGTCCGCCGCATGATCGACGAGACGGTGAAGGCCCATGGCCGGCTTGACGTTCTCTTCAACAATGCCGGTATCGCCCAGACCAAGCCCTTCCTCGACATCACCGAGGACGACTGGCACACGGTCAACGACGTCAACGCGATGGGCGTGCTGATCGGCATGCAGGAAGCGATCAAGACGTTCAAGAAGCAGGGTGGCGGCGGCAAGATCGTCAACACCGCTTCCATCGCCGGCAAGCAGGGCTACGAGCCGCTGGCCCATTACTCCGCCAGCAAGTTCGCCGTCGTGGCCCTGACCCAGGCCGCCGCCCGCGGCTTCGGCAAGGACGGCATCACCGCCAACGCCATCTGCCCCGGCGTGGTGGCGACCGAGATGTGGAAGATCATCGACCAGGGCTTCCGCGACACCGGCATCACCAAGTCGGAGAACGAGGCCTTCGACATGTTCGCCGCCGGCGCCGTGCTGGGCCGGCCGTCGCGGCCCGACGATCTGGTCGGCGTCGCCCGCTTCCTCGCCTCGTCCGACAGCGACTTCATGACCGGCCAGTCCCTGCTCGTCGATGGCGGGATGGTGTTCGCCTGACCGCTTTGAGCGCTCGCCCATAACAAAAATCCGGAGGACAACACCATGAATGCGACAACCACGATGAAGGCCGCCGTCTGGCATGGCCGCAAGGACATCCGGGTCGAGGATGTGCCGCTGCCGGGCGCCCCGCCCGCCGGCTGGGTGCAGATCAAGGTGCATTGGTGCGGCATCTGCGGGTCCGACCTGCATGAGTATGTCGCCGGCCCGGTCTTCATCCCCGTCGACACCCCCCACCCGCTGACCGGCCTGAAGGGCCAGTGCATCCTCGGCCACGAGTTCAGCGGCGAGATCGCGACGCTCGGCGAAGGTGTCACCGGCTTTGCCGTCGGCGACCGGGTGGCGGCCGACGCCTGCCAGCATTGCGGCGAGTGCTATTACTGCAAGCACGGCATGTACAACATCTGCGAGAAGCTGGCCTTCACCGGCCTGATGAACAACGGCGCCTTCGCCAGCCTGGTCAATGTCCCGGCCGAACTGCTCTACAAGCTGCCCGACGGCTTCCCGACCGAGGCCGGCGCCCTGATCGAGCCGCTGGCGGTCGGCATGCACGCGGTGAAGAAGGCCGGCAGCATCGTCGGCGAGACCGTGGTGGTGGTCGGCGCCGGCACCATCGGGCTCTGCACCATCATGTGCGCGAAAGCCGCGGGCGCCGGCCGGATCATCGTGCTGGAGATGTCCGCCGCCCGCAAGGCCAAGGCGCTGGAGGTCGGCGCCTCCATCGTGCTCGACCCCAAGGAGTGCGACGCGGTGGCGGAGGTGAAGGCGCTGACCGGCGGCTACGGCGCCGACGTGTCGTTCGAATGCATCGGACACCGCGACACCGCCAAGCTCGCCATCGACGTGATCCGCAAGGCCGGCAAGGCGGTGCTGGTCGGCATCTTCGAAGAGCCCAGCTCCTTCAACTTCTTCGAGATCGTCGCCACCGAGAAGCAGGTCATCGGCTCGCTGGCCTACAATGGCGAATTCGCCGACGTCATCCGCTTCATCGCCGATGGCCGCATCGACGTGCAGCCGCTGATCACCGGCCGCATCACGCTGGACGACATTGTCAGCGGCGGCTTCGAGGAACTGGTCGCCCACAAGGACCGCAACGTGAAGATCATCGTGCAGCCGCAGATGGCGCTTGCTGCGGCCGAACAGCCGGAGCTCGTCCACTGATGGCCCTGCCCGCGATGCACATGAAACCCGCCCGCCCAGAGCACCGGGCCGAAAAGCCGGCATGGCTCCGCGCCCGCGCGCCCGGCGGTGCGGCGTTCGAGGACACGCAATCGCTCGTCCGCCGCCACGGCCTGAACACGGTCTGCGAGGAGGCCGCCTGCCCCAACATCGGCGAATGCTGGAGCAAGCGGCACGCCACGGTGATGATCCTGGGCAGCGTGTGCACGCGGGCCTGCGCCTTCTGCAACGTCGCCACCGGCCGGCCGGACGCGCTCGATCCCCACGAACCGGACCGGCTGGCCGAGGCGGTGGGCGAACTGGGCCTCGCCCATGTCGTTATCACCTCGGTCGACCGCGACGATCTGCCGGACGGCGGTGCGGCGCATTTCGCCCGCTGCATCGCCCGCATCCGCGATACCTCCCCCACCACGACGGTGGAGGTGCTGACTCCCGACTTCCGCAACAAGCCCGGGGCGGTGGAGGCGGTGGCGGATGCCCGGCCCGACGTCTACAACCACAATCTGGAAACCGTGCCGAGGCTCTACTCCGATGTGCGGCCGGGGGCGCGCTATTACGGCTCGCTGCGCCTGCTGGAGCGGGTGAAGGAGCGCGACCCGTCGATCTTCACCAAGTCCGGCATCATGGTCGGACTGGGCGAGGAGCCGGCGGAGGTGCTGCAGGTGATGGACGATCTGCGGGCGGCGGGCGTCGATTTCCTGACCATCGGCCAGTATCTCCGCCCCACCCCCAACCACCACCCGGTCGCCCGCCACGTCACGCCAGAGGAGTTCGAACGCTACGGCACAGTGGCGCGGGCGAAGGGTTTCCTGATGGTGTCGGCAACCCCGCTGACCCGCTCCTCCCACCACGCCGGCCGCGACTTCGAAGAGCTGCGGCGGCGGGCGGCGATGAAGGATTGAGCGTTGCTCTGACCCCAGCGGTCTTCGACGGGACCGCTGGGGTCAGAGCGTGGTCTTCGGCCCGACCGCGACCCCGTCCGGCTGTGGCGGCTTCATCAGCTTGCAATCCTTGACGCAAAAGGTCTGCTGCTCGATCCGGCCGCCGCAGGATTTGAAGCACTCATTATAGTCAATTCCGCAAAAAAGATTACTGGAACAGCTGATCTCGCGCTCAAAATCCTCGATCCTTTTCATCTTCTTTCTATTGAAATCCTTGGGCAATGACTTGACATAGGCCCGATAATCCTCATGCGCGCGGGTCAGGCCCTCGGCCTTGCAGGTTTGAAGGGCCAGTTCCTTCGCAGATTCGCAAATGGACCTCCCCTGTCTGCACTGGGCGATGCAGAGCTGTCCTGCCTCTCCGGTCGGAGAAACATAGGTCGTCGTCGTTTCGAAGTATGGCCTTGGGGTGCAACCGGCCATCTCGGCCGCCAGCAGGCAGCCGAGCACAATAAAACGCGCCTTCATGGTGAATGCCCCGCCGTGGATTGCTTTCAATCGACACGAACAAGGCCCGATGCAAAATAATCCACGTCAGGGGTCGATTCTCGCGAATGCCGCATGGAACCCAACAGGCCGACCGCCCAGAAAGCGACAAGCCGAAACGGGTTGCAGCTTTCAGGACGCACGGAAACCCGCTTAAGTCAAATGCTGTCTTTGCAGGTAGTCCTCGCTCTGCATCTCCATCAGCCGGCTGACCGTGCGTTCGAACTCGAAGGCATGCGTGCCTTCGGGATAGAGGCGTTCGGGCGGGCCTTCGGCGGCGATGACGACGTTCACCTTGTGCTCGTACAGCGCATCGATCAGCGTCATGAAACGCTTGGCCTCGTTGCGCAGTTCGTCCTTCATCGTGGGCACATGGTCGATCAGGACCGTGTGGAAATGGGTGGCGATGGCCAGATAGTCGGCGGCCCCCAGCGGCTTGCCGCACAGGTTCCAGAAATCGACCCAGGCCACGCATTTGGCGGCACGGTCGATCTCGACCCGGCGACCCTGCACCGTCAGATGGCAGGGCTCGCCCGCCGCTCCTCCGGTCAGGTCGGAAAAGGCTTTGGCAATGGCAGCATCCGATGCCGCGCCCAGCGGGTGGTGGTAGATCGGCACGCCCTTCAGACGGTCCAGCCGGTAGTCGGTCGGGCCGTCCAGCGACAGGATGTCGAGCTTCTCCTTGAGGAGCGCGATGAAGGGCAGGAACAGCTCGCGCTGGAGCCCGTCCTTGTACAGCATGTCCGGCGGCCAGTTGGAGGTCGCCACCACCACGACGCCCAGATCGAACAGGTTGGTGAACAGCCGGCCCAGGATCATCGCATCGACGATGTTGGTGACGTGGAACTCGTCGAAGCAGAGCAGCCACGCCTCGTCGGCGAGCGCGCGGGCCAATTCGGGCAGCGCCTCGTCGGGGCCGTCTCCTTTTCCCTTGCCGGATTGCCGGTGGTCGTGGATGCGCTGGTGGATCTCCAGCATGAATTCATGGAAATGGACGCGCCGCTTCTTGTCGACCGGCGCCGTCTCATAGAACAGGTCCATCAGCATCGACTTGCCGCGCCCGACGCTGCCGTAGATGTACAGCCCCTGCGGCGCGGTGGAGGCGATATCCGGCGGCGGCGGCGCGGCGCGGCGGCGACCCAGCCCGAACCGTTCCAGCCACCCTCCCCCGGCCGGCCTGTCGTCACCCGCGGGCTGCGGCTGATAGCCCTTCAGCGCCTGATACAGGCTTTGGAACTTCTCCGCCGCCAGTTCCTGGTCGGGATCGGGGCGAAGAGTGCCGCTGCCGCGGCGGGCGCGGTAGAGCGAAAGCGGTCCGTCGGTCATGGGAATATGGGCGATCCGGCTGCCTAGATGGCCCTTACCTAGCGGAAGGAAACGCTCCCGGCAACCGCCGACAGGATGGCGGAAGGGGAATGGCAGGGTGGCGCACGACGCCATGACGGCCCCTGGAACGGAAATGCGGCGGCGCGGCATGTGCGCGCATCGGCAATCCCCATGTTTCAGTTCCGTTGCACTTTCTTTAGGGTATCGGCTCATCCGATCAACACGGGCCGTCCGGCCGCAAGCCTCACTGGAAGCCGCAACGCCGATGCCCGTTCCAGGGTCTGCCTCTCCGCCGCTGCCCCGCTCCACCGCCGGTCTGGCGCAGGCACTGCGTGGACGTTTGGGATCGGTGCGCTTCCTGATGACCGCCTCCGGCCTCGCCTTCATCCTCGTGGTGAACGCGCTGATCGGTTACGGCATTCTGTTGGGCCGGCGCGAGGCCCTGGATGCGGGGGAGCGCGCCACCCGCGATCTTGCCCGCATGCTGGAAGCGCAGACTTTGCGCACCGCCTTTTCGGTCGACCAACTGCTGCGGGACCTCGCTTTCGCGCTCGACATGCTTCCCGACGGCACCCGGCGCGGCAGTCCGGCCATCCATCACCATCTGCGGGAGCGGCGCGATTCCTTCGCTGAACTGGCCGATCTGGTGGTGGTCGGCGCCGACGGCCTCGCCCTGCACCATTCGGCCGAGGCGCCCTTGCCGACGGCGACGCTGTCGGACCGTGCCTATTTCACCGGGCCGCGCGACGGTGCGGGAGAGGGGCTGCATGTCAGCGCCGCCATCGCCAGCCGGGTGCGGGCCGGGACGCGCGTCATTCCCTTCAGCCGGCGCTGGACGGAGCGCAGCGGCGGCTTCCGCGGCGTGCTGGTCGCCATGGTCGACCCGAACCGGCTGGCGGCGACGCTGGAATCGCGGAACATCGACCGCAAGGGCGGCGTGATCCTGGCGCTGACGGACGGCACCATCCTGCTGGACCGGCCGCCGGGTCACAATGCGCCGGCCCGGCTGACCGACTGGCCGGCGGTCTGGCAGGCGTTGGCGGCGCATGACGAGGCCACCATCCGCGACGCCATGCCGGTTTCAGGTCCCGCTGGTCCGCAGCCCGGGGTCGACAGTTTGGTCAGCGTGCGGCGGGTGCAGGGCTATCCCTTCGTCATCGTGGCGACGTTGCCGGTGGGGGCGGCGCTGGCCGAATGGCGGCGCGATACGGCGGCCTGGACCGCCATCGGCACGGTCATGACCATCGCCATCGCTCTGCTGACCGCCTTCGTCGTCCGCCAGCATGCCCGGCGGGAGGAGGATCAGACCCGGCTGGCCCGTGCCTCACGCCGGATCCGCGGCATCCTCGATTCCATGCTGGATGCGGTGGTGACCTTCGACAGCGCCGGGCGCATCGTCACCTTCAACCGGGCGGCCGAGATGATGTTCGGCGTGCCGGAGCGCGAGATGATCGGCCAACCGATCGAGGCGCTGATCCCCGACGCCCGCGGCGGCGCCAACGACCGCGACCTGACGGCCCTGCGCCGCGACGGCCGTGCCTTCCCGGTCGGCTTCACCGTCAGCGATCTGCGGCTGGGCGGCGGTCCCTGCGCTCCTGCGTCCTACCCGGCCTCCGTCGGCGCGCTGCGTCCGGACGAACCGCGCATCTATGTCGGCGTCATCCGCGACATGACCCGCCGCAAGCAGCAGGAGGCGGAACTGATCGCCTCGAAGACGCAGGCGGAACTGGGAAACCGGGCGAAGAGCGAATTCCTCGCCAACATGAGCCACGAGCTGCGCACCCCGCTGAACGCAATCATCGGCTTCGCCGAGGTGCTGGACAGCGAGTTCTTCGGCGCCGTCAATGAACGGCAGAAGTCCTGCATCGCCGACATCCACGACAGCGGCCGGCATCTGCTCGACATCGTCAACGCCGTGCTGGACATGTCGAAGCTGGACTCCGGCCAGTTCGAGCTGTGCGAAGAGGCGGTCGAGGCGCATGAGGCGGTCGGGCAATGCCTGATGATGGTGCGCGACCGTGCCGCCGCCGGCGGGGTCGCCATCCACAACGAGGCGACGGCCGCCGTCGCCACCTTGTGGGTCGACCGCCGGGCCTTCAAGCAGGTGATCCTGAACCTGCTGTCCAACGCCGTGAAGTTCACGCCCAGCGGCGGAAGCATCACAATCACCGCCGGTCTGGACGAGGATGGCGGCTTCGCGCTGACGGTGGCCGACACCGGAATCGGCATCCCGCCCGACTTCATGGCCGACCTGTTCCAGCCCTTCCGTCAGGCGGAGAATGCCGCGAACCGCAGGTACGAGGGCACCGGGCTGGGCCTGTCGATCTCGAAGAACTTCGTCGACCTGCATGGCGGAACGCTGACCTGCCGCAGCACGCCGGAGGCCGGGACCGCGATGACGGTACGGCTGCCGGCGGAACGGGTGATCGATCGCTCGATCAAGATGGACAGCCACGCCGCGCCCGCGGCCTGAGACTGCCTCGACGCACGCGGCCGGAGGACGCAAAACCCATGCGGAAGAGCCAGATCAGCGAATGCGCGTCGCGGTGAAACGGCGGGGCGGATTGACGAAATCGTCCTGGGCGGCGATCAGCTGAAGCTCCCGCGTACCGATGCGCTTGGTCGTCTCGAAGATGGCGAAGATCGCCGCGGCCGCCTTTTCCAGCGCATCGGCCGGGTCGAAGGCGGTCAGGTAATGGGCGAGGAACAGCGCCGCCACCGCGTCGCCCGACCCGTTGGGCGGCGGGTCGAAGGTCAGGCGCGGCGTGGACACCAGCCAGGAGCCGTCGGCGCCGTCCGCCAGCATCTCGATGCTGTCGGGATCGGCATCGCTGCGCGTCAGGCTGGTGACCAGGACCAGCCGCGGCCCGCGTGCCCGCAATGCCGCGGTGGCGGCCAGCGCGTCGTCCAGCGTCTCCACCTTGCGGTCGGTCAGATATTCCAGCTCGAACTGGTTCGGCGTCATCAGATCGGCGGCGGGCACCGCATGGTCGCGGATGAATTCCGGCAGGCCGGGCCGCACGAAGAAGCCGCGCCCGACATCGCCCATCACTGGATCGCAGCAATAGATCGCATGCGGATTGGCGCCCTTCACCCGCGCCGCGGTCTCGACGATCACCTGCCCCAGCTCGACGGCGCCCATATAGCCGGACAGCACTGCGTCCTGAGCCGGCAGCACGCCGCGGGCGGCGATGCCGTCGACGATGTCGGCGATGTGCTCCGCCGTGAAGACCTGTCCGGTCCAGGCGCCATAGCCGGTGTGGTTGGAGAACTGGACGGTGTTCACCGCCGTGGCGTCGATCCCCAGCCGCTGCAGCGGAAACACCGCGGCCCGGTTGCCGACATAGCCATAGGCGACGTGCGATTGGATGGTGAGGACGCTTTTCATGACAGCAAGCGTAAGCGACCGTCCGCCGGGCGTAAAGCCGCCGACTCCGGGACGATGGCCGGGGCTAGCGGCATGGCTGCCATGCGCCTGCCCGTGCGGACACTGTGACGGCCTGGCCCATGGACAGGGTGGCGCCCCGCGGCTAAAGCTGCCGTCTCCAACCATTCGCAATTCCGGGAAACCGCCATGGCCACGACCGTCCGCCCCCGCCGCAGCGTGCTCTACATGCCGGGTTCGAACGCCCGCGCGCTGGAGAAGGGGCGCAGCCTGCCCGCCGACGGGCTGATCCTCGACTTGGAGGATGCGGTCGCCCCCGACGCCAAGGCGATGGCGCGCGACACAATCGCGACCGCGCTGTCGGCCGGCGGCTATGGCGGGCGAGAACTGATCGTCCGGGTGAACGGGCTGAACACGCCCTGGGGCTATGACGATCTGCGCATGGCCGCGGCCAGCGGCGCCGACGCCGTGCTGCTGCCGAAGGTGGAGAGCCCCGACGCCGTGCGGCAGGCCGAAGCGGTGCTGCGCGCCGCCGGGGCGTCGGCCGGGCAGACGATCTGGTGCATGATGGAAACGCCGCTGGGCATCCTGAACGCCAAGGAGATCGCCGGAGCCTCCCCCGCCGTCGGCGCCCTGGTGCTCGGGACCTCGGACCTCGCCAAGGACCTGCACGCCGCCCACACGGCAGAGCGGCTGCCGATGATCACCAGCCTGGGGCTGTGCCTGCTGGCGGCACGGGCCTATGGGCTGGCGGTGCTGGACGGCGTGCATCTGGACCTGAACGACGACGAGGGCTTCGCCGCCTCCTGCCGGCAGGGGCGGGAATTGGGCTTCGACGGCAAGACGCTGATCCATCCCAAGACGATTGCCGCCTGCAACGCCGCCTTCGCCCCGGATGACGAGGAAATCGCCCAAGCCCACCGCATCATCGCCGCCCATGCGGAGGCAGCCGCCGCCGGCAAGGGCGTGGTGCTGGTCGACGGCAAGCTGGTGGAGAACCTGCATGTCGAGAACGCCCGCCGGCTGGTGACCCTGGCCGACGCCATCGCCAAGCTGCAAACCGCGGGGTGAGCAGCGGCAAGACTGTTGCCGAAACGAAATGATCGCTGCACCGACAATTCCGGTTGCAGAATTTATTGGTGATTTGGAACCAACCCCCCGGCTGTCCGGTTGTCGAATCAACAAGGCACAGTCGGAGGTTGGTTATGGCCTCGAAAGAGAGCAATCGTACGTCGGGCCGCGGCTTCGCGTCGATGGACCCTGATCGGCAACGCCAAATTGCCAGCAAGGGCGGCGAAAGCGTACCGGCCGACAAACGCAGCTTTTCAAAGAACCCGGAACTCGCGGCGGAAGCCGGGCGCAAGGGTGGGCGCAGCGTGCCCGCCTCCTCGCGCAGCTTCTCCAAGAACCCCTCGCTGGCGGCGGAAGCCGGCCGCAAGGGCGGACAGGCGAGCCATGGCGG
>CBFGPE010000131.1:0-19090 GCA_965650625.1 uncultured Azospirillum sp. | reverse complement strand
CCTCAGCCCTTCCAGCCGAAGCCGCGGGCGACCGCGGCGGTCTGGCTGGCGAGCGCCGGGTTGCGGATCAGGCTGATGGCGGCGATGCCGCGGGTGTCGACGCCCTGCGCCTTGTATTGCGCGGCGATGCGGTTCAGCCGGTCGCGCTTTTCCGCATCCGACAGTCCGTCGGCGACGGCATAGCCATAGAGGAAGTTGGCGGCGTCGGTTGAGGCAAAGCCGGAGATGCTGACAAGCTGCTGTTCGGCCTCGTGCGCCGCGGTGGCGGCGCGTTCGGTGATTCCGATCAGCGCGCTCAGCACCGTCCCGCTGGAATAGTATTCCTCAAGGTCGGTCAGGGCGATGCCGGGCGGATAGTCCTTCAGCGGCTTCGACAGCCCGGTCAGGATGCGGGTCCGCATCCGGGCGCGGCTGGCACGCATGGAGGAATGGATGGCCGGCAGCGCCTTGTCGCCCAGAACCTCCTTCTCGAAAGCGGCGCGGCTGCCGGTGATGCCGGCGCCGATGGCCGACAGAATGCTGGCCGCCGCACCGCCACTGGCCGCACCGGCCGAAGTGACACCCAGCGTCAGCACGTCGGTGGAAAAGCCCGCCTCGCGCATCTGCTGGAACAGCTTCTCCTCGAACTCCGAGAAATTGGTGTCGATGGCGTACATCCGCGCCGCAACCTTGGTGTTGCGGCAGGTCTCGTCGGAGCAGGTGAGGATGCCGGCGGCACTCCCCTGCTCCACCACCGCCGGTTCAGCCGGCAGGCGCTCCGGATAGCCCTTGAAGGACGCGCAGCCGGTCACCGCCGCCATCAACGGCAGAACGGCGAGCAAACCCCGCAAAACCGACGGCCGGCGCGGCGCACAGCCCGAAGAAGAAGTGGAGGCGTCGAACGGACGGCGGCCCATGGCAAGATCCCCGGTTGCGTTTTCCGAGAGTGTTTCTCGCCATGAGCGTTAGCATGCCAAGTTTATTTGTGTAAAGAGATCTCAACCGGCGGGAGATTTTGTCACGGAGTGGCGCGGCGAAGCTGAAAAATATCGATCAGCGCTTCGCAGTTCGCCTGTCACCGCTCCGCCAGCGCCAGCTTGGCGCCGAGCGCAGCGAAGGCCGCGGCGAAGCTGCGGCGCATCCAGGCCATCACCCGCGGGCGGGAGACAACCTGATCGCGCACCGCGGCGGCGAACAGGCCATAGAGGACAAAGACCGCAAAGGTCAGCGCCATGAACACGCCGCTGAGCTCCAGCATGCGGGCCAGCGGCTGCGGGTCGGCGTCGCTGACGAATTGCGGCAGGAAGGCCAGGAAGAAGATCGACAGTTTCGGGTTCAGTACATTGACCAGCACCGCCCGCAGGATCATCCGCCCGGCCGTGTGCTTCGTCCTGTCCGCCGTCCCGTCCGTCTCGACGCTCAGCGCCCCCCGCTCCTTCAGTGTCGCCCAGGCCATGTAGAGCAGATAGAGCACGCCGAGGATCTTCAGCCCCTGGAACGCCACCGCGCTGGTGTGCAGCAGGGCGGCCAGCCCCAGCACCGCCGCCGCCATGTGCGGCACGATCCCCAGCGTGCAGCCGAAGGCCGTCACCGCGCTGGCCCGCGCCCCCTGCGACAACCCCGCCGCCAGCGTGAGCAGCACCCCGGTGCCGGGTGAGGCGACGACGATCAGGGAGGTGATGAGGAATTCGGGGGTCATGGCCGGGAACCTCGCGTCGGAGTGGTGATCCGGCGGAATGGAACCATGGCACCCGATCTTCGCCAAGCGGAATGCTGTCCCCGGCTTACGTGAACGGCCGCAGGTTCGACAGGAACTGCTCCGCCGAGCGGCGCCAGGAATAGCCCAGCGCATAGTCCCGGCAGGCTTGCGCCGGGATCGCCAAGGCCCCCTCGACCGCCCGCTTCAAATCCTCGTCAAGGCAGCCGGCGCCGGAGCCGTCGACCACGTCCAGCGGTCCCGGCACCGGGTAGGCCGCCACCGGCACGCCGGACGCCAGCGCTTCCAGCAGAACCAGTCCGAAGGTGTCGGTGCGCGACGGAAAGACGAAGACGTCGGCGGCGGCGTAATGCCTCGCCAGATCCTCGCCATGCTTGGCGCCGACCCAGTGGACGCCGGGGTATTTGCGCTGCAACTCCTCCCGCGCCGGGCCGTCGCCGACCACCACCTTGGTGCCGGGCAGGTCGAGGCGCAGGAAATCCTCCAGGTTCTTTTCCACCGCGACGCGGCCGACATACATCGACACCGGGCGCGGCAGATCGAGGAAGCCCTTGTCGCGGGGCCGGAACAGCTCGGTATCGACGCCGCGGGTCCAGCGGCGGATGTTGCCGAAACCGCGGTGCATCAGCGCGTCCTCGATGGTCTGGGTCGCCACCATCACCGCCGAGGACGGCTTGTGGAAGCGGCGGACCACCGCATAGGACAGCGCCAGCGGGATCGGCGCGCGGTCGCGCACATATTCGGGAAAGCGCGTGTGGTAGGCGGTGGTGAAGGGCTTGCCGTGCTTCAGGCAATAGGACCGCGCGGCGAAGCCCAGCGGCCCTTCGGTGGCGATGTGGATGCAGTCGGGCCGCATGCCCTCGATCATCGCCCACAGCCGCCGCTTCGCCCCCAGCGCCAGCCGGATTTCCGGATATGTCGGCATCGGCAGGGTACGGAAGCGGTCGGGACCGATCACCTCGACGCTGTGGCCCATCGCCTCCAACTCATCGCGCACGGTGCCGATGGTGCGCACGACGCCGTTCACCTGCGGGTGCCAGGCGTCGCTGACGATCAGGATGTTCACGCCGCTTCCCGTTCCTTCGCCGTCACCTTGCCCGCATTGGGACCAGGGGCCGGCAACCGCTGCGCCATGACCTCCGTCCAGTGGATGATCTCCAGCACGCCGCTGTCGTGCTCGACCAAGGCGGTACAGGACTCGACCCAATCGCCGTCGTTGCAATAGAGGATTCCTTCGATATCGCGCATCTCGGCGGTGTGGATGTGGCCGCAGACGACACCGTCGACCTTGCGGCGGCGGGCTTCCTCGCCCAGGGCTTCTTCGTATTTGCCGATGAACTCGACCGCGGTCTTGGCCTTGTGCTTCAGATAGGCCGACAGTGACCAGTAGCTGAAGCCCAGCTTGCGCCGGACCCAGTTGAACAGGGTGTTGACGTGCAGCAGCGTGACGTAGGCGTGGTCGCCCAGCAGGGCCAGCCACTTGGCGTAGCGCACCACGGCGTCGAACTTATCGCCGTGGGTGATCAGCAGGCGCCGGCCGTCGGCGGTGGTGTGGACCCATTCGTCCACCACATGCACCCCGCCGAACTGCAGCCCGACATAATCGCGCGCCGCCTCGTCATGGTTGCCGGGGATGTAATAGACCTCCACACCCTTGCGGGCGCGGCGCATGATCTTCTGCACTACGTCATTGTGGGCCTGCGGCCAATACCAGCTTTTCTTCAGCCGCCAGCCGTCGACGATGTCGCCGACCAGGAACAGGTGATCCGATTCGGTGTGTTTCAGGAAATCGAGAAGCAGCTCCGCCTGACAGCCGCGCGTTCCCAGATGAACGTCGGATATCCAAATGCTGCGGTAGCGCTTGACCGCTGGGACGGCGTCCATCTTCCGCTCCGTCGTCGCCATGGCCGGTGGCCATCAAGACAACTGCCGTATAAAGGAAACGGACACATCTTGACAACCATTTGGAACATCCGCACCTATTCGCCACCTATATTTCTTCTATCGTCATACTATCGCATTTTTACTGCAATATAACCGCCGTGATCCCTTCACGGTTTTGCAACAGAAGGCGCCTCACGCGCCGGTCAGGGAGAGCGAATCGGTGCGCGACACGGTGCTGATGAACGAGGGTCCGGCGATCGGTGCCGGCGGCGGGGATGCGGCGGCCGATGTGCGGCGGCTTCTGGTGATCCACAACCCGACGGCCGGCGGGCGGCGGACGCGGCGGCTGCGCGCGGTTGTCGCCATGCTGGAGGCGCGCGGGCTGAGCGTCGCCGTCAGACCGACGGGCAAGCGCGGCGATGCCGAGGCCTTCGCCCGCGAGGCCGATTCCGCCGACGTCGATGCGGTGGTGGCGGCCGGCGGCGACGGCACCATCAACGAGGTCATCAACGGGCTGGCGGTCCATGCCGAAGCGGGCCAGCCGCTCCCGCTCGGTATCGTGCCGATGGGCACCGCCAACGTGCTGGCCGCCGAATTGGGCCTGACGATGGAGCCGGAGCGCATCGCCGCGGCGATCGCCGGCGGGCGGCGGACGATGATCTGGCCGGCGCTGGCGAACGGGCGGGTGTTTTCGCTGATGGCCGGGGTCGGGCTGGACGCTCGGGTGGTGGAGCGGGTCAACCCGCGGGTGAAGCGGCTGATCGGCAAAGGCGCCTATGTGGCGGAAACGCTGGTGCAGTTGGCGACACGGCCGGACCATCGCTATCGCGTCACGCTGGATGACGGCGAGCCGCAGGAGGTGGCGTCGGTGATCGTCGCCAAGGGGCATTTCTACGGAGGCCGTTTCATCTGCGCCCCCGATGCGCGACTGGCCGAGCCGGAGCTGCATGTCTGCCTGTTCCCGCGCGGCGGGCGGCTGAATGCGCTGCGCTATGTCTGGGGCGTCACCGCCGGACGGCTGGCGCGCTTTCCGGACTATCGCGTGGTGACGGCGAAGCGGGTGCGGATCGACGGGCCGAGTGGCGATGGACTGTTCGCCGACGCGGTGCAGGGCGATGGCGACGTGCTGGCGCGGCTGCCGGTGGAGATCACGCTGGCGGGCTGGCGGTTGCCGGTGCTGGTGGGGTGAGGCGGAGGATCACCTCGACGGCGGCAGGCCTCTCGCCGCCCTCGCCTGCTCCTGCAACGCCACGTAATGGTGCCAGACCAGACGCGCCGCCAGCGAGCGATAGGGCCGCCAGGGCTCGGCCACCTCGATCAGCTGCTTCGCCGTCGGCTTGTCGGCCCAGCCCTTCAACCGCTGCACGCCCAACTGGATCGCCAGATCGCCGATGGGCCAGATGTCCGGCCGGTCGAGCGTGGTCATCAGATAGACCTCCGCACTCCAGCGGCCGATGCCCTTCAGCGCGACGAGCTGGGCAATCGCTTCCTCGTCGGGCAGGTCATGGATGATGTCGAAATCGAGACGGCCGCTCGCCACCGCCTCCGCAAGGCCGCGGGCATAGCCGATCTTTTGGCGGGAGAAGCCGCAGGCGCGCAAGCTTTCGTCGTCCAGCGCCAGAATCGCCTCGGGAGTGACGGCGCCGCCCAGCCGGTCCTGCAGCTTGGCCCACAAGGCCAGCGCCACCTTGGTCGAGAGCTGCTGCTCCATCACCATGCGCAGCAGGCCGACGAAGCCGGTCGGCCGGGTGAAATCGCGGATCACCGGGCCGCCGACGCGCAGGCATTCGGCGAAAATAGGGTCGAGCGCGGCCAGATGTTCAACGCTCATCGGCCGCGCTCCACTCCAGAAAACGCTTGATCAAGACTGCCGGTGGATCAGGCCACCAGCTCGATGGCGTAGTCCTCGATCACGGTGTTGGCGAGCAGCTTGCTGCACATCGCCTCGACTTCCTTGCGGGCGGTCGCCTCGTCGGTGCTCTTGAGCTGCAGCTCGATCACCTTGCCGGCGCGGACGTCCTCGACGCCGTCGAAGCCCAGCGTGTGCAGCGCGTGCGCGATGGCCTTGCCCTGGGGGTCGAGAACGCCGCGCTTGAGGGTGACGTGAACCTTGGCCTTCATCGGATGTCCGCTCGCTTTGGGGTGTTGGGTGGAGGGGTGGTTACAGAACACGAATCACTGGATGGTCTTGGGACCCTTGACGTCGCTCGGCCCGCCTTCCGGCAGGATGCCGAGGCGGCGCGCGACCTCCTGATAGGCTTCCTCGACGCGGCCCAGATCCTGGCGGAACCGGTCCTTGTCCAGCTTCTCGTTGGTCTTGACGTCCCACAGCCGGCAGTTGTCGGGGCTGATCTCGTCCGCCAGGACGATCCGCATCTCCTCGTTCTCCCACAGCCGGCCGAACTCCAGCTTGAAGTCCACCAGCTTGAGCCCGATGCCGAGGAAGAGGCCGGACAGATAGTCGTTCACGCGCAAGGACAGCGCGACCATGTCGTCGAGGTCCTGCGGCCCGGCCCAACCGAAGGCGGTGATGTGCTCTTCCGAGACCATAGGGTCGCCCAACTCGTCCGACTTGTAATAGTATTCGATGATGGAACGCGGCAGCGGCGTGCCTTCGGGAATGCCGAAGCGGCGCGACAGGCTGCCGGCGGCGACGTTGCGCACCACAACCTCGATCGGGATGATCTCCACCTCGCGCACCAGCTGCTCGCGCATGTTCAGGCGGCGCATGAAGTGCGTGGGCACGCCGATCTCGGACAGCCGGCTCATCAGATATTCGGAGATGCGGTTGTTCAGCACCCCCTTGCCGGTGATGACGCCCTTCTTCTGGTTGTTGAAGGCGGTGGCGTCGTCCTTGAAGTACTGCACCAGGGTGCCCGGCTCCGGCCCTTCGAAGAGTACCTTGGCCTTGCCTTCGTAGATGCGCCGGCGTCGTGTCATCGCGTGATCGTCCAAATACGTAAGGACCGGTCAAGCGAGCTTGCCGGCCCAGGAATGTGCCAGAGTGATATAGCAAGCCGGGTGCACGAACACAACGACGGGGGCGGGAGGGCAGGATTGTGCGGTCCCCCGCCCCTCACAGCTCCACTGGCGCATAGGGCACGGCATGCGGCCGGCCGGGGGCGAAGTGCCAGATCGGGTTCAGGTCGGGCCGTTCCACCCGCGGCACCGCCAACAGCGAACTGGACGAGGTGCCGAAGCCGTTCGGCAGCAGGAAGTCCATGGCGCCGCGCTCGTCCGGCGTGCCTTCCCAGATGCGGCTGCCCATCAGCTCCGGCCAGCCGCCCCAGGCGAAGGACCCCGCGTCGGGCGCGTCGGCGGTCGGCGGCACCGCATGCTCGAACAGCGGGCGATAGAAGGCGGTGCGCGGATCCTGCGGGTCGTCCAGTTCGAAGGCGGTCAGCATGTGGACGCCGGCGGGGATCGACGACACCTCCGGCCGGTGGCGCGGGTTGGCGCCGCGGTGGACCACCAGATAGGCGTCACGGTTGTCGGCGATCACCAGATTGAAGGGGCGGTAGGCACGGATGTCGAGGTCGGCGAAGCTGCGCGCGGCATCGGCGGCGTCGGCATGGTCCAGCGCGTCCAGCACCAGTTCGCCGCGCGACCGCTTGCCGGCCTCCGGCCCCAGCGTACCAAAGCGGTTGAGGATGACCGCCACCACGCCTTCGTCGTTCAGACCCATCCAGGAACCGCCGGCCAGCTCATCCAGTCCGGCCACAACATTCGGCCGGTCGGGCCAGTGGCGGGCGGGCGGGAGCCAGGGACGCCCGGTCATCTCGTCACGGTTTCCGGCGACGACCAGCGGCCAGGTTGCGTCGGGTCGCCGCAGGAGGATCACGCTGCACATGCCATGCCTTGTCTTTTGTGGTGCCCAAGGGTATCCCGCCGCCCGAGGAAACTCTGCAGAATATCCGCGGCTGCGATGCGGCGGGGCAGTGACGACAACCGCTTCCGGGCTATATAATCATCGGAAACGGGAGCGAAACCAATAAGGAGCCTGGGTCCCCATGACGACCTTCGACGACCGCGAAAAGGCCTTCGAGAACAAGTTTCAACACGACGAGGACCTGCTCTTCCGCATCCGCGCCCGGCGCGACCGGCTGGCCGGCGAATGGGCCGCCGACCTGATGGGCCTGTCCGGGGCGGAGGCCGAGGCCTATGCCCGCCAGATCGTGGACACCGATATCGCCACGCCCGGCCCGCATGACATCCGGGACAAGCTGTGCACCGACCTGCATGCCCGCGGAGTCGACATCTCCGATCACCGGGTGGAAAAGCAGATGGCGCATTTCCTGGACGTCGCGCGCGAGCAGATACATCAGGCCTGAACAGCAACGGCCACCCCGAGTCGCGGTTCTCGCGGCCCCGCCGCCACAAACCGTTGCGGCGGGCCGCCTACTCAGCCGCGCGTTGCAGGACCCGCTGGCCCGCATAATCGGCGATGCGGCCGATCAGCGTGTCGATCTCGCCCTTCAGCCGGGCGAAGCCGTCGTGGCGTTCCAGCGTCTCCTCGTTCATGTAGAGGCGGCGGTTGATCTCGAGCTGGATCGAATGACGGCCGCGCGCCGGATCGCCATAGCGCGCCAGCAGCTCCACCCCCTTGTACGGGTCGTTGATCGCCACGCGATGGCCGAAGCCGCGCAAGGTCTCCGCCACCAGCCGGACGAATCCGGGCTCGCTGGTGGTGCCGTCGCGGTCGCCGATGACGAAATCCACCGCCAGCGGGTCGCGCCCGTCGGGCCGCAGCGACGACGGCATGGAGTGGCAGTTGACGTGCCACACCGCGCCGAACCGCTCCGCCAAGCCATCCAGCGCAAGCCGCATCTGGGCATGGTAGGGCCGGTAATAGCGGTCGATGCGGTCGGCCACCACCGACGCCGGCAGCTTCCCGTCATAGAGCGGCACGCCCGGCCGCAGCATGCTGCGGATCAACCCCATGCCCAGCGTGCTGCGCGGAGTCGGCCGCAGCGGTGCCGGCCAGTCGCCGTCGATCAGCGCCGGGTCGATGTCGTCGACCGCGCGGTTCACGTCGATGCAGGTGCGGGGAAACAGCGCGCACAGCAGCGTGGCGCCATGGTCGGGCGCCGTGGCGAACAGCTCCTCCACATGGGTGTCCTCGCCCTGGCGCAGCAGCGGATGCGGACAGATCACCCGGAAATCGGCGGGATAGACGCTGCCGCTGTGCGGCGAATCGAACAGCACCGGAAGGCGTCGGCCGACCGGGTCGTTTCGGACAAGAACGTCATCGATCACGAAGCTCATCGACCGGTCCCGACCAGACGCCCCGACGGTGACATCGGCAAGTTCGATTGCCGCCAGTTAAATTGCCGCAAGTTCAACCGCCGACCTTATCAATCCGGCGACTCCTATAACCCATGCGTCAAGCCTCAGTCGACGGCAATTCGTCATGATCCTGCCATGCCGCCGCAACATCGCACCACGCGCATCAGCCAAAAAAACCGCGGTACACAACCGGCCCGCACTGGCGCGGAGTCGCTTGGTTCGTCATACTGATTGGAGCGCCCACCGCTGGCGAGCTTGCCGCTTGACCGACCCGCTCTTCGCCCCCGTCGAACTCTCCCCGCCGGACATCGCGCCCCACCGGCGCGGCAACACCGGCATAGACCACGTCACCAGCCTTTCGGCGATGGAGCCGGGGCCGCATGTGGTGCTGAACGCGCTCGTCCACGGCAACGAGCTGTGCGGCGCCATTGCCCTGGATGCACTGCTGCGGATGGGTCTGCGGCCGACGCGCGGACGGCTGACCTTCGTCTTCGCCAACACCGCCGCCTACGCCACCTTCGACCGCCAGAACCCCTATGCCTCACGCTATCTGGACGAGGATTTCAACCGGCTGTGGTCGCCGGAGCATCTGGACGGACGGCGCGACAGCGTGGAACTGCGGCGCGCCCGCGTCCTGCGCCCGGTCTACGAGTCGGCGGACCTGCTGCTCGACCTGCATTCGATGACGGCGGACACCGCTCCGCTGACCCTGTGCGGCCGGACCACGCGCGGGCGCGACCTTGCGCTCGGCCTCGGCTATCCGGCCTGGGTGGTGGCGGACGGTGGCCATGCCGGGGGCAAGCGGCTGATCGACTACGGCAGCTTCGCCGAGCCGGAGGGATCGCACACCGCCATCCTGGTCGAATGCGGCCAGCATTGGCGGACCGAGACCGCGACGGTCGCGCTGGAAAGCTGCCTGCGCCTGCTTCTCGGGCTGGAGATGATCGATCCCGAGAAGATTGCGCCGCCGCTGAACGGCCCCCGCCTGCGCCCGTGCACCGACCCGCAGCGGGTGGTCGAGGTCACCGACGCCGTCACCGCCGCCACCGAGCGGTTCCGCTTCACCGCGCCCTTCGTCGGCATGGAGGTGATCGGCCGCGCCGGCACCGTCATCGGCTGGGACGACGGGCACGCGATCCTGACCCCCTATGACGACTGCGTCCTCATCATGCCCGCCCGCCGGGTGAAAGCCGGCCAGACGGCGGTGCGGCTGGGGCGGATCGTCGACTGACGAATGGGGGGACGGGGTGAGTCCCCCGCCCCCTCACTTCGCCGCCGGCTTGCCCTTCGTCCAGGTCGCGTTGGCGCTGAACAGCGGCACGGTGGAGATCGAGGTCTTGGCCGAGGCGTCCTTCACCTGTCGGCTGTACACCACATAAACCAGCGTGTCGTTCGGCCGGTCGTAGATGCGGCGAATGGCGATCGACTTGAAAATCAGGCTTTTCCGTTCGGAGAAGACCTCCTCCCCCTTCTGCGACAGCTCGATGTCGCCGACGGTCACCGGCCCGGTCTGACGGCAGGCGATGGAGGCGTTGGACGGGTCCTCGAACCAGTTGCCCTTGCTCAGCCGGTCGATCAGGCTGCGGTCGAAATCGACCAGATGGCAGGTGATTCCCTTCACCTTGGGATCCTCGATCGCCTGGATCTCCAACCCGTTGCCGGTCCAGTCGTTGGAGAAGCGGCCGACCACCTCGTCGGCCGCCGCCGTGCGCAGCGGCAGCCCGGCGGTCAGCAGGCCCAGAACCAAAAGGCCGGCGGAAACGTTCATCAGGGGAAACGGGCTGCGCATCTCGATCGGGTCTCCGGCAAGGACGGGCGGGGACCGCAGGGTGGGCGGCCCGGAAAAACACTCCCCTAGATCGGAGGGTGAGGCGCCGCCGTCAAGCGCCTCCCTCCGGAGGTCCGGCCACCGCGATGACAGACCGCAGCCCGCTCGCCTCGCTTCCCCCCGCCCCAGAGGCTCCGCTTGCCGGCACGCCGGAACCGGCGACCGAACCCTTGCCCTCACCCGGTCACCGCCGCGATCCGCTGACCGTCGCCGTCGTCGGCCTCTTCGTCATCGCCGTTCTGTTCGCGCTCTATTTCGGACGCGACGTGCTGCTGCCGATCATGCTGGCGCTGATCCTGAGTTTCCTTCTGCGCCCGCTGGTCCGTGCCCTCTACCGCGTGGGCGTGCCCGAGGGGATCGGCGCCGCCATCATGGTCGTCACGCTGTTCGGCGGCGTGCTGCTGGCGGTCTACACCCTGTCCGCCCCGGCGGCGGAGTGGGTGAACCGAATGCCGCGGGTCCTGCATGAGCTGGAGTTCAAGCTGGGCGACATCCGCGCCGGCATCGAACGCGCCCGGGAAGCCTCCCGCCAGATCGAACAGATCACCAAGGATTCCGGCGAGTCCGGGCCGACGCGCGAAGTGGTGGTGCGCGGCCCGACCCTGATGGAGCAGGCGATCAGCCAGGTAGAAACCGTGATCGCCAATGTCGTGATCCTGCAGGTGCTGCTCTATTTCTTCCTCGCCCGCGGCCGCCATTCGCTGGAGGCGCTGATCGGCACCATGCGCAACGTCGACGACCGCGTGCATTACGCCATGGTGGCGGCGACACTGCAGCAGAACATCGCAGCCTATCTGCTGACGATCACCGTCATCAATGTGGCCCTCGGCATAGCCGCCGGGCTGGTGATGTGGATGTGGGGGCTGCCGAATCCGGGCTTGTGGGGGGTGCTGGTGGTGCTGGCCAACTACATCCCCTTCATCGGCCCGGCGGTGATGACCGGCGTGTTCTTTCTGGTGTCGGTCCTGACCTTTGACAGCCTTGGCGCCATCATCCTGCCGCCCTTGTCCTTCGTGGCGCTGACCACGCTGGAGGGCAATTTCCTGACGCCGATGATCGTCGGCCGGCGGCTGTCGCTGAACCCCATCGCGGTGTTCGTGTCGATCCTGTTCTGGGGCTGGCTGTGGGGCATTCCCGGCGCGCTGCTCGCCGTGCCGATTCTGGCGATCCTGAAGATCCTGTTCGACGCGCACGAGCCGTTGAAGCCGGTGGGGGCGCTGCTGGGGGGGTGAGGGATGCCGTCGCGCCCTCACGCCACCGAAGCCAGCGGCAGATTCACCAGCAAATTCTGCGGTTTCAGCTTCAGCCGCCGCCCTTCCGTCATCGCCAGCCCCAGATAGACCGGCCGGCCGGCGAGATCGGGGCGCATGGCGGCGGGGTCGGCGAAATCCAGGCGGAACAGGGCGAGGATGCGGGCCAGCCGGTCCTCCCCCACCTCCACGCCATTATACAGGTCGTTGAGGATCGCCGTGGCGGAGCTGTCGAGCCCGACATGCCAAACCCAGCGGTCGTCGCGGATGTTCTGCACCGGCTGGATGCTAACCGTCACGCCCAGAAAATGCCCGACCCAGGTTTCCAGCACGCGGGCCAGCGCGTCCAGCCCGGCGGCGGCGAAGGTGATGTCCAGCACGGTGTCGTGCCGGGCATCGCGGCCCCAATAGAGCGGGTGGTTGGTCTCGTCCAGGATGTCCAGCTCGACGCTGCGGGGAGCGGTGCCGGCCTCCACCACCAGACGGCCGAGCGAGCCGAAGCCGCCCGACGCCGCCATCGTCTCCACCGTCTCGGCATCGGCGACGCGGACGCGGCCATCCTCCACCGACACCGTCTGTTCGCGGAAGAACAGCTCCCCCGCCCGCGCGCGCAGGCCCGATGGCGTCTCATCCAGGATGCCGCGCAGGATGGCATGGACCAACTGGTCGATGAACAGGCCGGGCACCCCGCGGGCACCCTCGCGGAACAGGCGGATGTAGCAGCCCTCCAGCGTTCCGGCGGCGAGCAGCCGGTTGCGGAAGGCCAGCCAGACCTGGAAATTCTCCCGCGCATCCGGATCGGCGATGGCGTCGAGCAGCGGGGCGGGCACCGTCCGCGCCGGATCGTCCAGCAAGGCGGCATGCAGCGTGCGCTCGGCGTCGCAGGCCTCTTCCGGCGGACGCATCTCGGGCCGGAGAAGGTAGGCGCGCAGGAAATCGGGCGTCACCGCCAGATGATTGTCGGCATCGCGGGTCAACAGGTGGAAACCGGACGCCGTCCAGAAATCGGTCATGCTGCTGGGCACCTTTGGTCCTGAAGGCGCCTATCCCACGACAGAGCCGCCGCTTGGCGCAAGAGTCTTGTGGTCGATAGTCTTGTCGAGAAAGGCGTCGATGTCCGACCACACCCGGTCGCGGATGGCGTCGCATTCCATCAGCAACTCGTGCTTTGCCCCGGGATAGCCGGCAAGATGGGCGTTGCCGAGGCGGGCGACCACCGCACGGTGCGCCGCCGACCGCACCACCCGGTCATCCGGCGCGCTCAACAGCAGCACCGGCGTGCGCACCCGTTCCAGCGGCAGGGTATGGCGCAGCGCAGCCTCCGCATCGAGAGCAGCGGCGACCCAGGCAAAGCTGACGCCGCCGACGCGCAGTTCCGGCCGCTCGGCATAGGGGGTGTGGAAGGCGGCGTAGCGCCGCGGATCGGCGGTGATCTTGTTGTCCAGGCTGAAGCGCCCCTCCGCCGGGTCGTAGTCGCCCTGCCCCAGCGCATAGCGGGCACCCAATCCACAGGCGAGCCCGATGTCGGCCAGCGTCCGCACCAGCCAGCGCGGCAGCGGTCCGCTGTGGATGGCATACATCGGTGCCGACAGCAGGACGGTGGCATAACGGTCGGGATCATCGTCGGCATGGCGGGCCAGCGCCAGGGTCGCCACCAGCCCACCCATGGAATGGGCCAGCAGGATCAGCGGCCCGCCGGTCTCCGCGGCGACCGGCGCCACCACCTGCCGATAAACCTCGTCGAGATCGTCCACCAGCATCGCGAAGTCGGTCAGATGGTGGATCTGCCGGTTGGGCAAAGGCCGGTCGGACAGGCCCTGGTTGCGCCAGTCGAGCGCCACCACGCGGAAGCCGCGGGCGGCCAGCGCCTCCGCGGTTTCGGCATATTTCTCGATGAACTCCGCCCGGCCGGTCAGCACCAGCGCCGTGCCGCGAACCTGCTCCGGCACCGGCCAGACCCCAACGCGCAGCTTGGCCCCGTCGGGCATCGTGACGAAGCGCATCTCCACAGAACCGGCGGCCGATCCGGCAACGGTTTCATCGGCAGGCTTCGCCGCAAATTCGGATGCAGTCCAAGCGGCATCGTCAGCCATGCTTTCTCCCCTGACCGTTGTGTTGTAGACCGGAAGAGCGCCCAAATGGGCCACCCACTTCGAATTCGTCAAGATATAAGAAACCAGAAATAGTATCGATGTCTTGTGTCAGCTGCGAGAGGGAACTCTTTTCCTTGAATGCCGTTGGTCCGCTGTTGGAGGTGAACCGATGAAGACAACACGCATCATCGTCCTGGCGCTTGCCGCCGCGACCCTGAGCGGGACTGCCGTCCCCGCGCTGGCGAATGGAAAGGCCAAGGTTCCGCCCGTGCATGTCGAGCATGAGGATGGCGAGGAGATCCTTGTCCACAAGGGGGAAGCGTCCTTCTACAGCCAGAAATTCCATGGCCGCACCACCGCAAGCGGCGAAACGATGAACCAGAACAAGGCGACCGCCGCCTCGCGCACCCTGCCGCTCGGCGCCAAGGCGACCGTCACCAACGAGGAGAACGGCAAGAGCGTCGACGTCATCGTCAACGACCGCGGCCCTTATGTCGACGGCCGCGTGATCGACCTGTCGCGCTCCGCCGCCAAAAAGTTGGATATGATCGAAGACGGTACCGCCCCGGTGACGGTGGAGGTCAAGCCGTCGGAGCAGCCGACCGAAGCCGCCCGCGAAAAGGTGGAGGACAAGGTGGACCAGCTCACCCCCGACAGTCAGGTCGCCCAGGGAGACACCCGCCGCAACGGCAGCAGCGGGGGAAGCAAAAGCGACACAGTGTCGCACTCCGGGTCCGGCAAGTAATGCTGCGGCGCGGCGAAGACGGCTTCCGATTCGCCGCATCCGCTGCCGGATTTCCATTCAATCGTCGAACCAACAGTCACCGGACGGTCAGGCCTCTGAAAAGAAACGGACTTTGCCGCCAGGGCACCATATGGCGACGGCAAAGTCGCACCAGCGGTCCCACAGCCGCCCCTGGGCTGTGAGTTTTGCCAGTAAGCCACTGATCCGGCATCATTCCCATTGCTATATCTTCGGGCCGAAGTAATCCACCGGCACCAAAGCGGGTTCCATTGCGGCGAAGCCTGCCAAAGGAGGCATCCGCCTTTCCTGCGGACTTGTGCGGAACGTTAGAGATTTTTTTGCATTTTTGGAGGAGACGTGGTGCCATTCCCATCGCTGCGGTGCACACCACGCATTGCAGCGAACGGCGCGGCGCCCAGGCGTCAGACGCCGGAACAGGCACCGAGAGAAAGAGGAATTGCTGCGATGGACGACGTGCGTCAGGTCCGCAAGGATATCGAAGGCTACTGCATCGAAGACCTGTCCGTCGGCATGACGGCGAGCTTCGCCAAGACGGTGACGGAAGCCGACATCGTCCTGTTCGCGGGCATTTCCGGCGACACCAACCCGGTCCACATCAACCAGGAATACGCCGCCACCACCATGTTCCAGGGCCGCATCGCCCACGGCATGCTGACGGTCGGCTTCATTTCGGCCGTGCTGGGCACCAAGCTGCCGGGGCCGGGCTGCATCTACATGAGCCAGACGCTGAAGTTCAAGGCGCCGGTCCGCGCCGGCGACACCGTCACCGCCCGCGCCACCATCACCGAACTGATCCCGGAAAAGCGCCGCTGCGTCATCAAGACCGTCTGCAGCGTCGGCGAGACCGTGGTGGTCGAGGGCGAGGCGCTGCTGATGGTCCCGTCTCGCGGGTGATCGGCCGCAGTTGATCGGCTGCTTGTGAGCGTAAAACACGCCGGCGCGTTTACCCCGCGCCGGCGTCGGTCTATATAGACGCCCGAGCAAGCGGGCCCGCCGGGGTCCGCCCACAGCACCGGGGCGCGCATGCGACTGTACAGACACACCGCCGACCTGCCGGCCGAAGAGCGGGGCGCCGTCGTTGCGCTCGGCAATTTCGACGGCGTGCACCGCGGGCATCAGACGGTCATCGGCACCGCCCAGCGCCTTGCGGCGGAGATGGGCGTGCCGTCGGCCGTCGTCACCTTCGAACCGCACCCGCGCAGCGTCTTCCGCCCCGACGACCCGCCCTTTCGCCTGACGCCCTTCCGCGTCAAGACCCGCCACATCGAGGCTCTGGGCGTCGACCAGCTGATCGTCTGCCATTTCGACGACGGCTTCCGCCACAAGACGGCGCAGGCCTTCGTCGACGAGATTCTGGTCGCCGGGCTGGGCGTGCGGCACGTCGTCTGCGGCTATGATTTCCTGTTCGGGCACAAGCGCTCGGGCGATCCCGCCTTTCTGCTGAAGGCCGGCCGGGCCCAGGGCTTCGGCGTGACGGAGGTCGGGCCGGTGTCCGACGAGCAGGGCGGCGTCTATTCCTCCACCCGCGTGCGCGACGCGCTGACCGCCGGCCGGCCGCGCGAGGCCGCCTTCGTTCTGGGCCATCCCTGGGAGATCGAGGGGCGCGTCGTCCATGGCGACCAGCGCGGCCGCACCATCGGTTTCCCCACCGCCAACATCGAACTGGGCGAGTATCTGCGCCCGGCCTTCGGCGTCTATGCGGTGCGCGCCGGTATCGACCGCGCCGGCGAGACCGTCTGGCTGCCGGGCGTCGCCAACCTGGGCGCTCGCCCCACCGTCGACGGCACGGTCGCCCGACTGGAGGCCCACCTGTTCGACGTCGACCTCGACCTGTACGATCTGCATCTGCGGGTCCAGATGATCGACTTCCTGCGGCCGGAGATGAAGTTCCCCAGCTTCGACGTGCTGAAGGACCAGATCGTGAAGGACGCCGCCGCCGCCCGCGCCATGCTGGCGGCCGGCTGACCGGAGGGACCAAGGGAGGGGTTGGGCGATGGGCCAGGGGATTGAACGGGTGTTGATGCTGCTGTTCATGCTGAACCAGGGCGGCCCGACCACGCTTGATTTCGCCAGCATGGAACAATGCAAGGCGGCCGAGCCGATCATCATCCAGAATTATCGCGAGATGACCGGCAATACCGTGCTGGCGCGCTGCATCCGCATGGTGCTGCCCACCAAGTGACAGGGGCCAAGTGACAGGGGCCAAGTGACGGGATTGCAAGCGATCCGCGCTGGCGGTGGTGGTTTCATCTGATACAGTGCCGCCCCGCCTCCGCTTCGCTCCAAAGCCGCTCCATGCCCCGTCCCGATTCCTTATCCATCCGCGTCCTGCTGACGGCTTTGGTCGCCTTCGGCCCGCTGTCCACCGATTTGTACCTGCCGTCGCTGCCGACGCTGGTGCGGGTGTTCGACACCGATGTCGCCACGGTGCAGCTGACACTGTCGATCTTTCTGGTCGGCTTCGCGGTGTCGCAGCTGGTCTATGGCCCGATGTCCGACCGCTTCGGCCGGCGTCCGACCCTGCTGGTGGGGGTGGCGATCTATTTGGCGGCCAGCGCCGTCTGCGCCATGACCAGCAGCATTGAGGGACTGATCGCCGCCCGCTTCTTCCAGGCACTGGGCGCCTGCTGCGGGCCGGTGGTGGCGCGCGCGGTGGTGCGCGACGTGTTCGGGCGCGACCGGGCGGCGACGGTGCTGGCCTATATGTCGATGGCGATGGCGCTGGCCCCGGCGGTGGGGCCGATGCTGGGCGGCGTGCTGACGGAGTGGTTCGGCTGGCGCGCCAACTTCATGCTGCTGACCGTGTTCGCCTGCGGCATCCTGGCCGCGGTGTGGTCGATGCTGGGGGAGACCAACGCCCACCGCGACGAGGAGGCGCTGCGGCCGGGCCGGCTCGCTGCCAACTACCTGCTGCTGATGCGCAACCGCGGCTTCGTCGGCTATGTGCTGGTGGTGGCCTTTTCTTACAGCGGCATCTTCTGCTTCATCTCCGGGTCTTCCTTCGTACTGATCGGGCAGTTGCACCTGACCCCGGCGCAGTATGGCGCCAGCTTCGGCGCCGTGGCCCTGGGCTATATGCTGGGCACCTTCCTGGCTGGACGGCTGACGCCGCGGCTGGGTGGCGCGCGGATGATCCGCATCGGTACGCTGCTGTCGCTGGGCGGCGGGCTGGTGGGCGGGGTGCTGGCACTGGCCGGGGTGCTGCACCTGCTGTCCATCGTGGTGCCGGTCTTCCTGTTCATCCTTGGCGCCGGGCTGACCCTGCCCAACGCCACCGCCAATGCGGTAGGCCCCTATCCCACCATGGCCGGGTTGTCGTCTTCGCTGCTGGGCTTCGCGCAGATGGCCGTCGCCGCGGTCGTCGGCATCGTCGTCGGCCATCTGAACGACGGCACCGCCCTGCCGATGATGGGGACCATCGGGCTGGTCGGGTTGGGCGCGCTGCTGGCGCACCGGCTGCTGGTCATCCCCGCGGCGCGTGGCGGGCAATCCGCCTGATCCGGCCCTGGCGAAGGGTGGCGTGGCGGCGGTGGCGCGCCGTTCGGCGCTCTTCCTCGGCGTCCTCCTCGGCCTCCGTCGCTCCCAGCTGCGGGAAACGGTCCATCAGGATGGTGAACAGGATGGTCACCACCAGGCACAGGGCCAGCGTCATGCCGGCAAGCGCGTAATAGCCGGCGCCGCAGGCGATGCCCAGCCCGCCCGCCACCCAGATGATCGCGGCGGTCGTCGCCCCCCGCACGCTGTCGCCGGAGCGGAACATCACGCCGGCACTGATGAAGCCGACCGCCTGTGCCACGCCCTGGATGACGCGCACCGGGTCGCTCGGCCGCTCATCGCCGCTGGTCTGCAGCCCGGCGAACAGCTCCAGCGCAACCATGGTGGTCAGGGCGCAACTGATGGAGATCAGCGTATGCGTGCGCAGACCCGCCGCCTTGCCCCGCATTTCACGGTCGAGTCCAAGCAACGCGCCGCAGAAGGCCGCCGCCAGCAGCCGCAACCCCATCTCCTCCGTTGTTAGAACCTCAGTCAAGCCCATGAAATCACTCCGGTTTTTCCGCCTACCAAACGGTCTGCCACTTTTTTGGGGCACACGGCATTTTTCACTTTGCATTCGATCGCGTTGGATCTATGTAACGCGAACTCGCAAGCGCACGTGCCGCTGGCCCGCCCCTCGGCGTCTCCGAGATGTGGTTATGCAACGACGTAACGCGTGATCCCCGACCGTCCCTTAAACAAGGCGGCGACTTGGAGGTTACGATGGTTGATGTTGTTGTGGGTGGGCGCGCG
>CBFGPE010000130.1:0-19491 GCA_965650625.1 uncultured Azospirillum sp. | reverse complement strand
GTCTCGCCGCTTCGGCTCCACCCTCCATGTCGATCGTTCCCAAGGCGCTGACCGCCTTTCGCGAGGCGCATCCCGACATCGTCGTACGGTCGCTTGTCGCGCCGGTCGCCAGCATTCTGGACATGCTGCGCAGCGGCGACGTTCTGTTGGGGGTGGCGATGAACGACATGCCCCATCACGACCTTGATGTCGAGACAGTCGGGCATGCCGAACTTGTCTGCCTTTTGCCGGAGGGGCATCGGCTGGCCGAACAGGCTGAAGTTGGATTTGCCGATCTGGCGGAGGAGACGCTGATTTCCTACCGCGTGGACACGCTGCCCGGCCGATTGTTGGCGGGTGCGGTCGAGGCGGAGGGCGGCGTCTACGCCCCGGCGGTGGAAATCGATCTGTCGATCACCGCGCTGCCCTTCGTACGCGAGGGAATAGGCGTGGCGGTCGTCGACGGACTTCTGCCGTGGAATCAGTTCTCCGGCATTGTCCAGCGGCCCTTCCGCCCGAGTATCCTCGTGCCCATCACCATTCTGACCAGCAAGGAGCGGCCGCTGTCCGGTAGTCACGACCTGATGCGCGACTGCCTGCGCCGGGCCGCGCGCTCGCTGGTGCCGGGCGGCGCCTGAAGGTCACGCTTTCTAGTCAGAAATCGGCGACCTTGCCGGCGGAGAATCCGGCGAAGCGGTCGGGATGGTAGGGCTTGGGATCGACGATCGGCGCCTGATCGGTGACGAGGTCGGCGATCAGATGCCCTGCTCCGGGGCCGATGCCGAAGCCGTGACCGCTGAAGCCTGCCGCCAGGATCAGGCCGGGCAGGCTGCCGACCTCGCCGATGGCGGGAACGCCGTCGGGCGTGCTGTCGATGTAGCCGGCCCAGGCGGCGGTGACCGGCGCGTTCTTCAGGCCGGGCAGCAGGGCCATGGCCCGTTCATGGGTCAGGCGGATGGTGCTGCGGTCCGGAATGGGGTCCAGCACCCGTACCCGCTCCATCGGCGTCGGGCGGTCGAGCCGCCAGCGCCGCAGCGTCTCGTGGCCGGAGCGCATCCCCTCCAGCCCGCCGGGCATCAGGCTGCGCCAGCGCCGCTTGAACATCGGCATGAATTGTGGCGCGAAGCGGATCTGCTGCATGGTCGGATCGACGCGCCCGCGCCCGCTGATCGCCAGCGTGTGGCCACCGTCGCCGCGCCGGGTGATCGACACCGCAGCGGTGTGCAGCGCGTCGGGAAGGCCGGTGGGGCTGGGGCCCACCGACAGGATCGACGAGCGGATGGAGGCGAGCGGGAAACGCACGCCGATCTGGTGACAGAAGGAGGAGGCCCAGGCTCCGCCCGCCAGGACCACCAGCTTGGTGCGGATCGTGCCCTTTTCGGTGACGACGCCGCTGACCCGCCCGCCGCTGGTTTCCAGCCCGCGTGCGGCGCAGCCCTGATGCACCGTGCCGCCCAGCGTCATGATCGCCCGCGCCACGGCGGGAGCCGCACGGGCCGGATCGGCGATGCCGTCCGACGGCGAGAAGACGCCGCCCTTCCAGGTCTTTCCAGTTGCGCGGCCACGCTCCGCGGCTTCGGCGCCGCTCAGCATGTGGGTGGTGACGCCGACCGTCCGGGCGAAGTCGCGCCAGCGCGCCCAGCCTGCCAATTCCTGGTCGTCATTGCTGAGATAGAGCAGGCCGCAACGGCTGAAGCCGGTGTCCTCGCCGCTTTCGGCGGCAAAACGCTCCCACAGATCCAGACTCTTGGTCGCCATCGGCAGTTCCCGCGCGTCGCGGTTCTGCTGCCGGCACCAGCCCCAGTTGCGGCTCGACTGCTCCGCCCCGACCTGCCCCTTCTCCACCAGGGCCACCGACAGTCCGCGCCGGGCCAGATAGTAGGCCGCCCAGACGCCGACGATGCCGCCGCCGATCACGACGACGTCCGCCTGTTCGGGCAGGTGCTGTGAGGACGCGATGGTTTGCAATGGGGCTGGCATTGGGAGGATCTCCGATTTCGGCGTTGCGTCATCTAGCCATGCCACGCGGCCCGGTAGGCGCTGCTTTGGCCGATTCAACGGCATTATCTTCTGTCGTTGCCGGAGGACATGATGCTTTGTTCTGCCGGGGACCTGCGTCTTGGTCATCGACAGGCAGGCGGTGCGTGCTAAGCTGACTTGGTCCGACCGGCAGAATTTTCTGCTGTCGTTTTCCGTTCCCTGCCCTCGAACCGGATGGGTTCCCCATGAAGCTGGACCGCATCGACATCAAGATTCTGCATCAGCTCCAGAAGAACGGCCGGATCACCAACGTGGAGTTGGCCGAGCTGGTGAATCTGTCGCCCAGCCCCTGCCTGATGCGCGTCAAGAAGCTCCAGGCCGAGGGCTACATCGAAGGCTATACGGCGCAGATCAATGTCAGCAAACTCGGCCAGACACTGACCGTCTTCACCGAGGTGACGCTGAAGAACCACCGGCAGGTCGATTTCGCCCGCTTCCTGGCCGCCGTCAAGAAGATCGAACAGATGCTGGAATGCCATCTGGTGTCCGGCGGCTACGACTACATGCTGAAGTTCGTCACGTCCGGCATCGGCGAGTATCAGGAAATCATGGAGAAGCTGACCGACATGGACATCGGCATCGACAAATACTTCAGCTACGTCGTGCTGAAGTCGCCGATCGTCCGGGCGCACATGCCGCTGACCACGCTGTTTCCAATGTGAGGGCCGTCGCGGCGGAACCGCCGCATCCCGCGCGGCGGCGAACCGCGCGGGATGCGGGGGGGGGCAGTCAGGCGACCCGCATCCGGTCGGCGTCGATGTCCAGCGTGTCGAGCCATGTCGGATCCAGTTTGGGAACCGACGAGAACAGCAGCTGCGAATAGGGATGCTGCGGTTGCTGCCGGGCGGAGGGGATGATGGTCTCGACCGCCTGCCCACGATACATCACGATGATCTCGTCGCAGATCGCCTCAATCACCGACAGGTCGTGGCTGATGAAGACATAGGACAGGCCAAGCTCGCGCTGCAGCTCCTTCAGCAGATCGATGATCGTCGATGCGACGACGGTGTCGAGGGCCGAGGTGATCTCGTCGCACAGGATCAGTTTCGGTTCGGCGGCGAGCGCACGGGCGAAGTTCACCCGCTGTTTCTGTCCACCAGACAGTTCCGACGGAAGGCGGTGGCGCAAGGCGCGGGGCAGGCGGACCATGTCCATCAGCGCATCGACCCGCGCATCGCGGGCCTTGCCGCGCAGGCCGTGATAGAAGGTCAGCGGACGGCCGAGAATATCCTCGATCGACTTGGCCGGGTTCAGCGCCGTGTCGGCATGCTGGAAGACGATCTGAAGGTCTCGCAACTGCTCGCGGCTGCGCTGGCGGGCACTGTGCCACAGCTCCCGCCCGTCGAACTGGATGTCGCCGTTGCAGGCCGGCAGGATGCCGGCGATGGCGCGCGCCAGGGTCGATTTTCCGCAGCCGGACTCCCCGATGATGCCGAGGTTGGTGCCCCGCTTCACCTGCAGGCTCACCCCCTTGACCGCGAGGGCCAGCGGCTGGCCGTTCGACTGCGGTGGGCCGTAGCCGGCGCTCAGCGTTTTGATTTCCAGCAGCGGGGAGGCATCGGTGGCAAAGGCCTCCGCCGCGGCAACCCGCCCGCCGGTGTCGGGGTGGAAGGCTTGCAGCAATTCCTTGGTGTAGGGATGGGTCGGGCGCGTCAGGATGTCGTTGACGCTGCCGGTTTCCTGCACCTCTCCGTGGCGCAGCACCATGATGCGGTCGGCGATCTGGGCGACCACGGCAAGATCGTGGGACACATAGACACAGGCGATCCGGCGCTTGGTGGTCACCGCCTTGAAGGCGCGCAGCACCTCGACCTGGGTGGTGACGTCGAGCGCCGTGGTCGGCTCGTCGAAGATCACCACCTTGGGATCGCCGATGAGGGCCATCGCCGCCGCCAGCCGCTGCAACTGCCCGCCGGACACCTGGTGCGGGTAGCGATCGCCGATGCTGTCGGGATTGGGCAGCGACAGGGCGCGGAACAGGGCGACCGCCCGGCGGCGGGCCTCGTCCGGCGCCATCAGCTGGTGGATCCGCGTCACCTCGATGACCTGATCCATGATCGTCGCCGCCGGGTTGAAGGCGGCCGCCGCACTCTGCGGCACATAGGCGACGACCGTGCCGCGCAGGGCCGCCCGTTGCTTTTCCGACAGGGTCACCATGTCATGGCCGTCGACCCGCACGGTGCCGCCGGAAATCCGGCAGCCGGGACGAGCGTAGCCCAGCAGCGTCATGGCGGCGGTGGTCTTGCCGGACCCGCTTTCGCCGATGAAGGCGACGGTCTCGCCGGCGGCGATGTCGAGGTCGATGCCCTTCAGGATTTGGATCCAGCGGCCGGAATCGGTGGTGGCCTCGACCGTCAGATCGCGGATTTCGACGAGGTTCGTCATCAGGAGGCACTCCGATCCCGGATCTTCCGCGGAAGATTGTCGATCAGCAGATTGACGCTGATGGTCAGGGTGGCGATGGCCAGCGAGGGCACGATCACCGCGGGCGCCGCGAAGGGCAGGCCGCCGATGTTCTCGCGCACCAGCGCCCCCCAGTCGGCGTAGGGCGGCTGGACACCCAGCCCCAGGAAGGACAGGCCCGACAGCAGCAGCACGATGAAGACGAAGCGCAGGCCAAGATCGGCCAGAACCGGACCGACGATGTTGGGCAGGATCTCCGACCCGATCAGATAGGGCAGGCTCTCCCCGCGGATGCGGGCGACCATGATGAAGTCCATGGTGTCGATGTTGACCGCCAGCGACCGGCTGAAGCGGTAGGCTCCGGGGATGTAGATGACCGACAGGGTCAGGATCAGAACCGGGATCGACGATCCCACCGCCGCCACCACCATCAGGCCGAACAGCTTGCTGGGGATCGAGTTCATGGCGTCGAGCACCCGGCTGACCACCATGTCCACCGGCCCGCGCAGCACGGCGGAGGTCATGCCCAGCACGACGCCGGAGAAGCAGGCGATGGAGACCGCGGCCAGCGAGATGCCGACGGTGTAGCGCGTCCCGTAGATGATGCGGGACAGCATGTCACGGCCGAGATAATCCGAGCCGAGCCACAGGCCGGGCCGTATCGGACCGAAGTAATCGAAATCGACCATGTCCCCCACGGAGTGAGGGGCGAGGTAGGGGGCGAACAGGGCGACCAGCGCCCAGAACAGAACCACGCAGAAACTGACCAGGCCTACCGGATTGATCCTGTAGCCGGACCATGTTGCGAGGGAGCCGGTGGAAGTATGTGTCTTCATCGGAGCCTCGGGTTCGACAGGATGGCGACGATGTCAGCGGCGGTGATCAGGATCAGATACCCCAGGCAGAAAATCATCGCGCAGGACTGGATCAGTGGCAGGTCGCGGGTGGACACCGCGTCGACCATCAGCTTGGCGATGCCGGGATAGTTGAAGATCGTCTCGACGATGATGACGCCGCCCACCAGATAGGACAGCGACAGCGCCACCGCGTTGGAGATCGGGCCGAGCGCGTTGGGCAAGGCATGGCGCAGGACCAGCCGGGGGCGCGACGCGCCTTTCAGCAGCGCCATCTCGACATAGGGCGTGTTCAGCGTTTCGATCACGGCGGCCCGGCTCATGCGGATCATCTGCGCCGAAACCCCGAAGGTCAGCGTGATGACCGGCATGGCATAGGCCCGCAACAGCCCGGAGAAGCTGTCCACCTGATAGGTGAAGGACAGGGCGGGCAGCCATTTCAGGTAAACCGCGAACACCAGGACGGCCAAGGTCGCCAACACGAATTCCGGAACCGAGATGATGCCGATGGTGGCGATGGTGACGACGCGGTCATACAGCGTGCCCCGCCACATGGCCGCGGTGATGCCGAGCGTCAGCGCAAGAGGGACCGATATCAGGGTGGTCATGGCGGCAAGCTTCAGCGTGTTGAGCAGCCGGCCGCCGATCAGCGACGCCACCGGCATATGGTTGGCGTAGGAGGTGCCGAGATCGCCCTGGAACAACCCGCCGATCCAGTAGAAGAAGCGCAGAAGGGCCGGTTCGTCGAGATGCATGGCCGTGCGCAGGCCGGCGATCGCCTCCGGCGTCGCCGCCTGACCCAGCAGGATAGTCGCCGTATCGCCGGGCAGCAGCGTGGTGGCGAAGAACACCGCGAAGGACACGATGGTCAGGGTGACCAGCGCGATGAACAGCCGGCCGAGGATGAGGGAGGGAACACGTGATGTCATGCCTGGCCTCTGCATGGTGAGGCGCCCCCGGAGGGCTTGCCCGGTTGGGCGACGACGAGAGGGGCCACGGCGGGCCGGGACGGTCGGACAGTCGCCCGGCCCGGCCCGCCGATTTACTGTTTCAGGCGGCCAGCCAGACATATTCGGCAAACGCGTAGCCCATCATGCCGCCCAGCGGGTTCGGGGCCAGTCCCTTCAGCTTGTCGGTGATGGCGTCCACGTTGGAGATGTAGGCGGGGATGATGGTGCCGGCCTCTTCGGAGATCATCACCTGCATCTGGTCGTACAGCTCCTTGCGCTTGGCCCAGGCGAGCGTGCCGCGCGCTTCGATCATCATCTTGTCGAACTTCTCGGACTTGTACTTGCTCTCGTTCCACGGCGCTTCGGAGGCGTAGAGCAGGGAGAAGAGGATGTCCGGCGTCGGGCGCGGGTTGATGTTGCCGAAATGGATCGGCGCCTTCAGCCAGTAATTGCTCCAATAGCCGTCGGACGGCACGCGCTGGACGTCGAGCTTCATGCCGATGTCGGCGCCGGCGGCCTGGATCACCATGGCCATGTCGACGGCGGACGAGGCGGCATCCGACGTGATCACCGGGATGGACTGCCCCAGCACGCCCGCCTTCTTGAACAGGGACTTGGCCCGTTCCGGATCGAAAGCCTTGGGCTTCAGCGCGGCGTTGTGGAAGGGGCTGGACGGGGACACCGGCTGATCGTTGCCGACCTCGCCGAAACCGCGCAGGGCGGATTTGACGATCTGCTCGCGGTTGACGAGATATTTCATCCCGTCCACGAAATCCTTGCGGCTGCCCGGCTCCATGTCCAGCCGGATGTTCAGGTCGGTGTAGTTGCCGGACGTCGTCTTGGACAGGGAGAAGCCCTGCTGCCCCTCGACCAGCCGTGTGGAGCGCGGGTTGATCGAGGCGGCGAGGTGGATGTCGCCGGACAGAAGCGCGTTGACGCGGGCGTTGTCGTCGCTGATCGCGAAGAATTCGAAGGAGTCGACGTACGGGCCGCCCTTCCAGTAGTTCGGATTGCGCACGCCGATGGACCGCACGCCCGGCTCGAAGCTTTTGCAGATGAAGGCGCCGGTGCCGTTGCCCTTGGAGAAGTCGGTGGTGCCGTCGGCCACGATCATGAAGTGATGCATGGCCAGGATGGTCGGCAGGTCGGCGTTCGCGGTCGCCAGCGTGATGGCGACGGTGCTCTTGTCCACCGCCTTGATGTCGGTCATCTGGGCGGCGATCTTCGCGACCTTCGACCCGACGGCCGGATCGAGATGGCGCTTCAGCGAGAACACCACGTCGTCGGCGGTCAGCGACTTGCCATCGTGGAAGGTGACGCCCTTGCGGAGCTTGATCGTCCAGGTCTTGGCGTCCTCGGTATCGACGGACTGGGCCAGCTCCATCTTCGGGATGCCGGCCTTGTCGAGGAAGGTCAGGCGGTTGTAGAAGGCGCAGCAGCGGACATAGTCGGTCGACAGCGACGCCTTCGCCGGGTCGAGCGTGTCGGCGGTGGACGACGACCAGCCGGCGGCCTTGAGCGCACCGCCCTTCACCGGTTCATCGGAAACCGCGGCGCTGGCGCGGCCCACGAGGAGGTTGGCGGCGGTGAGCGACACACCGCCCGCCATCAGCATCTTGAGCAGATCGCGGCGGTTGGCCCCGCGCCGGATGGCGCTTTCGACCATGCTGTCGTCGATCCGGGTCCAGCTATCAGGCGTCTTTGTCATGCTAGCCTCACTCTGTTCGTGTGTTGTCAGTTTCTTATTTCTTGGCGCGCTCCGGTTTGGTCCGGTTACGCGGAGACCGTCTTCGGCGTAGCGGCGGCCGCGTCGACGGCATCGGCCAGTTCCGCCATCGAGCGGAAATGGAAATCCGGTTCGGTGAACTCGGCCGGCTCGATGGTGCCGCCATAGCCCTTCAGCGCGTGCCGCCGCTGGATCCAGCAATTGGTCATGCCGAGGCGCCGCGAAACCCCGATGTCGTGATACTGGCTCTGGGCGACGTGCAGGATGTCGTCCTTGCTGCCGCCGTCGCGCTCGACGAAGTCGAACACCTGCTGGAAGAAGGCGGGGTCGGGCTTCTCGACGCCGGTGTCGTCGGCGGTGAAGCCGGCAAAGAACGGGTCGCCCAGCTCGCGGGAGAAATGGGTGAAGGCCCAGCGCCGCGCATTGGTCATCGCGATCAGCTTGTACCGCTTGGCCAGACGGGCCATGGCATCCCTGCTGTCGGGGAAGCCGGCCCAGGACGCTGCGGAATCGCGCAGGCGTTCACCGTACTGTGTGCCGGCGGGCAGGCCCAGCTTCGGCGCGATGACCGAATAGACCCGCACCAGATCGTCGGGGAACAGGTCGGTGGCGTCGGTATAGCGCGCTTCGCGGTAGAGGGTCAGCGCCGCTTCGCCGTCCACCGTTGTTCCCGCCTCCGCTGCGATTGCGGCGAGGCAGTCCTTGATGCCGGCTTCGAAGTCGATGAGGGTGCCGACGACGTCGAAGGTCAGATATTTGAAATTCAGCAGACTCTTGGGCAACGCACCAACTCCTCATCAAGGACCGCGTGGGAACCATTCCGGTTCGGCGGAGCGTTTCAGGTCCGGCGGGATCGGTCGCCGGGGTGTTTCTGGAGGTGGCCCCTCTGGAGATAGCCCAGAGTTCCGGTCTTCTGTCCCATCTAGTGTGGTCTAAGGGCTTGACGCCTGTCTCTGAATATTGATGCCGGACAGCAGAAAATGCCGGATACGGGGGTGTTCACGGATTCTTGCGCGGACGCCCCCGTTTTCGCCTATCGCATCGCCCGGCGGACGTCGGGGTCTTCCAATGTCTGGTCGAGCGTGCGGGCCGTGCGCTCCAGGATCGCGTCGATGTCATCATCGGTGCAGCAGAGCGGCGGGGCATAGCCCAGGACGCCGTTGGCGAATGCACGGATGACCAAGCCGTTGGTCCAGGCCCGGTCGAAAATCCGCCGGGACGGCTCGGCGGCGGCGGGCAGCGGGGTCTTGCGGTCCTTGTCCACCACCAGCTCGATGGCGGCCAGCATGCCGCGCCCGCGCACATCGCCGACCAGCGGGTGGTCGCGCAGGGCACGCAGTCCGGCCATCAGCCGGGCGCCGGCCTTCACGCCGTTGGCCAGCAGGCCGTCCTCGTACAGCCGCAGCGCCTCCAGCCCCACCGCGGCACTCACGGGGTGGGCGGAGTAGGTGTAGCCATGGCCGACCGCGGCGGGGCCGGCAGCATCGGCGATGGTGGCATACACCGCGTCCGACAGGAATACGGCCCCCATCGGCACATAGCCGGAGGTCAGGCCCTTCGCCGTGGTCATCAGGTCGGGGACCACGCCGTCGTCGGTGCAGGCGAACAGCGGGCCGGTGCGGCCGAAGCCGGTGATGACCTCGTCGGCGACGAACAGGATGCCGAGGCTGCGGCAGCGGTCGCTCATCGCCTTCATCCAGCCGTCGGGTGGAACCAGAACGCCGCCAGACCCCTGGATCGGCTCCGCATAGAAGGCGGCGACCCGCTCCGGCCCACCGATCTCGGCGATCTTGGCGTCGAGCGCGGCGAGCGAGGCGGCGATGATCGCGTCGGCATCGTCGCCGACCGGATTGCGGTAGGCGTAATGCGACGGAATCTTGTGCTGCCAGTCGAACGGCACGCCGAAGCCGGCATGGAAGGCGGGCAGGGCCGTCAGCCCGGCGCCGACGGTGGAGGAGCCGTGATAGCCCTGCTCGATCGAGATGAACTGGTCGCGCTGTGGCTGGCCCTTCGCCTGCCAGTAATAGCGGATGAAGCGGATGGTGCTGTCCACCGCGTCCGACCCGCCCAGCGTGAAGAAGACGTGGTTCAGATCGCCGGGGGCACGTTCGGCCAGCGCCGCCGCCAGCCGGATCGCCGGCTCGCTGCCAAGCCCGAAATAGCCGGTGGCGTAGGGCAGTTCCTGCAACTGCCGGGTGGCGGCCTCGACGAGGCTCTTCTGCCCATAGCCGGCATTGACGCACCACAGGCCGGCGAAGCCGTCCACCAGCCGGTGGCCGGTCGTGTCGGTGAGGGTCGCCCCGGAACCGGAGGCGATCACCCGGACGCCGGTCTTCTCATGGCCACGGTATGAGGCGACGGGATGCACCAGATGGGCACGGTCGAGTTCGATCAGGGAATTGCTGAGCATGGTCCTCTCCGGATCAGCCGAGTGCCTGGCTGGCGAGCGCGAAAGTCGAAACGGGGGCGGTCGATGCGGGTGCCGATGCCGCCGATGCGGTGGGAGCGGGGCGGCGCATGGCGATTCCGCCGCCGACATGGCGAAGGCCGCAGTCGGCCAGCCAGGGCCCGAGGCCGGTGTCGGCGGTGGTGTCCACCCGCAGGAAATTGCCGGGATTCGCGGCGATGATCGGACCGATCAGAGCCTTGGCGCCGTCCGCATCGGGCGCAACCACCGGACCGATGACCTGACCGCGGCCGAAGTCGCGCAGCGCCGCGAAGCCGACGGGAACGCCGTTGCGGCGCAGGATCTTGAAGGAGCCGATCTTGGCGAAACGCTCCAGCAGCAGGCTGCGGTCGGCACCGAAGGCCTGCCGGTCGAGGGCGGCGATGGCGGCGCGGTCGCCGGCGCGGGCCGGGGTGACGTCTTCCGCCGCAACCGCTGACATCGGACTGGCCTCCCCCTGGTATTGAAGGACAGTGCCGATTTCGCGGAAGCCCAGTTTTTCGTATAGCGGAAGCCCGTCGGTGGTGGCGACGAGGCGCAGGGGGCGGCCTCCCGCGAGAATCATGGCCTCGTCCATCAGGCGGCGGCCAAGGCCCTGCCCGCGCCAGCCTTCATCGACGATCACCATGTTGATGGTGGCGGCATCCTCGCCATAGGGGGTCATCAGCACCGTGCCGACGACCTGTGCGCCCTCCGGCGCCTCGGCATCCACGGCGACCAACCCCTGGCTGAGCGCGAGGGTCAGGGACCAGTCTTCCAGACGGTGCGGCCATTGCGCCTGCCGCGACAATGCGAGCGCATCCTTGAGATGCTTCGGTTCGAAAGCCACACAGTGAACCGTTCTTTTGGAAACCGTATTCTTGCTCATGGGCAGTCCTTTCACCCTCTGCCTCAAGAGTGGGCGCACCGCCTCCGGACGTTCGTCTGAAGGCGACGCCCGCCGCGACATCTTCCACCTTTGCTTCGGCGGCCGGCCGCATCTTATGCCGTGGCGGGGCCGGCCAATGCCGCGGATGGGGCGCTCGGACCCTGTTCTGGCCCCGCTCCAGGAGCGTGAACGCCGTTTCGCTCCCAACCAAATGCTGAGCGTCGAGACGGAAACGGAACTTTGTGCTTTCGCGCCGGGCAATTCGGTCAGGCCCATCTTCGCGGCGACGCTAGGATCATGGGGCAGGGCCGATCGCGCCCCATTGCATTCCCCCCGCCCCCATCCCGAGGAAGCAGCCATGAGCCAGTTTCGGCCGAAATACGTCACCTTCGATTGCCACGGCACGCTGATCAACTTTCAGATGGCCGAAGCCGCGCGCGATCTGTACGGGTCGATCCTCGACGAGGCGCGGATGACGGAGTTCATCAAGAATTTCGCCGCGTACCGCCTCGACGAGATCATGGGCGACTGGAAGCCCTACGCGGAGGTCGTGCACAACTCGCTGGAGCGCACCTGCAAGCGCAACAACGTCGTCTTCCGCGACGAGGACGCGCGCATGGTCTATGAGCGGGTTCCCACCTGGGGGCCGCATGCCGACGTGCCGGCCGGTCTGGCAAAGGTCGCCAAGGAAATCCCGCTGGTCATCCTGTCCAACGCCATGAACGACCAGATCCCTTCGAACGTGGCGAAGCTCGGCGCGCCCTTCCACGCCGTCTACACGGCCGAACAGGCGCAGGCCTATAAGCCGCGCTTCCAGGCGTTCGAATATATGTTCGACATGCTCGGCTGCGGGCCGGAGGACATCCTGCACTGCTCCTCCTCCTTCCGCTACGACCTGATGTCGGCGCATGATCTGGGGATCCGCAATAAGGTGTGGGTCAACCGCGGCCACGAACCGGCCAATCCCTATTACGGCTATACAGAGATTCGCGACATCTCCGGCCTGCCCGGCGTGGTCGGGCTGTAAGGGACGGATTTTACGGTTCAGGCTGTAATGGGAAGGACCCAGGTCATGAAATTCGTCTCCTACTGGCACGACACCGCTCCGGCCTTCACAGGCGGGGCCGAGGGAACTGTCGAGGGCCAGTACGACGTCGCCATCGTCGGAGGGGGGTTCACCGGCCTGGGTGCCGCCCGCCAACTGGCCAAGGCCGGAGCGCGGGTGGTCGTGCTGGAGGCCGGCCGCATCGGCGGTGGGGCGTCCGGTCGCAACGGCGGGCATCTCAACAACGGTCTGGCGCACAGCTTCATCGCCGCCAAGGCCGCCTTGGGGACGGAGCGCGCCATCGCGCTCTACCGCGCCTTCGACCAGTCCATCGACACGCTGGAGGCGCTGATCGCCGAGGAGGGGATCGAGTGCGATTTCCGCCATGCCGGGAAACTGAAGCTGGCCTCGAAGCCGGCGCATTTCGACACCATCGCTCGCAATTTCGAGGTCGTGCACCGCGAGGTCGACCCCGACACCGCGCTGCTGAGCGCCGAAGATCTGAAGGGGGAGGTCGGTTCGCCCTTCTACGGGGCCATGCTGTCGCGCAAGAGCGCGATGATGCATATGGGCCGCTTCGTCACCGGGCTGGCGGACGCCGCCAAGCGGCACGGCGCGGTGCTGGTCGAGAACGCGCCTGTCGGCGCCGTCACCCGTTCGGGCGACCGCCACACGCTGTCCACCCCGCGCGGCACGGTCACCGCCAAGGAGGTGCTGGTCGCCACCGGCGCCTACACCACGCCGAATTTCAGCCATTTCCGCCGCCGGATCATCTCGGTCGGCAGCTTCATCATCGCCACCCGCCCCTTGAGCCACAGTGAGATCGCGTCGGTGGTGCCCGGCAACCGCACCTACGTCACGTCGATGAACATCGGCAACTACTTCCGTCTGTCGCCGGACCGGCGGCTGATCTTCGGCGGACGGGCGCGCTTCTCGGCAAGCTCGGACCAGCAGTCCGACGCCAAGAGCGGCGCGATCCTGCGGGCGAGCCTCGCGCGGATCTTCCCGCAGATCGCCAGCATCGACATCGATTACTGCTGGGGCGGGCTGGTGGACATGACAAGCGACCGCTACCCGCGCGCCGGCTATCACGACGGATTGTGGTACGCCATGGGCTACTCCGGCCATGGGGCGCAGCTGTCCACCCATCTCGGCATGACCATGGCCGACGCGATCCTGGGCCGCGAGGACCGGAATCCGCTGAAGGGGCTGTCCTGGCCGGCGGTGCCCGGTCACTTCGGCAAGCCCTGGTTCCTGCCGCTGGTGGGGCTCTATTACAAAGCGCTAGACCGGATTCAGTGATCGTCAGAAAACAAAAAGCCCGGCGGGAGTGCTTCGCTCCCGCCGGGCTTTTTTGCTGCCCTATGGCGTCAGCCCAGACCGCCGATGTGGAAGGTCTTCATCTCCAGATATTCCTCGATCCCCACCTGTGCCCCTTCGCGGCCCAGGCCGGACTGCTTGACGCCGCCGAAGGGGGCGACCTCGGTGGAGATCAGGCCGGTGTTCAATCCGACCATGCCGGCCTCCAGCGCTTCGCCCACCCGCCAGGACCGCGCGAGGTTCTGCGTGTAGAAATAGGCCGCCAGCCCGAAGGGCGTGGCGTTGGCGAGCGCGATGGCCTCCTCCTCCGTCTCGAAGCGGAACAGCGGCGCCACCGGGCCGAAGGTTTCCTCGTGAGCGAGCAGCATGTCGGTGGTGGCGTCGGTCAGCACCACCGGGGTGACGAACTGCGGACCCTGTGCCGCGACGGTGGCGGTGGACGCAATGCGCGCACCCTTGACAACCGCGTCGGCGACGTGGCGCTCGATTTTTTCGACGGCGGCGGCGTTGATCATCGGGCCAATGGCGATTCCCGGCTCCAGTCCGGATCCCACGCGCATGGCATTGACGCGGGCGACCAGCCGGTCACGGAATGCGTCGTAGACGCCGGACTGCACCAGGATGCGGTTGGCGCAGACGCAGGTCTGACCGCCATTGCGGAACTTGGACAGGATCACCCCGTCCACCGCCTGATCCAGATCGGCGTCGTCGAACACGATGAAAGGCGCGTTGCCTCCCAGCTCCAGGCTCAGCCGCTTGATGCCGGCGGCGGCCCCGCGCATCAGCAGGGAGCCGACGCGGGTGGAGCCGGTGAAGGAGATCTTGCGGACGGTCTCGTTCGCCAGCAGCTCCTCGCCGATGGCTTCGGGGCGGCCGGTCAGGATATTGATCACGCCGGCCGGGATGCCCGCCCGTTCCGCCAGCACGCCGAGCGCCAGCGCCGAGTACGGCGTGAAGTCCGACGGCTTGATAACCACGGTGCAGCCGGCGGCCAGCGCCGGGGCCACCTTGCGGGTGATCATGGCGTTGGGGAAGTTCCACGGCGTGATGATGCCGCAGACGCCGACCGGCTCCTTCAGCACGACGATGCGGCGGTCGGGGGTGGGGGAGGGGATGGTGGTGCCACCGATCCGCCGCGCCTCCTCGGCAAACCATTTGACGAAGGAGGCGCCATAGCGGATCTCGCCCCGCGCCTCGTCCAGCGGCTTGCCCTGTTCCAGCGTCAGGAGGCGGGCCAAATCCTCCAGATTTTCGATCATCAAAGCATGCCAGCGCTCCAGCAGCGCGGCACGGTCGGCATGGGTGCGCCGGCGCCAGGCGGGGTAGGCCTCGGCAGCCGCGGCGATGGCGTCGCGGGCGTCGGTTCCATCCATGTCGGGAACGCTGCCGAGGGCGCGGCCGGTCGCCGGATTCTGGACGTCGATGGTCCGGCCGGCCGCCCCGGCGCACCAGCGCCCGCCGATCAGCCCCTGTTCGCGGAACAGGGAAGGGTCCGTCAGGTGATGGGTCATGATCGTGTGTTTTCCGCTGCGGGTGTTCTTGAAAGGGCCGGCATCACGACAGCGCCGACAGCACGGCGGCAGTGATTGCGTCCGTCTTGTCCTGGCCGGGAACCGTGCCGATGCCGCGGCCGGTGGTGTCGCCCAGCGCCGCCATCACGCGGTCGGCGGCGGCCTTCTCTCCCAGATGCTCCAGCATCATCGCGCCGGACCAGATCGCGGCAATGGGATTGGCGATGCCGAGATGGGCGATGTCGGGGGCCGAGCCGTGCACCGGCTCGAACATCGACGGCGCCTTGCGGTCGGGGTTCAGGTTGGCCGAGGCGGCGAAGCCCAGCCCGCCCTGGATCGCCGCGCCCAGATCGGTGAGGATGTCGCCGAACAGGTTGGAGGCGACGACGACGTCCAGGCTCTCCGGCGCCGTCACCATGCGTGCGGCCATGGCGTCGACATGGTAGCTGGTGACTTCGACGTCCGGGTGTTCGGCGGCCAACTGGCGGGTGATCTCGTCCCAGAACACCATCGAATACTTCTGCGCGTTCGATTTGGTGACGGAGGCAAGCTTGCCGCGCCGGGCGCGAGCCTGGGCGAAGGCGAAGCGCAGGATGCGCTCCACTCCCATGCGGGTGAAGACGCCGGTCTCCACCGCCACCTCCTGCGGCGTTCCCTGATGAATGCGCCCGCCAGCGCCGGCATATTCGCCCTCGGTGTTCTCGCGGATGCACAGGATGTCGAAGCCGCCGCGCCGCAGCGGCCCTTCCACCCCCGGCAGCAACCGGTGCGGGCGGACGTTGGCGTACTGGTCGAACGCCTTGCGGATGGGCAGCAGCAGCCCATGCAGCGAAACCGCGTCCGGCACCTCCGCCGGCCAGCCGACCGCACCCAGCAGGATGGCGTCGTATTTGCGCAGCGTGTCGATACCGTCGGCCGGCATCATGACGCCGGTTTCCTTGTAATGGGCGCATGACCAGGGCATCTCGGTGCCCGTCAGGGCAAAGCCGGACTGTTTCGCCACGGCCTGCAGAACCTCCCAGGCGGCGTCGACCACGGGATGCCCGATGCCGTCGCCCTTGATGATCGCAATGTTGTGGGTTTTCATCGAACGTCCCTTAAAGGCCGATCAGCACGCTTTTGCTGCGGCGGTTGGCGAGATAGGCCTCGCGACCCAGATCCTTGCCGATGCCGGAGCGCTTGTAGCCGCCGGTCGGCAGGATATGGTCGCGCGAGCGGCCATAGCGGTTGACCCACACCGTTCCGGCCTGCAGCCGGCGGGTCAGGCGGATGGCACGCGAGAGGTCGCGGGTGTAGAGGCCGGCCGCCAGCCCGTAGATCGGATGGTCGGCCAGCGCCATCGCCTCCTCTTCGCTGTCGAAGCTCTGCACGGTAAGGACCGGGCCGAAGATCTCTTCCACAACGGCGGGAGAGGTCTGATCCACCCCGGCGATCAGCGTCGGTGCGTAGAAATACCCGTCGCAGTCCATCGGCTTTCCGCCGGTCAGGCATTCCACCGATCCAGTCAGCGATGCCGTGACGATGGAATGGATGCGGGCGCGCTGCCGTTCGGAGATGATGGGGGAATAGCGTGTCTCCGCGTTCCAGGTCGAGCCGGGGCGGACGGCGCGCATGTGACCCAGGATCATGTCGATCAGCGGTTCTGCCACCTTCGCCTCGACCAGCAGGCGCGATCCGGCGACGCAGGCCTGTCCGGCATTGGACAGCACGCTGGTGGTGATGGATGCTGCGGCCTTCTCCAGGTCGGCGTCGGCGAAGACGATTTGCGGGCTCTTGCCGCCCAGCTCCAGCGTCATCGGCTTGACGCCTGTGCGGGCGATGTCGGCCATGATCGCCGAGCCGGCCGCCGTCGATCCGGTGAAGCTGACCTTGGCGACGCCGGGATGGCGGGTGATGGCGGCGCCGGTGGTCGGACCGTCGCCCTGGACGATGTTGATCAGCCCGGCGGGAACGCCCGCCTTCACCGCCAACTGCGCCAGCAAGACGGTGGAGAAGGGCGTCATCTCCGACGGCTTCAGCACCACCGCGTTGCCGGCGGCCAGCGCCGGGCCGAGCTTCCAGCCCGCCATCGACAGAGGGAAGTTCCACGGCGTGATGGCACCGACGACGCCGTAGGGTTCCGTCATCACCATGCCGAAGCTGCCATCGTCGGTGGGGGCGAGGTCACCGCCCTCCTTGTCGGCGAACTCGGCGAAGAAGCGGATCTGCTCGGCCGTCACCGCCACGTCGCCGGCAACGAGTTGCCCGACCGGACGGGTGGAGGACAGCGCCTCCACCTTCGCCAGGGTCTCCGCCTCCTCCTCGATCAGGGCGGCCCAGCGCTGCAGCACGGCGGTGCGTTCGCGCGGGCGTACGCCGCCCCAGTTGCTGGACTTCAGCGCGGCTTGCGCGGTGGCCACCGCCTGGTCGACGAGGTCGGGTGAGGCCACCGGGCAGTCGGCATAGGCCCGTCCGTCCGACGGGCGATGCATGGGCAGCCCGCCCCCGCTCGTGATGGCCGCCGGAATCAGGCGGTCACCGATGAAGTGCCCGATGGGCAGCGGCAGGCGGTCCGGATCGAAGGACAGGCTCATGACGCGCCCTCAGGTGATGGTGACGTAGATCTTGCGGACCGTCTCGATGGTCTTCCACACGCCGGTGAAGCCCGGCTTCATGACGAAGCTGTCACCCGCCCGGTAGATCACCGGCTCCCCGGCATCCGGAGTGATTTCGACGACGCCGGACAGGATGTGGCAGAACTCGAAGGTCTCGCCCTTGATCGAGCGGGTTTCGCCCGGCGTGGCTTCCCACACGCCGGTCTTGATGGTGTCGTCCTTGGCGGCGTCCTGCGCCCAGGTCTTGAAGGCGGGCGATCCGGCGATCAACCGTTCCGGCATCGGGGTCGACTCACGCGGGGCGAAGGTCGGGGCAGTATCGATGGTCTTCAGGAGTGACATGGGGGAACCCTTGTTGGTATGCGGCCGTACCGCGGGAAAGGATTTGATGCCGGCGTCAGTAGCCGCGCTGTCGGTCGACGAGACCGACCAGGTCTTGTCCGGCAAAATGCCGGCGCAGGTTGTCGATGACCGTCCGGGCCGCGCTTTCAGGCTGGGTGACGCTGGCGATGTGCGGGGTCAGCACGATGTTTGGATGGGTCCAGAAGGGATGGGCGGCCGGCAGCGGCTCCGGGTCCGTCACATCCACCACCGCCCCCGACAGTTGCCCGTTGTCGAGTGCGTCCAGCAGGGCGGCGTGATCCAGTTGCGGGCCGCGCCCGGTATGGATCAGCGCGGCCCCTTTGGGCAGCTTGGCGAACAGCCGGGCATCAAGGAAACCGCGGGTTTCCGGGGTCAGAGGCAGCAGAACGATCAGGATGTCGGTTTCGGCCAGCATCGCGTCGAGGCCGTCCGCGCCGTGATGGCAGGTCACGCCGTCGATGAGGTGCTGCGAGCGGCTCCAGCCCGCCAGCGGGAAGCCGAAGGGCTTCAGCCGATCGAGCACCGCCTGACCAAGCACGCCCAGCCCCAGCACGCCAACCCGCCGCTGCGCCGCCTGCGGCTGGGGCAAGGCACGCCAGACTCGCTCCGCCTGCTGGGCGCGATAGGCCGGCATCTGGCGGTGCAGGGTCAGTACGGCCAAAGTGACATATTCCTGCATCATGCGGACGATGCCGTCCTCAACCATGCGCACGACCTTCACGGACGGCGGCAACTCGGCCATCGCGAACTGGTCCACTCCTGCGCCGATGGAAAAGACGATCTCCAGATTGCGGTACCGGGCGAGGTTGTCCGGGATGGTCCAGGTGATGAGGTAACGCACAGCGTCGGGATCGACGCCGGTTGGGTCCATGGAGAAGGGCAGGTCGGGCAGGTCGGCGGCGAAGGCCTTGGCGAAGACGGCGCCGCGCGCGGCATCCGAGTTGAACAGGAAGGTCATACACGGTCCTTTGGCGATGCGCGGCAGTTTCGAAGGGCTGTCAAAGACGGCAGCGCTGGCCCAGCGCCTCGATCATCGACTGGCAGGCGGTCAGTTCCTCGACGAGGATGTGTTCATTGGGACGGTGCGCCCGCGCGATGTCGCCGGGGCCGCAGATGATCGCGTCGATCCCGGCGGTCTGGTACAGCCCGGCCTCCGTGCCGTAGCTGACGGCGGCCAGCGGTTCCTGCCCGGTCAACTCCTCCAGCAGGCGGGCCAGCGGCGAGCGGGCGGCCAGGAACAGGGCGGGATAGGCGCCGGTCTGCGTCCAGTCGACGGCAAAGCCGCGCGCCTCCAGCCGCTCCGCCGCCTCGCGCACCGGCTCCAGCAGGGTGACGGGGTCGATGCCGGCGATGGCGCGGGCCTCGAACTCGGCGGTGCAGGCGTCGGGGATG
>CBFGPE010000129.1:0-19825 GCA_965650625.1 uncultured Azospirillum sp. | reverse complement strand
ACATCTCGGCGATGCCGCCGGCATTGTCGGTGACCGGGCCATAGGCGTCGAGCGCTACGACCATGCCGGCCAGCGCCAGCATCGTCGTCGCGGCGATGCCGATGCCGAAGACGCCGGCCTGTCCGTGGGCGATCAGGATGCCGGCGCAGATGACGATCACCGGCAGGGCGGTCGATTCCATCGACACGGCAAGGCCCTGGATGACGTTGGTGCCGTGCCCCGTCTCCGACGCCTTGGCGACGCTGCGCACCGGGCGGAAGGCGGTGGAGGTGTAGAACTCGGTGATCCAGACCAGCAGGCCGGTGACGCCCAGCCCGACCAGGGCGGAGACGAACAGGTTGAAGCCGGTGATCGTCGTGCCGTCGGTCATCGGAATGGCGCGGGTGAAGCCGAACAGGATCGCGGTGACGATCAGGATCAGCACTAGGGAAAGGCCCGCCGCGACGGCCAACCCCTTGTAGAGCGCCTTCATGATGGCGTTGTCGGCGCCGAGCTTCACCGCGAAGGTGCCGGCTACCGAGGCCAGGATGCAGACCGCGCCGATCAGCAGCGGATAGACCAGCATCATCCGCAACACGCCGCCGGTAAAGAAAATCGCCGCCAACAGCATGGTGGCGACGATCGTGACGGCGTAGGTTTCGAACAGGTCGGCGGCCATACCGGCACAGTCGCCGACATTGTCTCCGACATTGTCCGCGATGACCGCCGGGTTGCGCGGATCGTCCTCCGGGATGCCGGCCTCCACCTTGCCAACCAGATCGGCGCCGACATCGGCGCCCTTGGTGAAGATGCCGCCGCCCAGCCGGGCGAAGATGGAGATCAGCGACGCGCCGAAGCTGAGCGCCACCAGCGCCTCCAGCACGGTGCGGACCTCGACCGGGTCGGTGACGTGGTAGACCAGCGTCAGGATGCCGAAATAGCCGCCGACGCCCAGCAGCCCCAGCCCGACCACCAGCATGCCGGTGATCGCCCCCGATTTGAAGGCAATGTCGAGCGCGGGAGCCAGCCCGCTGGTCGCCGCCTCCGCCGTGCGGACATTGGCGCGGACCGACACGTTCATGCCGATATAGCCGGCGCTGCCCGACAGGACGGCACCGATCAGAAAGCCCAGTGCCACCGGAAAGCCCAGCGTCACCCACAGGATCAGCAGCAGGACGACGCCGGCGATGGCGATGGTGGTGTACTGGCGGTTCAGATAGGCGCGCGCCCCTTCCTGCACCGCGGCGGCGATGGCCTGCATCCGGTCGGATCCCGGCGACGCGGCCATGACTTCTTTTCCGGTACGAAAACCGTAGGCCAGCGCGAGCAGGCCGGCGGCGATGATGACGATGAACGCTAGAGCCATCGCATCCCCCGATTGATTTTAAGGTCGCGCCCCGGAAAGGCTGGTCCCACCACGCGGATAAGTGGGGGAGAAGTCGGGCGCAAGTATTTTCACGAAAAGCATGCGCCCGGTGCCGCCGCTTTGCAACCGCCGCACGGGTCGACGCGACGCGGCGAAATGGCCGAGGGTGACCCTGACCTTTATGGGTAGTGCAGGGCTTCTGCACCGCAAAATGGGTGCAAATTGCGCGTGGTGTGCGGTGCGGTCAGAGATTGCGTTGCGTAACCGCCTGAACCAGCACGTCATAGACCGCGTCCTTGCCAACCACTTTGACAGCGGCCTCCTTCAATTTAACCTTTACGGCAGGGATATTGACCAAAGCACCATTCAGGATCGACTTGTCGGCGATGCCGCCGTAGAGCGCGGTCAGAAACGCATCGGTCAGGCGTGGCTGGTTGGCCTGGACCATCGGCTGCTGCTCCAGAATCACCTCCACCGCGACCACAACGGTAACGAACTGCTCGACTCGGGACGGGCCGATCATCGGCACCACCAGGGGGGGCAAGCGGACGAAGGCGGTGGGCGGCTTGGGCGGTGGCTCCACCTTCTTCGGTTCTTCCGGATGCGGGGTGAAGTATTTCTGATAGACGAACCAGCCGCCGAAGCTGGCGCCGCCCAGCAGAACGATGCCGAGCACGAGGACGATCAGGGCCTTGACCACGGCAGCACACCTTACGCAGACGCAAATTCGCCGAACCCTGCGCCGGGGATGCTTTCGATTGTCTTAAATGCGCGGAATGAAACCGGGCGTGTCAGAAATGGTCCCAACCGCGCCGGGTCAGCGGCAGGGGAGCGCCGAAGACATCCATCACCGTGACCTCGCCGGGTGTGCCGGGGCGGAGTTCGCCGATTTCGGTGATCGCGACGCCGCACTCGGCCGCCAGCGCCGCCAGGGCGTCGCGGGCCGCGGGCGGGGCGGTGAACAGAAGCTCGTAATCGTCGCCCCCGGTGATGGCCAGAGCCAGCCGGACCGGGTCACCGTCGATGGCGCCGCGTGCCGCATCCGACAGCGGCACCGCATCGGCCCGCAGCAGCGCGGCACAGCCGGATTCCTCACAGAGATGGCCCAAATCGGCGACCAGACCGTCCGACACGTCCATCGCACCGCTCGCCAGCCCGATCAGCCGCGGCCCGACGCTCATGCGCGGGTCCGGCCGGCGCATCCGGCGCAGCAGGTGGGCGCGGGTCTCCTCGTCCGGGACATCGAGGCGACCATAGGCGATCTCCAGCCCCAGGGCGGCGTCGCCGATGCTGCCGGTGACGAAGACGCGATCGCCCGGCTGTCCGCCCCAGCGCGGCAGGGCGCGTCCGGTGGGGACCAGCCCAAAGGCGGTGACCGACAGGGTGATCGGGCCGCTGGTGGACACCGAATCGCCGCCGGCCAGCGCGATGCCGAACTGCCGCTGGTCCTCGCCCAGGCCGGCGGCGAACGCCTCCAGCCACGACTCATCGAGTCCGCGGGGCAGGGCGGTCACCAGCGTGTAGGCCAGTGGCTCCGCCCCCATGGCGGCGAGGTCGGACAGGTTGCTGCGCATCAGCTTGGCGGCGATGTCGGCCGGCGCGTCATCGGGGAAGAAATGCACCCCCGCCACCATGGCGTCGGTGGTGACCACCAACTCCCGCCCCTCCGGCACCCCGAACACGGCGGCATCGTCCCGCAGACCGCGGGCGCCGGGGAACCCGGCGGCCAGCGGCTTGAAGAAGCGGGCGATGCGGCCGAACTCGCCGAGGGGGCGGCTTTGAGACGTCACTCCTCGGCCGTGCCGCGGCCGGGGTCGGGCTTGGCGAGGTCGTCGGCGCGCAGCGCGCGGGCGACGTGGTCGAGAACGCCGTTCACCATCGCCGGCTCGCGGCCGGAGAAGAAGGCACGGGCGACGTCGACATACTCGCTGATGAGGATGCGCGGGTGGGTGTCCATATGGACCGCGATCTCATAGGCGCCGGCGCGCAGGATGGCGCGCAGCAGCAGTTCCAGCCGGTCGAGCGGGAAGCGCGGGTCGAGCGCGGCGCCCAGCACCCCGTCGACCTCCGCCCGGCGGTGGACGACACCGCGGACGATGTCGGCGAACAGCTGCGGATCGCCGGCGACGAACTTGTCGCCGTCGATTTCCTCGCCCAGCCGGTGGGCGACGAACTCGCCGACGACATTCTCGACCGGGGCCTGGGCCAGATCGATCTGGTACAGCGCCTGGGCCGCGGCCAGACGGGCGGCCTTGCGGCGCGCCTTGGCGGAGCCGCCGCCGGTCTTGTTCTTGCGGGACTTCGATTTGCCCTTGGAGTCGCCGCCCTTGGGGGCGTGATCGGGTGTCACGGGGCTGCCCGCGTCGTCGTTGCTCATGATCTACAGTCGCTAAAAGAGAGGAGATGTCGGGGTCAGCGCGGATAGAGGCGGAATTTGCGCTTCAGGTCAATCATGTCAAGACAGGCCCGCGCGGCACGGCCGCCCATATTGACCGATCCGACATTGGCCCGCGCCCAGGCCTGCTCGCGGTTTTCCACCGTCAGGATGCCGTTTCCGACCGCCAGACTGTAACGCAGCGCCAGATCCTGCAAGCCGCGGGCGCTTTCGGCACAGATCGTTTCGTACCGCGTCGTCTCGCCCCGGATCACGCAGCCCAGCGCGACATAGCCGTCGAAGCGCTTGCGGGCGGTGAAGAAATCCATCGAGCGGATGGCGTACATGATCGCCGCCGGAAGCTCCAGACAGCCGGGCACGCCATAGCGGATGTGCGTGGCGCCGGCGCGGTCCAGTTCCGCGACGGCGCCACGCGCCAACTCGTCGGCGATGTCCTCGTGGACGCGCGCGTCCACGACCATGATGTGGGGCGTGTCGGTCATCCGGCGGAGACCAGTCCCTTCCTCAATCGTCGCCGGGCTCGGCGGCGCCCGTTCCATCGGTGGTGGGGCCGATCGCGCGGTGGCCGACCACGGTCAGGCCGTAGCCCTCCAGCCCGATGATCGGCTTCTTGCGGTTGGAGATCAGCTCCATCTTGCGCACGCCCAGATCCAGCAGGATCTGCGCGCCGATGCCGTAATCGCGCAGCTCCGGCACGCTGCTGGCCTGACCTTCCAGCCGGGCCTTCAGCGTGACCGACAGGCCGTTCGGGTTCGGCTCGCGCAGAAGCACGATGACGCCGCGGCCTTCCTTGGCGATCAGCTCCATCGAGGCGTGGAGGTCGTTGTCGCGGCCGGAGTTGCGGTCGCCCAGCACGTCGTCCAGCACCGACTGGGCATGCATGCGCACCAGCACCGGCTCGTCGCCGGAGATGTCGCCACGCACCAGCGCGATGTGCTCCGCATACTGGATCTTGTTGACGTAGACATAGCTCTGGAACCGGCCGCCATAACGGCTGTCCAGCGTGCCGGCCAGCACCTGCTCGACGATGGTCTCGGTGCGGCGGCGATAGGCGATCAGGTCGGCGATGGTGCCGACCTTCAGCCCGTGGAACTGGGCGAACTGCACCAGATCCGGCAGGCGGGCCATCGTGCCGTCGTCGTTCATGATCTCGCAGATCACGGCCGAGTTGGAGTGGCCGGACAGCCGGGCGATGTCGACCGACGCCTCGGTATGGCCGGCGCGGACCAGCACGCCGCCGTCACGCGCCAGCAGCGGGAAGATGTGGCCGGGGGTGGCGAGGTCCTGCGGGCCCGACGCCGGGTCTATGGCGACGGCGATGGTGCGGGCGCGGTCCGCGGCGGAAATGCCGGTGGTCACCCCCTCGCGCGCCTCGATCGAGACGGTGAAGGCGGTCTGGTGGCGCGAGGCGTTCTGCTGCGCCATCAGCGGCAGGCGCAGCCGTTCGATGTTCGGCCGGTCCATGGTGAGGCAGATCAGGCCGCGCCCATGCTTGGCCATGAAGTTCACCGCTTCCGGCGTGGCGCAGGAGGCGGGGATCACCAGATCGCCCTCGTTTTCCCGGTCCTCGTCATCGACCAGGATGAACATTCTGCCCTGACGCGCCTCTTCGATGATCTCTTCGGCCGTCGACAGGTACTTGTGAAACTCGGACGTCATTCCTGCCCCGCGAGCCGGGCGACATAGCGCGCCAGCATATCGATTTCGAGATTGACCGGATCGCCCTCCTTCAGCCCGCCGAAGGTGGTGGCGGTCTGGGTGTGGGGGATGATGTTGACGCCGAAACGGCTGCCCTCGACCTCGTTGACGGTCAGCGACACGCCGTCGATGGCGACCGAGCCCTTGGGCGCGATGTATTTGGCGAGATTGGCCGGCGTCTCGAAGGTCAGGCGCAGCGATTCGCCTTCGGGGCGGATCGAGACCAGCCGGCCGACGCCGTCGACATGGCCGGACACGATGTGCCCGCCCAACTCGTCGCCGACCTTCAGCGCGCGTTCCAGGTTGACGCGCGTGCCGGCTTCCCAGCCGCCGAGCGTCGTCTTCGACAGGGTTTCCCCCGACGCCTGGATGACGTAGGTCCCCGGTCCCTTTTCGATGACCGTCAGACAGACGCCGTTGTGGGCGATGGACGCCCCGATCGCGATCGTCTCCGTGTCGAAGGCGGTCTCGATGGTGAACCGGGTGTCGCCCTGCCGTTCCACGGCCTGGACGCGCCCGACATCGGTGATGATTCCGGTGAACATGCGGGGAATTTAGCAGGTTTCGCGGCCAGGGGAAGCGCGCGCGACACAGCAAGCGGCGCAACGGTCTGTTGCGTCGGTCAGACCGATGCCTTGGCGGGGATCCGGCGGTAGCTTTCGGCCAGGTCGGCGCCGGCGTTGCGGACGGCGGTGCGCTCGAAACGCGCCATGGCGGCCAGCGCCTCGACTCCGAAGCCGGCGACTGCCGGCAGCCCGTCGCCGCCGATCAGCGACGCGGCACGGAACCACTCCAGCCGATCGACCAACCCGGCACCGAGCAGGGCGCCGGCGATGGACGCACCGCCTTCCACCAGAACGCGGGTGATGCCGCGGGCAGCGAGGGCGGCCATCGCGGCGGCCGGGTCGATGCGGCCGTCAGCAGCGGTGGCGACCGGGATCACCTCGACTCCGAGAGCGACCAGCGCCTCGGTCCGGGCGGGGTCGGGAGAGGGGCCGGTGACGACCCAGGTCGGGATGCGGCCGGCACCGGTCGCGAGCTTCGCCGTCGGGGGCAGGCGCAGGTTGCTGTCCAGCATCACGCGCACCGGGCTGCGGTCTTCCAGGCCGGGCAGGCGGCAGGTCAGTTCGGGATCGTCGGCCAGCGCGGTGCCGATGCCGACCAGGATGGCGTCGTGGCCGGCGCGCAGCCGGTGACCCCAGGCGCGGGCGGTCGGGCCGGTGATCCATTGCGACTCGCCGGTGGCGGTGGCGATGCGGCCATCCAGCGTGCTGGCGATTTTCAGTGTGACCAGCGGGCGGCCCAGCGTGATGCGGTTGAAGAAACCTTCGTTGAGGGCCAGCGCCTCGGCCTCGCAGACGCCGGTGGTGACCGCTATGCCGGCATCGCGCAGCCGGGCCAGACCGCCGCCGGCAACCCGCGGGTCGGGGTCCTGGCAGGCGACGACGACGCGCGCCACCTTCGCCTCCACCAGCGCCAGGGCGCAGGGCAGCGTCTTGCCATAGTGGTTGCAGGGTTCGAGCGTGACGTAGGCGGTGGCGCCTTCCGCTCCGCCGGAGAGGCTGCGGGCGCGGGCCAGAGCCTCCGTCTCGGCATGCGGACGGCCGCCGGGCTGGGTCCAGCCGCGGCCGATGACGGCGCCGTCGCGGACCAGAACGCAGCCGACCGCCGGATTGGGCCAGGTCCGCCCCAGCCCGCGCGCGGCGAGCGACAGGGCGGCGCGCATGTGGCGCAGGTCGGTATCGGCGTCGATGGGCACAGTGGGCGGCTTTATCAGCTGCCGGGACCCTTGCCCTTGGTGTCCTTGGCGGAGAAGCGGCCGACGTTGCCCATCATCTGTTCCAGGAAGCCCATCTCGCGACCGGCGGTCGGGGTGGTGCGCTCCACCAGATCGACGTCCTGGCCGGCCGACTTGTCGAGCGTCTTGATCTCGCGCAGGACGCCGTTGTCGTCGAAATGGGCGACGACGACGCGGCGCTCGGTCACTTCCGGTTCGAAGAAGGCGGTCTTCTCGGTCTTCTGGCCAATGTAGTACCAGACGTTCGGATCGAAGGTTCCGACCGAGGTCGGCGTGCCCAGCACCGCGGCGACGTCGTCGCGCCGGCTCTGGCCCGGCTGCAGCTCCGCCACCAGCTGCGGGTCCGTCAGGTTGCCGCGGGTGGCGACGATGGGCGAGCAGCCGGTCGCGGCGAGGCCGGCGAGCAGGACGCTGCCCAGCAGGGCGGTGCGAATGACGGTGCGGGGGGCGGAAAAGTTCGATCTGGTCATGGTGCTCGGGCTATGATGGAGCCGGCGGGGCAGGGAGGCCGTCCACGGCTGTGGACAGTCTCCGGGCGGGACAATCGCACCGGCTGCTTCGCCCTGTCAACGAGACTCCGAGTCGGGGAGGGGCTGCCGTTCGTGTCAGGAAGCTTTATCGGCCGTCTGCTGGCCCCTTTGATGTCCGGTATCGGCGGCGGCACCCGTGCCCGCAAGGCCACTGCGGTGGGCGGGCTGTTCACCGCCATCGTCGGCCGGGCCCGCGAGCCGGCCTTCTACAGTGCGCTCGCCGTGCCCGACACGCTCGACGGGCGGTTCGAGATGGTGGCGCTGCATCTGCTGCTGGTGATGCGCCGGCTGAAGGGGCAGGGCGCCGAGGCCGCCAAATTGTCGCAGCGCCTCTATGAGACGATGGTCGACGATTTCGAGAAGTCGCTGCTGGAGATGGGGGCCGGCGACAGCGGCATCGCCAGGAAGGTCAAGACGATGGCGCGTGGCATGGCCGGGCGAATCCGCGCCTATGACGAGGCGCTGGCCGACTCCGGCGACGGCAGGCTGGAGGTGGCGCTGGACAACAACCTCTACGGCACGGTCGATCCGGTGCCGGACGGCGTGCTGGCGGCCATGACCGCCTATGTCCGCGCCTGCGCCGCGGCGCTCGACGCCCAGCCGCTGGAGTCGCTGATGCGGGGGGAGGTCCTCTTCGCGCCGGTGCCGGCGTGAGGCCCACACTATATATGAGGGGTGCTGAGGGCCGTCCGATGCCGGAGGGCTTGCCTTTCCGGCCCGTCGGCTGCATGTGACTCGAGCAGATGCCGGTTGCGCGAGCGCCCCGGCCGTTTCGGTTTTCGATCAGAGAGTCTTTCGCCATGAGTCCTGCCAACGGTGCCCTGCCGGCCCCGGAATTCTCGCGCATCGTCCCTGCCGACGCGGTGCGCCGCGCCGACGTGACCGAAACCATCGAAGCGACGGAGACGGAGCGCAAGGCGCTGGCCGAACGGCTGGAACTGGAGGCGATCGGCAACCTGACCGCCACGGTGAAGCTGCGCGCGGTGCGCGGCGGCCAGATGATCCGCGTTTCCGGCCAGTTGGAGGCCGACGTGGTGCAGACCTGCGTCGTCACGCTGGAACCGGTGCCCGCCCATGTCAGCGAGAGCTTCGATGCGCTGTTCGCCCCGCCGTCGATGATCGAGGACCAGGGGCTGGAGGTCGATTTCGACCCCTCCCTGTCGGACGAGGACATTCCCGAGCCGATGGAGAACAACCGAATCGACATCGGCGAGCTGACGGCGCAGCACCTGTCGCTGGGACTCGACCCCTATCCGCATGCAGAAGGGGTGGAATTCGAAGGCTACGATGAGGACCCGGCGGAGGAAGAGGTGGCGGAAGAGCCCGAGAAGCCCAATCCCTTCGCCGTTCTGCAGCAGTTGAAGTCGCGGAAGTGATCGCACTGTTGCTTTCCCCGCCGCGGCTTGTATAAGGGCCGGCATTTCCACCCCCACCAATGAGCGGCGCGGGGTTGCGAAATGGGGGTTGTTCGGGCTTGCCCTTTGGGGGCATTTGCCTTATTGAATGCCGCTCGCGCTGGGCGGCCCCTGTTCGGGCCGCCCTTTCCAATGAAGAGAGTTTACGGTCATGGCTGTTCCGAAGAAGAAGACCTCCAAGTCGCGGCGCAACATGCGTCGTTCGCACCACGCTCTGCCGACCTCGGCCTACAACGAGTGCCCGAACTGCGGCGAGCTGAAGCGTCCGCACCACGTCTGCGGGTCTTGCGGCCATTACGACCAGCGTGAAGTGGTTCAGAGCGGCACCGCGGCCGCTTGATCCGGATCGCGTTGTCTAAGGTCCCGATGACCGGGGGCGCTGGTCGCCCCTGCCGGGGTCCAAGCCGGGGAGCCTGTTCGCGGTGAGCCAGCGCCTGACCATCGCCCTGGATGCCATGGGTGGCGATCACGGTCCCGACATGGTCGTTGCCGGGGCGGACATCGCGCGGGAGCGCCATCCCGACGTGCGCTTTCTGCTGTACGGCGACCAGCAGCGGCTCGAACCGCTGCTGAACCAGCGGCCTGCGTTGAAGGCGGTGGCGGAAATCCGCCACACCGCCGACTTCGTGGCCGGTGACGCCAAGCCGGCAGTGGCACTGCGCGCGGGACGCCAGTCCAGCATGCGGCTTGCCATCGACGCCGTCGCGGCGGGCGAGGCTGCCTGCGTGGTGTCGGCCGGCAACACCGGCGCCCTGATGGCGATGGCGAAATTCGTGCTGAAGACGCTGCCTGGCATCGACCGGCCGGCGATGGCCTCCTTCTTCCCGACGCAACGGGGCGAGAGCGTGATGCTGGACCTCGGCGCCAACGCCGAATGCCAGCCGGAAAATCTCGTCCAGTTCGCCGTGATGGGGGCCGTCTTCGCGCGTGCCATCCTAGGCCTTCCGGAGCCGTCGATCGGTGTGCTGAACATCGGGTCGGAGGACATGAAGGGCAACGAGGTGGTGCGTGCCGCGGCGGCCAGCCTGCGCGACATGCCGCTGCCCGGCCGTTTCCATGGCTTCGTCGAGGGCACGGACATCGGGTTGGGAACGGTCGACGTCATCGTCACCGACGGCTTCACCGGCAATGTCGCGCTGAAGACGGCGGAGGGCACGGCCAAACTGTTCTCCGAATTCCTGCGCCGGACCTTCGCGACGTCATTCCTGGCACGGATCGGCTATCTGCTGGCACGCGGCGCCTTCAAGCGTTTCCGCGAGCGGATCGACCCACGCCGCTACAACGGCGCGATGTTCCTGGGTCTGCGCGGCGTCTGCGTGAAGAGCCATGGCGGCACCGACGCGGTCGGCTTCGCCAATGCCGTTGCGGTCGCCGTCAATCTGGCGACACATGGCTTCAACGAACGCATCAAGGAAGAGATGGGGCGCATAGCCGACGCGAACCCTCTTCCCGACACGAAGGCGGCGGCGGGCTGAACAATGGTCATGCGTTCCCGAGTTCTGGGTTGCGGTATCTTCCTGCCGTCCAACGTCGTCACCAACCAAGATCTGGAACAGCGGGTCGACACGTCGGACGAATGGATCGTCCAGCGCACCGGCATCAAGTCCCGCCACATCGCCGCGGAGGGGGAGAAGACCTCCGACCTCGCCATCGCTGCGGCGACCCGCGCGCTGGAGCATGCCGGCGTGCCGGCCAGCAGCATCGACTGCATCATCCTGGCCACCACCACGCCCGACAACACCTTCCCGGCGACCGCCACCAAGGTGCAGGCGGCGCTGGGGACCAAGGGCTTCGCCATGGACATCCAGGCGGTTTGCGCCGGATTCGTCTATGCCATGTCGGTGGCCGACAATTTCCTGCGCAACGGTCAGGCGCGCCGCGCCCTGGTGATCGGGGCGGAGACCTTCTCCCGCCTTCTCGACTGGAACGACCGCACCACCTGCGTTCTGTTCGGCGACGGCGCCGGCGCCATCGTCCTGGACGCCTATGAGGGCAAGGGCGATTCGTCCGACCGTGGCGTGCTGTCCACCCACCTGCATTCCGACGGCACCCAGTACGACCTGCTCTATGTCGATGGCGGCGCGTCGTCGACGGGCACCATCGGCCATGTCCGCATGCACGGGCAGGAAATCTTCCGCCATGCCGTGTCCAAGCTGTCGGCGGTGGTGGAGGAGGCTCTGGTCGCCAACGGCCTCGAGTCGACCGATATCGACTGGATGGTGCCGCACCAGGCCAACCGCCGCATCATCGACGGGCTGGCCCGCAAGATGAAGCTGTCGCCGGAGAAGGTCGTCCTGACGGTGGACCGCCACGGCAATACCTCGGCCGCGTCGATCCCGCTGGCGCTGGGCGAGGCGGTGGCCGACGGTCGCATCAAGCGCGGCGACCTGATCCTGATGGAAGCCATCGGAGGCGGGCTGACCTGGGGTTCGGCGCTGATCCGCTGGTAAGCCGCCGGCGTTCGTTCCCCGTTTCCCGTCAGCATGCTGCGCTGCAACCCCGGCCGGACTTCGGCCGGGCCGTTTACGGCTGCCAAGCTTTTGAATTGACGGACCTTCTTCCCCCGGATTACCGTCTTCGCAATGGTTGCGGGGGGAGGTCGAACAATGTCGCAAAACACCGTCACGCGCGCGCAATTGAGCGAAGCCGTCTATCAGGAAGTCGGTCTTTCGCGCAATGAATCGGCCGATCTGGTCGAAACCGTACTGGACGAGATTTCCGATGCGCTCGCCCGGGGGGAGATGGTGAAGATCTCGTCCTTCGGCAGCTTTCAGGTCCGCCAGAAGGGCGAGCGAATCGGCCGCAACCCCAAGACCGGGGAAGAGGTGCCGATCCTGCCGCGCCGGGTCCTGGTCTTCCGTGCCAGCCATGTGCTGAAGAACCGCATCAACGAGGTACAGGAGGGTGGGGCGCCGACGCCCGCGCGGGCTCTGTCCTGACGCTGGCCGTGTCCGATGATCCGGATGACCCGCCCTTCGCCGTGCCGTGCCGTCCCGCGGACTGCCGCCCCCGCTCATCGTCGGATGGCGGCCTGATCCGCTCATGAAATCCGCTACGGCCTATCGCACCATCAGCGAGGTGTCGACCGACCTCAACGTGCCACAGCATGTGCTGCGGTTCTGGGAGACGAAGTTTCCCCAGATCCGCCCTCTGAAGCGCGGCGGCGGTCGACGCTATTATCGGCCGGAGGATGTCGAGCTTCTGCGGCGCATCCAGGCGCTGCTGTATGAGGACCGCTACACCATCAAGGGCGTTCAACGTCTGCTGAAGGAAGGGCGGATGTCCGACCCGACGCCGCCGCTGCCGGAAGACACGGATGAGGTCGGCGACGCGGCGGATGTCGAGGCCTTCGCCGACGACGAGTCCAATGACGGCGGTGAGGGCGGTGCCGATCATCCGCCCCTGCCCGATGCCGTGCGTCATGAGATCACCATGGTGCTGGACGAGCTGAAATCGCTGCGATCGGTGCTGTCCCGCCTGTCCGAAATGGGGAGCAAAAAAAGCTGAAAATCATCACGGGAGATGTTGCATCGGCAAAAGCCCGCGGCTATAGTCCCGTTCCCTTCCGGAGCCAAGCCGCAAGCACTGCGGTGAAGTTGACGGAGCGTAGCGCAGCCTGGTAGCGCATCAGACTGGGGGTCTGGGGGTCGCAGGTTCAAATCCTGTCGCTCCGACCAGTTCCGGAAGGAAAAAGAAGCCTCGAAGTCCATCGGACTTCGGGGTTTTTTTATTGTGTTCATTTTCCCAGGGACCGGCGGAGAGCCGACACGACAGGCGTGCGGCCCCAGCGGAGCGGCATGCGCCGAACGCATTGCGCACAATCAGATAGCGCGCGACAAATCTGATTGCGCGCAATTCAATTGTGCGCCACAGTCCGTCTCACGAGATCAACGGGTGCCGGTTCAAGCCGCCGCCCCGGAAGCCCAGCCAAACCAAGCTGTGAAGGAGCACACGCCATGAAGACCCTGTATTCGACCAAGGTGTCCGCCACCGGTGGCCGTGACGGCAAGGCCGTCAGCGAAGATGGACTGCTGTCGGTAGCGCTGGCCGCGCCGAAGGAACTGGGCGGTCAGGGCGGCGCCACCAATCCGGAACAGCTGTTCGCCGCCGGCTATTCAGCCTGCTTCATCGGCGCCATCAAGTTCGTCGGCAACCGTGACAAGATCGCCGTTCCGGCCGATCTGACGGTGAACGCCACGGTCGGCATCGGCGCCCGCGACGACGGCGAGGGCTTTGGCCTGACGGTCGATTTCGTGGTCTCGCTGCCGGGCATGGACAAGGCCGCGGCCGAGGATCTGCTGGCCCGCGCCCACAAGGTCTGCCCCTACAGCCACGCCACCAAGGGCAACATTCCGGTCACCACGACCGTTGCCTGACGGTGGATTGAGGGCCGGACCTGAGGGCATCGCCTGAGGCGAAAGGCCTTCAGCATTGCGCCGCCGGGCTGTTGCGCGCGATTGTGCAGGACGCATGATCGACCGACGCGCGGCATCCCGGCGGCGTGCCGTATTTTCCGCCCCGTGTTCTCAGGGTTCACACATCATGGCAGCCGACAAGGACGACCCGCTTCTGCTCTCCAATCAGGCGTGCTTCGCGCTCTATTCGGCCAATCTGGCGATGAGCCGTGTCTATCGCCCGCTGCTGGAGCAGCTTGGCCTGACCTATCCGCAGTATCTCATCATGCTGCTGCTGTGGGAGCAGGACGGGCAGTCGATGAAGCTGCTGGGCGAGCGGCTGGGGCTGGACAGCGGCACGCTGACTCCGCTGCTGAAGCGGATGGAAGGGCAGGGGCTTCTCACCCGCGCCCGCGATCCGCAGGACGAACGGCTGGTGCGCATCGGCCTGACCGCCGAGGGTGCGGCTCTGCGCAGCAAGGCCGAATGCCTGCCGACGCGGATCGCCGCCGCCGCCGGCAGTTCGGCCGGGGAATTGATGTCGCTCCGTGATGCGCTGCTGCGGCTGCGCGACGACCTCAACCGCGCCGCCGATCAGGGCTGAGCGAATCGGTTCGCACGAAAGGGGCTGGAAATCGGCGGCGGGAGGGCCTCTTCTAGTCGGCCGCTCTCCTGATCGAAGGTTCCCGCCGTGAGCTCTGCATTGACTGACGATCGTCTCCGCATCCGCGCGGCCGATGCCGACGACTCACCGGAACTGGCGCGGCTGATCGACATCGCCGGGGGCGGGGTCTACGAATTTCTGCTCGACGGGCTGATGCCGGGAATGACCGCGGCGGAGATGCTGGTGCCAGGATTGGCCGGGCGCAGCGGGTCGCTGTCGCACCGGCAGAGCGGGGTGGCGGAACTGGACGGGCAGGTGGTCGGCGTCGCCCACGGCTATCCCACCGACTGGATCCGGACGGAGGATTACAGCGGCCTGCCGCCCGACCGGGTCGCCCATATGGCCGCGTTTTCTGAAACGCTGGATTGGGGCAGCTATTTCCTGTCGGCGCTGGCGGTCGACCCGGAGCAGCGGCGGCAGGGCATTGCCGGGCGGCTGCTCGGCTGGTTCTACGAGCGGGCGCGGACCGGCGGCTTCGACCGCGTCACCCTGCATGTCTGGGCCGACAACGAGCCGGCCCGCCACCTCTACGTCGGCGAGGGGTTTGAGGAGATCGGCCGCGCCGACATCCCCTGGCACCCCCGCCTGCCGCACCAGGGCGGCAGCATCCTGATGCGGCGCTACCTGTGAGCGGCGATCCGCGGCACCGCCTTTTCGGCTGACAGCTCGTCGATCCGGCGCACAACCAGCTCCGGGTCGGCGTAATGCACCATATGGCCGCTGTCCGGCACCCAATGAATGGTGCTGTCGGGCAGGACATGGTGAAGCCGGCCGCTCTGTTCCTCCTGCGAGACGACACGGTCACTATGGCCGGCGAAAATCGCCACCGGGACCGTCACCTCGGCATAGCGGTGCTGCAGCCGCCCGGCGGCGGGCACCATGGTGACGCCGTCCTGGGCGTTGGCGCGCAACTGGCTCGGCCGGATCGTCAGGGCGGCGGGGAAGCTCTCCGTCAGGTGGTCGGGTACCGGCCGCGGCGAGAACAGCGTCTTCAGCATCGCCGGCATCATCGCCTTGGAGACCGGCGGCGACAGCGTATAGCGCAGCAGGTCGCCCAGCACCGGCGTCGCCACCGGCGCCACCAGAGCCGCATCCACCCGCTTGGTCGGGAAGTAATAGCCGGCCATCAGCACCAGACCCTTCACCGTCCGGCGATGGTCCAGCGCCAGGGACAGGGCGACGAGCGTGGCGTAGGAATGGCCGACCACCACGGCGTTTTCGATGTTCAGCGCGTCGAAGGCGTGGGCCAGCAGGTCGGCCTGATCCTCCGGCGTCCAATCCCGGCCATGGGTGCTGTTTCGGGGACGGTCGCTGTGGCCCATGCCGGGACGGTCGAAGGCGATAACCCGGTGGGTCCGCGCCAGCATCTGGAACAGCCCGCTCGCCAGCGAATCGCCGAGGGCGGAGACGTTGCCGTGCAGCAGCACGACCGGCGGGCCTTCGCCGGCCTCCATGTAATGCAGGCGGACGCCGTCGACGGTCAGGAAACGGCCTTCCGGCGGATAGCGGCGTTCGGCCGCGCGGGCCGCCACAGTGTTGGCGGCGGCCAGACCGCCCAAGGCCAGTGCGGTGAGGCCCAGCGTTTTGAGCATGGTGGAGTGGCGGTCGGTCATGGCGGGCGTCCTCTCAGGCTGGTGCTGCGGCGCAGCATCGTGAGGGGACAACCGGACGGTGGGGAAAGGGTTCCCGGGGGAGGGGAGCGCCACCGCCGGCGCCCCCCTCCTGCTATCCGATCAGCGCTGCGACGGGACCAGGAAGCGCGCCGTCAGGGTGCCTTCGATGGCGCGCAGGTCATTGTCGACCTCCAGCTCCTCGACGTCACCGTTGACGTCGACCACCACATAGCCCAGCTCCGGATCGGTCTGGAGATACTGGGCGGCGATGTTCAGGTCGCGGCCGGAGAACACCTCGTTCACCTTGCGCAGGATGCCCGGACGGTTCTCGTGGACGTGCAGGAAGCGGGTGCAGCCGGCCTGAACCGGCAGCGCCACCTGCGGGAAGTTGACCGCGCCGACGGTGGAGCCGTTGTCCGAATATTCGAGCAGCTTCTGCGCCACCTCGGTGCCGATGTTGGCCTGGGCCTCCATCGTCGAACCGCCGATGTGCGGGGTCAGGATGGCGGTCTTGATGCCGCGCAGCGCGCTCTGGAACTCGTCCTTGTCCGAACCGGGCTCGACCGGGAAGACGTCGATGGCGGCGCCCAGGACGTGGCCGGAATTCATCGCGGCGGCCAGCGCCTCGATGTCCACCACCTGCCCGCGGGCGGCGTTGATCAGGTGGCTGCCCTTCTTCATGGCGGCCAGTTCACGCTCACCGATCATGTTGCGGGTCTGCGGGGTGTCCGGCACATGCAGGGTCACCACGTCGGACACCGACAGCAACTCCTCCAGCGAATCGCAGGCGCGCGCATTGCCGAGGGCCAGCTTGCGCACGGTGTCGTAGAAGCGGACCTGCATGCCCATGGCTTCCGCCAGGATCGACACCTGGGTGCCGATGTGGCCGTAGCCGACGATGCCCAGCGTCTTGCCGCGAATCTCGTAGGAGTCCTTGGCCGACTTCATCCAGCCGCCGCCATGGACCAGCTGCGACTTCTCGAAGATGCCGCGCATCAGCATGATGATCTCGCCGATCACCAGCTCCGCCACCGACCGGGTGTTGGAATAGGGCGCGTTGAACACCGGCACGCCCTGGCGGCGCGCAGCCTTCAGGTCGACCTGATTGGTGCCGATGCAGAAGCAGCCGACGGTGATCAGCTTGCTCGCCGCCTCCAGCACCTTGGCGGTCAGATGGGTGCGCGAGCGGATGCCCAGGATGTGGACCGAACCGATGCGCTCCAGCAGTTCGGACTCGTCCAGCGCGCGCGGCAGCCGCTCGACGGAGGCGTAGCCGCCGCGGGCCAGCTCGTCGATGGCGTTGTCGTGGACACCTTCCAGAAGGAGGATGTTGATCTTGTCCTTGGAGAGCGAGAGCTTGGTCACGGCCGGCATCCGTATCTGGGCATCGGATCTGTTCCGCATGGTCCGCCCACCGGGATACGGCGCGCGCGGGCCTTCGGAAAAGCGAGCGCGCAAAATAATACCAAAGCCATCCCTTGTCACCTGAGCGATGTTGCGCCGCGGCGTCCGTTTCCGCATGCCGGATTGGCGCGGCACGCGGGTTGGGTGTATCAGTCTGACCGCTCTTCAAACCAAGAAGGCCTGTCATGAGCGACGTGACGATCTATCACAACCCGCGCTGCAGCAAATCGCGCGAGACGCTGGAGCTTCTGCGGTCCCGCGGTGTCGAGCCGACGGTGATCGAGTATCTGAAGACCCCGCCCACCGCGGCGGAGCTGTCGGCCATCCTCGCCAAGCTGGGCAAGGGGCCGCGCGACATCACCCGCGCCAAGGAAGCGGCCGAGGCCGGCTTGCCCAAGGACCTCGACGGAGAGGCGCTGGTCGCCGCCCTGTCCGCCAATCCGTCGGCCATCGAGCGCCCGATCGTGGTGAAGGGCGACCGCGCCCGCGTCGGCCGTCCGCCGGAGTCGGTGCTGGACATCCTCTGACCCCTTTCCCGTTCCTGACCGGAGCCAGCGCCCCATGACCAGCAAGCCGACCAGCAAGCACACCGCCGCCGCAGCAGCAGCCGAGCTGTCGACCATCCGCGATTTCCTGCGCTACGGCGTCAGCCGCTTCAACGAGGCCGACCTCGATTACGGCCACGGCACCACCACGGCCTTCGACGAGGCGGTGTTCCTGGTGCTGGAGACGCTGCACCTGCCGGTCGACCAGCTCGATCCCTATCTGGACTCGCGCCTGACCGCGGTGGAGCGCGAGGCGGTGGCCGGCATCCTCCATGCCCGCATCGACACCCGCAAGCCGGCGCCCTACCTGCTGAACAAGGCCTATATCCAGGGCATTCCCTTCTATGTGGACGAGCGGGTGATCGTCCCGCGCTCCTACATCGGCGAGCTGCTGTTCTCCGACCTGTTCGGCGGCGACGACTTCACGCTGGTGGAGGACCCGACCTCGGTCGAGCGGGTGCTGGACCTGTGCACCGGTTCCGGCTGCCTTGCCATCCTGGCCGCCCGCATCTTCCCCGAGGCCCAGGTGGACGCCGTCGACCTGTCGCCCGACGCGCTGGAGGTGGCGAAGCGCAACGTCGCCGACAGCGGCTTCGAGGACCGCATCGCCCTGCACCAGGGCGACCTGTTCGCCCCGCTGAAGACGCGCAAGTACGATGTCATCATCACCAACCCGCCCTATGTCGACGCCGAATCGATGGACGCCCTGCCGCCGGAATTCCGCGCCGAGCCGGAAATGGCGCTGGCCGGCGGCGACGACGGGCTGGACATCGTCCGCCGCATCCTGAAGGAAGCGCCCAAGCATTTGACCCCCGAAGGCGGTCTGCTGTGCGAGTTCGGCACCGGCCGCGAGATTCTGGAGGCGGAGTATCCGCAGTTGGATTTCCTGTGGCTGCAGACCGCCAACAGCTTCGGCGAGGTGTTCTGGCTGACCCGGGAGCAGTTGAAGGCGGGGAAGTGAGGGGCGCACGTTTCTACCCTTCCATATCTCTTGTCGGCGAACGGTTTCCCGGTAACAGTGCTGGGATGACCGTTCGCCTCCTGTTCCTTTCCCTTTTGGGGCTCCTCCTTGCGGCGGCGCCGGCTGCAGCGCAGTCCGGTGGCTGCGGCGGCTTTCCGCCGACCAAACTGACACTCGACACCGTGCTGGCGCCGATCAAGCGTGACGACAGCCTGTCGATCGCCCAGCTCACCCGGCTTCCGGGGCGGACGCCGGGGCCGGTGAGCACCACCGACAGCCATGTGCTGGGGCTGACCCAGGCGCGTTATGGCGAGCAGTCGCAGGTGCAGGCGCTGTTCAAGTCGATGGGCGACGGCACCTATTGCGCGTCGGCCAGCGCGCTGACCATCAGCTTCGGCTTCCAGCAGCGCATCGTCCATGTCGCCAGCGAGATCCCGGCCGACTCCTGCCTGCATGGCGAGGTTCTGGCCCACGAGATGCGGCATGTCGCGGTGGACGAGGCGTTGCTGAACGAGATGATGCCGCAAATCCGCAGCCGCCTGGAGCAGGTGATCGACGGGATGAAGCCGGTGCGCTCGCGCAGCCAGACCCAGGCGATGGCCGCGATCCGCCGGCCGCTCGAGTCGGCGATGCGGCGGATCATGCAGGAGTTCGGCCGCGAGCGCGACCGCCGTCAGGCCAAGGTCGACACGGTGGAGGAGTATGAGCGGGTCAGCCGCGTGTGTAACGGCGAGGCCCGAGAGTATCTGCCGAAGCCGGCCGCGCGGCGGGCAATGCGGCAGGGATAAGAGCGATCAGCGCTTGCGCCGCCGCCGATCGGTGGCATGGCCGTCAATGAACTCCGGCGGCTTGCGGCGGACCCAGCGGATGAAGGCGGCGATGTCGGGATGGCCGCGCAACGCCTCGATCTCGTGATAATGGTCGCGCAGCTGCTGTTCGGTCAGCACCGCATGGATCTTCGCATGGCAGATGCGGTGCATCGTCACCGTTTCCCGGCCACCATAGGTGCGGGGGATCAGGTGATGCTCGTTCAGGCTGGCGCCCGGCACCATCGGCCGGCCGC
>CBFGPE010000128.1:0-20446 GCA_965650625.1 uncultured Azospirillum sp. | reverse complement strand
GGCCGCCGGCTGGGCGCCACAGAGGTGAAGGCGACCGCCGCCGGCCTGCCGGCCACGCCGAACGGCACGGTGTCGGCCCGCACCAACCTGGACAAGACGCCGCTCTCGCTCGACGGCCGCTATGCCCTGCGCGAACAGACGCTGCGGCTGGACGGCCTGACGATCGCCAACGGCACCAACCGCATCACCGGCGAGGCGCAGGTGGCGCTCGACACGCTGCTCGCCACCGGCCGGCTGGACGGAAAGCTGCCCAATCTGAACGGCCTGTCGGAACTGGCGGGAATGCCGCTCGGCGGTGGGGCGACATTCACGCTGGCGCTGGACGGCAAGGGCGGCAAGCAGGCGGCCAGCCTGACCGCCGACGCCAGCGACCTGCGGGTGGAGGGGCAGGGCGGACCGCTGCTGACCGCCCGGAAACTGACGGCCAAGGCCGACGTCGCCGACGCGCTGGGCACCCCCAGCGGCAAGGCGCGGGTGGAGATGACCGACGGCAACGCCGCCGGCAACGACCTGCGCAGCGTCACCGCCTCAGTCGACGGATCGCTGGCGAAGGCCAGCTTCCAGGCCAACGCCAATGGCGCCGGCGCGCGGCCGGTCGCGCTCGACCTTGCTGGCGGACTGGCGATGGAGGGCGGGGTGACCCGCATCCGGCTCGACCGCCTGCAGGCGCGCTATGCCGGCGAGGACCTGCGGATGACCGCCCCGGCCACCATCCTGCTGGCCGACCGCCGCTATGAGGTGAAGGATCTGCGGCTGTCGTCCGGCAGCGCCCGGCTCGCCGCCGACCTGGGCCTGAACGGAGAGCGGCTGAGCGGCGAACTGACCATCGACCGCCTGCCGCTGGCGCTGGCGAAGCTGGCCAGCCCGACGCTCGCGCTGGACGGCATCGCCAATGCGCGGGCGTCGCTGGGCGGCACGCTGCGCAGCCCGCGCGCCGACGCCACGATTCGGATCAATGGTTTGAAGGCGCAGCAGACCACCCAGGCCGGGCTGCCGGGCATCGACGCGACGGCGGACATCCAATGGCGCGACCGCCGGCTCACGCTGGCCAGCCGGGTCGCCATGCCGAAGAATGCCGGCACGCTGACCGCCAACGCCGCCCTGCCGCTGGTGATGAATCCGGACAGCTACGCCGTCAGTGTTCCGCCGAATGGCGCGCTGGACGCGGCGGTCAACGGTACGGTGGACATGTCGTTGGCGAACGACCTGCTCGCCGCAACGGGTGACCGGGCGCGCGGGTTGCTGCGGCTGGATGTGCAGGCCGGCGGGACGGTGGACAAGCCGTCGCTGGGCGGATCGGTGGTGCTGGCGAACGGACGCTACGAGAACCGGGCCTCGGGTGCCGTCATCACCAACATCGAGGCGCGGCTGGTCGGCGACGGCGACGTCTTCACCATACAGAGCTTCCGCGGCCGGACCCGCAACGGCGGCGTCATCACCGCGAACGGCGTCATCCGCCCCAGCGCGGAGGCCGACCGGCAGTTGGACATCAGGTTGCAGGCCGACAATGCCCGGCTGCTGGAAATCGATCTGGTGACGGCGGAGATCGGGGCGAACCTGACCCTGACCGGCGGCTTCACCAACGCCCGGCTTGCCGGCCCGGTCGACATCCGCCGCGCCGAGATCCAGGTTCCCGACCGCATGCCCGCCAATGTCGTCGATCTGAAGGTGACCGAGGTCGGCAAGGGCCGCCGCGCCCGCGGGACGACCCAGGTGTCCACCGCCGGCGGCACGCGCCGGGTGCCTGTGCCGGAGGAGGCGCCTCCAGCCGCCTCGCCCTTCGTGCTGGCGTTGGACATGACGGTGAATGCGCCAAATCAGATCTTCGTGCGCGGTCGCGGGCTGAACGCGGAACTGGGCGGCAACCTGCGTGTCGGCGGCACCGCCGCAGCACCGGAGGTGACCGGCCGCTTCACCATCCTGAAAGGCAGCCTGGACCTGCTGGCCAAGAATTTCGAGTTCAAGCGCGGCATCTTCGATTTCGACGGCACACAGCCCATCGACCCCCGCCTCGACCTGCTGGCCGAGGCGACGGCCAACGGCATCACCGCCGACGTCGTGGTCAGCGGCACCGCCCGTCAGCCGAAAATCGAACTGACCTCTCCGCAGGGACTTCCGCAGGACGAGGTGCTGGCCGGCGTGCTGTTCGGCAAGTCGGTCGGGGATCTCAGCGCGGCGGAGGCGGTTCAGTTGGCCCAGTCAGCGGCGACGCTGGCGGGGGTCGGCGGTGGCGGCGGCGGCATCCTGGACAAGGTGCGCCGCGGCCTGGGCGTCGACCGGTTGGACTTCACCCAGGGCGAGAACGGCAAGGGCGGCGCCGTGCAGGCCGGCCGCTATGTCAGCGACCGCGTCTATGTCGGCGTCGAGCAGGGCATCGGCGCCAACCAGAGCCGGGCGAAGGTCGAGATCGACATCACCAAGAACCTGAAGGGCACGGCGTCGGTCGGGGCCAACTCGGAGACGAAGTTCGGGGTGATCTACGAGAAGGATTACTGAGGGGGGCTAACTCACCAAGCCCCTACCACCCCACGACGATCCGCGCATGCGACGGCACCGGCACGATGCCGTCCACCGCCTGGGCATCGAATCGTTGGGCGATGTCCTGCTCCAGCGCCTTGCGCCGCTCCGCGCTCAATCCCCCCAGCCGGTGGCCGAAGCTCATGTCCAGGGCGGCGCGCCAGAAGGGTCGCCCGGCGGGGGCCTTGCGCACCGGGGTCAGCTCGGTCTCCGAGGTCTCCGCAAATCCGGCGGCCCGCATCACATCGGACAGCAATCCCGGCTCGGCGAAGCGGAACAGCGGGTCGAGGCTGCCGTCCTCGCCGAGATGGTCGGCGACCACGTCGCCGATCTCCGCGAACAGCCCGTTGCCGGCGCGCGGACCCCACACCATGAAGGTCGCCTTGCCGCCGGGGCGCAGGACGCGCCGCACCTCGCGCAGGGCGGAGTCCACGCCCGGCACGAACATGATGCCGAAACGGCAGGTCACGCCGTCGAAGGCGGCGTCGGCGAAGGGCAGGGCGGTCATGTCGGCGGCGGTGAAGGCGGGGGCCGGACCCTCCACGCTGCGGGCGCGGCGGACGGCCCCGGCCATCATGCCGGGAACGAGGTCGCTGCCCACCACCAGCCCATCCGGTCCGGCCCGGCGCGCGGCGCTCAACGCCGGCTCTCCCGCGCCCGACGCGAGATCGAGCAGCCGGTGCCCCTCCGCCAGACCGGCGGCATCGAGAAGCGGACGGTTCAGCTTGTCGGCCAGATCGGCCATCGGATCGGCCCAGCGATCCCAGGCATCGGCACTGGCGGCCCAGCGGTCACGCTCTCTTGCGGCATCGGGAGAGGCAGCGTCGGGAAGGATAGTCGCGGTCAATGGAGAAGCCTCGCCGTGCCGGCCACGCGCTGGACCGTGTCGGCGTCGTTCAGCCGTTCGCCCAGCGCCGACAACTCGTCGGACAGCTTGCGGTTGGCGTCGGTCAGTTGCTGGATGCGGGTCTGCGCCGCCTGCTGCTGCTGGGACAGGGTCGCCACCGTCTCCGTCAGCTTGCGGATTTGCTGGGACTGGCGGGTTGCCGCCTCGTTCAGGCTGCGGCGGATCGATCCGACGGCCACCAGCACGACGGTGCTGACGGTCACGCCGGCCATGATGGCGACGATGCTGATCCCGGTGAACCAGTCCATGGGCGCCAAGCTTCGGCCCATTTTACCGTTCGGTCAAGCAGCCTGACAGTCTGCCAACACAACGGACCCGGCGCCGCGGTCGGCGTCGGGTCCGCAAAACTTTAAAAATCGGCGGGTGGCGTCAGCCGACGGAGCCGCTGACCGGACGCTCCGCCTTCATGCGCAGTTCCTTCAGGTGGTCGCCGAAGGCGCGCAGGACCGGCATGATGCGCTGGGTCTGGTCGGTGGTGACGTGGGCATCCGTCTTCAGCACGATGGTCGGCGCCTCGCTCATCAGGCGCTTGGCGCGCATCGGGCCGACCTTGTCGTCGAGGAACATGGCCATGCCCATCAGGATGCCCAGCGTGACGTCGTCCGGAGCCTTGGGCAGGGCCAGGACTTCATGAAGCTCGTTCAGCAGCGTGTAGGCGACGATGGAGGTGCGTTCGATGGTGTCGACGTCGGCGGCCATGGGCATCGGGCAGGTCCTCGGGAAACGTTCGGATGAAACGTTGCAGGTGAGACGCTGGCGGGTGACGCGGGATGGCGTCCCGATGGGCGCCAGCGCTTGCGAAATCCGTCGTGCCCCGAGGGTAATCGTCACTTTATAACCAAAGTGTTAACCAAACGCCTCCCGAGTCGTCCGAGTCGCATTTTTCCGAGTCGCAATCTCCCGTTCTCAGCGCTTTCCGTTGCTGCGCGTCCTGGTCGAAAGCGACAGCTCGGCAACCTCCTCTCGCGCGCTGCTGACGAGGCCGGCAGACTGGACGACACCCCGGTTGAAGGGATGATAGGTCTGCGCGTAGATGCTGCGGATTTTGGTCACGTAATCCTTCGTCTCGCGGTAGGGCGGGATGCCCTTGTACTGCAGGACCGCCCCCTCGCCGGCATTGTAGCCCGCCAGCGCATAGGCGACGTTGCCGTCGAAATAGGCCAGCAGCCAGCGCAGATACTTCATGCCGCCGCGCAGATTCTGTTCGGCGTTGAAGGGGTCGGAGACGCCGAATCGCTCGGCGGTTTCCGGGATCAGCTGCATCAGGCCCTGGGCGTTCTTGTTCGATACGACATCGATGCGGTAGCCGGATTCGACGGCGATGACCGCCAGCACCAGATCGGGATCGAGGCCGTAGGTCGGCGCCATCTTCTGCACCATGGCGCGGATTTCGGCCGGCGGCTTGCGGATGATCCCCCAGCGCAGGTTGGGCGGCTCGCAACGGTCGGGCGTCTTCACCTTGGCGCTGACGTTGCCGACCAGTCGCTCCGCCTGCTCGTTGCCGAGGGATGCGGCCTTGCGCAGCCAAGCGCGGCCCAGGTCGGCATCCTTCGAAACGCCACCCACCCCGGCCATGTGCATCCGGCCGGCCATCAATGCCGCGTCGGCATAGTCCTGGCGGGCGGCACGGCAGTAGAGGGATAAGGCGAGCCGCGGGTCGGCCTTCACCCCGTCGGCGCGGTCGTAATGCTGCGCCAATTCATACTGGGCACGGGCGCTGCCCTTGCTGGCAAGAGCCTCCAGCGCGGCGACGGTCTTTTCGGCGATGCCGGCATTCGCCGGCGCTGCCGCCAGCAGGGCGGGCAGGAGCACTGCCGCCGACAACGCGGCCATTCGTGCAGGACGGGTTCCATGCCTGCCGATGCGCCGCGAGGTTGCAGGCATGCGCGACGCGGATGGTGTACCGCAAAGGTTCGTGTGGCCTTCCACAGGACCCCCCTGTATGATTTTCTTCAAGCTTTCGGAGACCATCGAAAGGTCGGAAGCAGAACTCTCAGGGAGGACGCCGCTGTATCCGTCTGGCCGGGTGTCAGGCGTGGCGGCATAAGCCGAAACGGAAGGCCGGCTGCCGGGAAATACATCGCCGTAAGTGCTTGATGTGGCGCTGCCAATAAAAAATACATAGGCCGATCGACGAATGTCGGTCGGTCTTTTTCTTTTCACGTTGGTCATGCGTCCTCCAATCGAGTTGGAGAAATAACGAAAGACCAGATGTTACGCCAACGCCCGAACGGTGATTGGCGTGGGATACACGGGGTACTCTAGGGGTTAGCCGGCCCTATTGTATGACCCATTAGCCTTTTTCCCAACTGGCAGCTCCTTTGTGCGCTCATTACGTACGGATCGGGCCAGATAATCGGCTGCAAATTCGATGGCCCCGGACGATGGAGATTTCCCTTGGAGATTTCCGCGTCCGGGGCCGTCGCGCCGGAGGCCCCGGCATTGTCGCCCGCGTTTCAGAAAGCGGACGGCGTCGCCGCGGCGAACGGCATTGAAGGAGGCATCGTTTCACCGATGGCGAACCACGTCGCGACAACCTTGAGCCACCGACTGCGCGGCCCGGCACTGGCCGATCCGATGCCGTTCGGCGCCGAGGCCGTTGGCCGGACCCGTTCGGACGGCCTGCCGACGTACACAGACCAGAAAACCGCCGATGCCGGGATGGAGACCCATTTGACTGCCCATGCGGAGGCCGATACGGAGGCCAAGCGGGCCGAAGCCAGCACCGAAGCCGGCGACGCCGATACGGCCGTAGCCGACGTGGTGGCCGTTCAGGCGGAAGCCGAGGACGAGTTCCGCCCCGATCCCAATGCTCCGCCCAATCCCGCGGTGATCCGCCAGATCGAGGACGAAATCCCACGACTGCGCCGGTTCGCCCGTGCCATGGTGCGGGATGCGACGCTGGCCGACGATTTGGTTCAGGAATGCCTGGAGCGGGCGCTGTCGCGGCTGCATCTGTGGCGGCCCGGCACCAATCTCCGCGCCTGGCTGTTCACCATTCTGCGCAACCTGCACATCAACGGCGTGCGCCGCCGCCAGCCGGTGGTCGACATCGACGCCGAGGCGCAGGCCGCGATCGGAGCCGCACCAGGCTCGCAGTTCGTGCGGATGGACCTGCGCGACCTGCGCCGGGCGCTGGCCTTGCTTCCCAACGAACAGCGCGAGGTCGTTCTTCTGATCGGTCTGGAGGGGATTTCCTACAACGAAGCGGCCGACATCCTCGGAATCTCCATCGGCACCGTGAAATCGCGCCTGTCGCGCGGTCGCCGCGCGCTGCGCCTGCTGATGGAGGGCCAGAACCCGTCGGACGACGCGGACGCCTAAGTCGGCGGCTTTTGAAGACATGACGGATTTCACGGGGTGTCCGCTCGCCGGGTGCCCCGTTTTTATATGCAAATACATGATGGAAAAAAGAATGGCGGCGCCCGCTTGGGACGCCGCCGGAGGCGGGGACAATCGAAGCGCCGCCTGGGCTCGCCGGCCCTGACGTCACCTCTGGAGGAGAGAGTGTTGCAGCGTCAGGAGATACCGTAGTCAACCGGGCAAGCCGCCGATGGTTCCTTCGCGTCGGGAAAGATCCCGGCGGAGACTCCCATGGGCCGACCGCCCGGCCGGATGACCTTCCGTCTACCGTCGCCGCACCAGCCCCATGATCAGGCTGATGGCGAACAGGATCAGGAACAGGAAGAACAGGATCTGCGCGATGCCGGAACTGGCCGACGCGATTCCGCCGAACCCGAGCGCACCAGCGATCAGCGCGATGACGAAGAAAACAAGAGCCCAATAGAGCATCATACCCTCCCTCGCTCGGCCGAATAGTCACCAAGGACTGCCGGCGTCACGCATGAGACAAGTCGTGGCCGCACCCGCCGTCCCGTTGTCTCCGTCACATGGAAACTGCCTCGCTGGCAAGTCGGGCCAAGGTGACGGTAAGCACAGCCGGTGCGGCGGCATTCGAAGACCAGAACACTGTCGTGAGCGCGATGTTCCCGGTTCCTGATCGACCGGAGCATCGGACCGCCGTGCGGCGGGTGCGGACTGACATTTATGCAACAAGGTGCCGGTTGGGGTGTTTGCAGGATCTTGAGGCCCGGCGTTTGCCGGCCATAGAGGCAGACAACCAGAGAGGTGAAGATGAAGACCGGATTGTTCCTGGCGGCCATCACCGCATCGCTCGCCGTGGCTCCGGCCGCGATGGCGCAACAGAGCTATTCGCAAAGTTATTCGGGTTCCCAAGGCCATTCGGGCGCCTATTCCGGCAGCACCGGCGGCGACATGTCCCGTTCGGCGACCATGGGGTCGGCTGGCTCCTCCGACCGGACGGGGTCCAGCATCGCCGCACGCCGTGGTCCTGGGCAGAAGCCGATCGAATTGCGCCAGACCACGCTGCTGAACCAGCTGAGCGCCTCCGGCTTCGTGGCGGTGCGCGACTTCCGCAAGGAGGGCGAGCGCTACATCGCCAATGCCATGACCCCGCAGGGCGAGTGGACCACCGTGATCCTCGACCCCCGCGATCTTTCGACCACCCGGGCCACCAACCCGGTCCGCTGACGTCAGTCCAACAGTTTCGACCATGTGCCGGTGAGGTGGCCGACGCCTCCCGGCATGCGGAGATCGTAGAGCGGCAGCGGTTGCTGCAGACGTTGCCCGGCGTCGCGGCCCAGCGTGCGGACCGCCGTTTCCACGGTGCCGCCGACCGGCAGCCATCCCGATGCGGCGATCGGCACCACCAGCGCCAGCCCCCAATCCATTCGCCCGCCGAAACGGCTCTGGGCGCCGTCCGGACCCTTGGTCCAGGTGGCATGGGCAGTCAGGCCGATGCCGCCGTCGAAGCGGCGCATCACCTCCACCGTTCCGCCCCAATCGCCGCCGAGATAGCGGCCCAGCCGCAACGCGGTGGTGGTGTCCGCGCCGGGGTTTTCCCAATAGAGACTGAGATGGCCGGTGCCGCGGGCATCGCCGTGGTCGAAGGCCAGCAGGCTTTCCGGCCGCCGCTTCCAGACCTGATTGAGGTCGAGGCCAAGCGCCCAGCGGGCGGCGAATGGCTGGAACAGCGTCTCGGCGCCAAAACCCGCGTACATCTCCTCCAAGTGGCCGGCGGACAGCCGTGTCGTCAGTCCGTCTGCCGGCTTTGCCAGCCACGCCGCATAGGCATGGTCGAGGGCGAGCGGGCGGTCGGCATAGCGCGGGAGGTCGCTGCGCACCGGCTGCGCCGCCGGCACGGCGTTGGTGTCCAGCAATTGCAAATCACTTGCGGCGTTGATGCGCAGCCCGCCGCCCAGCACCAGCCCGCGCATAGGCTCTGCCCGCAGCATCACGTCGGTGTGGGTGCGCTGGGCAAGCGCCGTTCCCAATTCCGCCAGATCGAAGCTGGCGACCAGCCGGGTGGACAGGTCGAGCCGGGGGCGCCAGTCCGGCGGCGGGGCCGCCGTTGCGGCGAGTTGGGTTGTCCGCCAGATCTCCTCGGCGCTGCCGCGGTGATTGGCGGCCCGTTCCAGGTCGCGGCGCAGCAGGGTAACCGAGACCGTGTCGAGGCCGCCGGCGCCGGTGACAACGCGCAACCGCTCGACCTGCGGCGGCGCCAGATCGGCCAGCAGGCGGGCGGCGTCGCCGACCTCGCGCGCCAGCGGCATCCGTCCGCTCCCGGCCGGATCGAGCCACAGGGTCGCGACCTCTCCTTCGATGCGGGTGGAGCGGACCGGCAGGCCGCGGCTGCGCGCCACCAGGGCGATGGCATCGGCAGACAGGGCGGACCCGGCGGACGGGCGCGGCCCGACGCCGGGGGGAGGGCGATTGGGGCGGTCGGCGTCCACCGCCGGGTCGAAGCGAACCGACAGCCGCAGCATCAAGCGTCTGCCCTGCTCGTAGGCCGCGCCCAGATCGGCCCAGGATGCCGGGCGCCAGGATAGGCCCAGGCTGTAGCGGCTGCCGGGATCGAAGCCCGGCTCGTCCTGCCGCTGGGCGCGGAAGCGGTCGCCGGAGGATTCCAGCTTCAGGCTCAGCCCGTCGACCGGCGTGTGCCACTCCACCCCGCCGACCAGCGCCACCCGCTCGCCCGTGAACCAGGCCTGGGGGCCGCGCGTGGTCGGCCATGCCGAGGGATCGCGGTCGCGGCGGAAACGGCCGCCCAGGAAGTGTAGCGGGTTGCGCAACTGCCCGGCCTCTCCCAGCGCGCCCCACCCCATGCCGAGCGTCAGGTCCAGATCCCACCAGCGCCGCGACAGGGCGATATACTCGCCGGCAAAGCGGCCCTTGCCCGGCAGGTCCAGCCCCGACCCGGTGACGTCGCGCCCGCCGATCACCAATGCCGGCCCGCGCTCATCCTCCCGCCGCACCCGGAGCTTCAGATCGAGGCCGGGCTCGGTGAGGCCGTAATAGCCGGGGTAGGCACTGTTGCGTGCGGTGACCTCCAGCCAGGGCAGCGGCTGGGCGGATATGGTGTAGTGGCGGTGGAGGTCGCCGAGCGCGGTCAGCCCGCCGCTCATAGAGCCGTCCGGCGCCATCCGGGCATTCGGCATCTGCAACAGCCCGATCCCGCCCCAGTCGGACAGGCTATATCGCGCCTCATCAGCCAGGGCGGGGGCCGAAGATACCGCCAGAAGAACGAGAAGTGAGGTGAGGCGCACGCGCTGATCGCGAAGGGTCGGGGATGCTGTCCGATCCTTCGCGAGTCATGCGTATGAATGCAACTGAAAAGATGCGAGGACGCCGCAGTTACGGCGCCTCGACCACCTCGAAGTCGTGGGTGATGGTGGCGGTCTGCCCCAGCATGATCGAGGCGGAGCAGTATTTCTCCGCCGACAGGGCGATGGCGCGCTCCACCTTGGCGGGATCCAGCTTGCGGCCGGTCACGGTGAAATGGACGTGGATCTTGGTGAAGACCTTCGGATCGGTGTCTGCCCGCTCGGCCTCGATGGCGGCGACGCAGTCGGTGATCTGCTGACGGCCCTTTTCCAGGATCATCACCACGTCGAAACAGGTGCAGCCGCCCATGCCGATCAGCAGCATCTCCATCGGGCGGATGCCGGCGTTGCGGCCGCCGGATTCCGGGGCGCCGTCCATCACCACGGCATGGCCGCTGCCGGATTCGCCGACGAACATCTTGCCGTCCACCCAAGTGACGCGCGCCTTCATGACCATTTCCTTCGTTCACTGTTGATCGTGAGTGACCGCGCGAAGCTAGGCGCCGCGGCGGGGCGGCGCAAGGGGGCGCAGCGCCTTCATCGCCGGACTTGTCCGGCGGCGCCCGTACGCCCAAAGTCGGCGGTGCTGTGATCTGTATTGCGATGACGAGGCCTTCCACCATGCCGCACGGCCATTCCCATGGCGGTTCTTCAGACGCCGGGCACGACCATGCCGGGCACGACCACGGCGCCCATCACCATCACGGGCCGGCACGCTACGACCGGTCCTTCGCGCTGGGGGCATTGCTGAACATCGGGTTCGTGGTCGTCGAGGCGGTCTATGGGCTGCTCGCCAACTCCACGGCACTGCTCGCCGATGCCGGGCACAATCTCAGCGACGTGATGGGGCTTCTGCTGGCCTGGGGAGCGGCGTGGCTGACCCGGCGGATTCCGCGAGGGCGCTACACCTACGGCTTCGGCAACGCCTCGATCCTGGCGTCGCTGCTGAACGCGATGATCCTGCTGATCGCCGTCGGCGCCATCCTGCTGGAGGCGGCCAACCGGCTTGCCGATCCGGAACCGGTGGCGGAGACGACGGTCATGGTGGTGGCCGTGATCGGCATCGTCATCAATGCCTGGACCGCGTGGCTGTTCATGGGCGGGCAGAAGCAGGACATCAACCTGCGCGGCGCCTATCTGCACATGGTGGCCGACACCGCGGTGTCAGTGGGTGTCGTCGTCGCGGCGCTGGTGATCCGCTTCACCGGCTGGCTGTGGCTCGACCCGGTGACCAGCATCGTCATCGCCCTGGTCATCATCGCCGGCACCTGGGGCCTGCTGCGCGATTCGGTGCGGCTGGCGATGGATGCGGTGCCCGACGGCGTCGACCGCGAGGGGGTCGAGGATTATCTCGCCGGACTGCCCGGTGTCGCCGACGTGCATGACCTGCACATCTGGCCGATCAGCACGACGGAAACCGCGCTGACCGCCCATCTGGTGCGTCCCGGCACCAACCAGGACGACGGTCTCCTGCTGGAGATCTCGTCGGTGCTGAAGGATCGTTTCGGCATCGGCCACGCCACCATCCAGGTGGAGCAGGACGGCAGCTGCTGCCGCCTTGCTCCGGCGGAGGTGGTCTGATCGCTCAGACCTGCTCGCGGGCGAGGCGGCGGGCGTTGGCGCGCACCTTGCGGTAGGCGGGGTTCATGCTGGCGGCGGCCAGAGCGGCCGTCGCCTCGATCAGGCGCAGGTTGGCATGGATGCCGGCATCGACCGCGTCCGCCAGCAGGCGCTGCTGGACGTCGACGATCTCCACCGGATTCTTGCAGGCGGCAAGCCCGCCGATGGTGGCCGCCGCCGCCTGGGTCTGCTTGGTGATCATGGTGATCCAGGCCTGCCCGAACTCGCCGATGCCGGTGGCGACCGCATGGAAGGCTTCGACCGCCGCCTCCACCTTCTCGGACCCCATGCGGATGAATTCCGGATTGGCGAAGTCGATGGGGTTCGCCAGCGCCGCCGTCATCATCGCCGTGCGATAGCCGATGGTCTGCGCCGCCGCGACGCCCATTTCGCTGCTGCGAAGGCCGGTCTTGGTAAGCTGGCCCGCCACCGCAAGAAGCCTGTCGGTGGGATGGCCGTTGCCGGCGTTCTGTGATGCCATGGGCGTCGCCCCTCTCAAAAAAATCGTTGCCGGAACCTGGCTGCAGCGACAACGCTGCACTGCAGCATAAGTTCCGGCACGATCTTTACGCCTCGGCGAGCGCGCGGTCGAGATCTTCGATGATGTCCTGGGGGTCCTCGAGACCAACGGACAGGCGCAGCAGGCCGGGTTCGATCCGCGCGGCGACCTTTTCCTCGTCCGTCAGCTTGGAGTGGGTGGTGGTGGCGGGGTGGGTGATGAGGCTCTTCGAATCGCCGAGATTGTTGGAGATCATCACCATGCGCAGGCCGTTCAGCGTGTTGAACGCCTCGGTCTTGCCGCCCTTCAGGAAGATCGACAGCATGTTGCCGCCGCCGGTCATCTGCTTGCGCACCAGATCATATTGCGGGTGGCTGGGCAGCAGCGGATACAGCACCTGGGCGACCTTCGGGTGGCTTTCCAGGAACTCCGCGACCTGCAGTCCGGCCGCCGACTGGGCCTGCACGCGCAGCTCAAGCGTCTCCATGCCCTTCAGCAGCAGCCAGGAATTGAAGGGGGAAATGGTCGGGCCGGTGTTGCGCAGGAAGGGGTGGATGACCTCGGAGGCGTACTTCTTGTCCTTGGCCAGGATGACGCCGCCCAGGCAGCGGCCCTGACCGTCGATGTGCTTGGTCGCCGAATAGATGATGACGTCGGCGCCGAAGTCGAACGGGCGCTGCAGGACCGGAGTCGCGAAGGCGTTGTCGGCGACGACCATCGCGCCGGCCTTATGGGCGAGATCGCAGACCGCCTTGAGATCGACGACCTCGAGCCCGGGGTTCGACGGCGTTTCCAGGAAGACCGCCTTGGTTGGCTTGGACAGCGCCTCTTCCCATTCCGTCAGGTTGGTGCCGTCGACGAACACGGTCTCGATGCCGTAGCGGCCGCACAGCTCCTTCAGGATCCAATAGCAGGAGATGAAGAGCGCGCGCGGCGCCACCACCCGGTCGCCGGCGCGCAGGCCGCTCATCAGCGCGCCATGCACCGCCGCCATGCCGCTGGCGGTGGCATAGGCCCATTCGGCGCCCTCATACTCGGCCAGCCGATCCTCGAACATCGCCGAGGTCGGGTTGCGGAAGCGCGAGTAGACATGGCGCGAGCCATCGTTGGCGAAGGCGTTCTCCGCCTCTTCGGCCGAGCCGTAAACGAAGCCGGAGGTCTGGTACAGAGCCTCGCAGGTCTCGTCGAACTGGGAGCGGCGGATGCCGCCATGGACCAGCTTGGACCGCGGGCGCAGCCCCGCGACGTTCGGATTGCGATGATCGGTGCGCGACATTCCGCAACTCTCCCCTGAATGACGCCGGTGGGGCGAGGCCGGCCGCAAACAAAAAACGCCCCGACCGATCGGGTCGAGGCGCGGACGCGGCTCGGACCTTTTTAGCGGATTGTTTTACGTGGCCCGCAAGCCGGTCGACCAAATCACCACGTGGGTTCGCTTGTACGACTGCGTATGACCGCCGTCAAGTGGGGTAGCGCCGCCTTCCCTTTTCCGGACGCCATTCGGTCTGCCGATCCGAAATCGCGGTCGATATTCAGCAAGATGTGCCAGGACGGCTGCCGGACCCCCAGCTTATGGTTCCCTCCATCAACCGTGCAGGCCAGACCGACGATGAGCAGGCAAGAGTATGACGAGAGGTTTTCCAGGCTGTTCGACTACATCGATCAGAATCTGGAAGGAGACCTGTCGCTGGACAGGTTGAGCGATGTCGCCTGCCTCTCGAAATTCCACTTTCATCGTCTCTTTTCTGCTCATTTCGATGTCAGCATCGGGAAATACATCCAGCTTGCACGGTTGAAGCGGGCGTCGTTCCGGCTGGCCTTCTATCCGGCCGACAAGGTCATCGACATCGCCTTGGACGCCGGTTTCGAAACGCCGGAATCCTTCTCCCGCGCCTTCCGGAATGCGTTCGGCCAGACGCCGTCGGAGTTCAGGAAAACTCCGGAATGGCGGCAATGGCACGACCGCTATCGTCACATCAAAAGAAGAAGGATCAGGACCATGGATGTCTCAATCGTCGAAGTCGCGCCCGTCCAGGTCGCGGCCTACTGTCATCGGGGACCGATCGAAGGCGTGAATGACTCCGTTCGCATCTTCATCGACTGGCGCAAGAGCAGCGGGCTGTCGCCGCGGGAGCGGTGCCGGACCTTCGGCGTCGCCTTCGACAACCCGGAAACCACCGAACCGGCCGACTTCCGGTTCGACATCTGCGGGGAGATCGACGGCGAGATGCCGGACAATCCCCAAGGGGTGGTGAAGAAGCTTATTCCCGGTGGCCGTTGCGCCGTGGTCAGGCACCGCGGAGCGCACGAGCAGATCGGGGAGGTCGTGCGGTTTCTCTATGGCCGATGGCTTCCGGAAAGCGGTGAAGAGCTTCGCGATTTCCCGGTCTATTTCCACTATCTGAACTTCATCGGCGAGACGCCGGAGCATGATCTTCTGACCGACGTCTATTTGCCAATCAAGTAAGGCACGGCACGGAAGTGGCGCCGCTTCCGTTCGCCACTGGTTCAGCCGACCGGATCTCCGCCCGGTTGCGCCTGCTTCGACAGCATGCCCTTCACGTCTGCCAGTTTAGCCCCGCCCAGCAGCGCCGCCAGCGCTCCGAAGACCGCGGCTCCGCCGGACACCAGCAAGGCCAGAGCCAGGAACCGCACCGCGGTGGAAGGTGCCGCCAGCCAATGCGCCAGCACGCGCTCGCCCACCAAAAGTGCCGCCCCCATGCCGACTGTCGCCACGGCGATGCGCGGTGCGCGGCGTTTCAGCCGGTCATCCAGGTCGAACAGCCCGCGCCTGCGCATCGCAACGACCAGCAGCCCGACATCCAGCCAGGCGGTCAGGCCGGTGGCGAGCGCGATGCCGACATGCCCGAGCCAGGGCATCAGCAGCAGCGCCAGCAGGGCGGTTGCCACCGTCACGATGACTGCAACCCGCACCGGCGTCACCGTGTCGTGGCGGGCGAAGAAGGCGGCGTTCAGCGACTTCACGATCACATAGGCCGGGATGCCGATGGCATAGGCGGCGAGCGCCATCGCCGTGGCCTGCGCCTCCTCCGGGCCGAAGGCGCCGCGCTGGAACAGGACGGCGACGATGGGCGCGCCCGCCACGCCCAGCGCGACCGCCGCCGGCAGGCCGAGCAGCAGGCTGAACTCCAGCGCGCGGCTCAGATAATGGCGGACCATCCGCTCGTCCCCGGCGGCGACATGACGGGCCAGCACCGGCAGCAGGGCGGTGCCGATGGCGATGCCGATGACGCCCAGCGGCATCTGGTTCAGACGGTCGGCATAATAGAGGAAGGACACCGCGCCCGACGGCAGCAGCGAGGCCAGCACGATGTTCAGGAACAGGTTGATCTGCATGACGCCGGCCCCGATCGCGCCCGGCCCGATCAGGCGGAACAGCCGCCGCATCCCCTCCGTCATGCGTGGCGGACGCAGCCGCAGGGCGACACCCGCCTTGCCGCAGGCCCAGGACATCCACGCGACCTGAACGGCACCCGACAGCGTGACCGCCGCAGCCATGGCGGTGCCGGGTTCCAGCCCCAGCCGCGGGGCGATCAGCAGCGCCGCGACCAGCGTCAGGTTGAAGGCGATGGGAGCGGCGGCGAAAGGGCCGAAACGGTCGAGCGCGTTCAGCACCCCACCCAGCAGCGCCACCAGCGAGATCAGCGCCAGATAGGGAAAGGTCAGGCGCGCCATGTCCACCGCCAGGGCGAACTTGGCCGGCTCGTCCGAAAAGCCGGGAGCGAGACCATGCATCAGCCAGGGCATGGCGACGACGGCGGCCAGCGTGAAGGGCAGCAGCATCGCCAGCAGCATCGCCAGCGCCTCTTCCGCGAAGCGGATGGCGGCGGCCCGCCCGCGGGTCTGCAATTCCGCAGCGAAGAGCGGAACGAAGGCGACGCCGAAGGCGCCCTCCGCGAACAGCCGGCGGAACAGGTTGGGCAGCTTCAGCGCGACGAAGAAGGCGTCGGCGACCGGACCGGCGCCGAGCACGGCCGCGGTCAGGATGTCGCGTGCGAAGCCGGCCAGCCGGCTCAGCAGGGTCAGGCCGCCGACGGTGGCGATGGCGCGTGCGAAATTCATCGCGGCGGTATAGCCGGCCATGGGAGCGTGGCAAAGCCGGCTTTTCGGCGCGGTGGATGCGATACCGTTGGTGGTGGCGCTGGTCTGCATGGGTGGAGCAACTGTCCGCCGCTGCCACCTTGCCGGTAACGGCGTTGCGTCGGCATCGGCATTGCGGCATGCTTGCGTCCGCCTGCCTGCGTCCGCTTTCACGCCGAAGGACGCGGCCGGCGGACGATCCACTGCGTTCGGGGTATACGTGAAGCGGGCGCTCTGGCTTTTTTCCGGTTTCGGCGGGCGGCTGGTCCTGCCTGCTCTGGCGGTTGCGCTGGCCATCGCCGCCCTTTGGTGGATTCTGCTCGACCGTCTGCATCGGGAAGAGCGGCTGCTCGACCTGACGGCTCATGAGAAGACGGCCGTCATCGCCCGTCTGGTGGAGGAGCATGCGGTCTCCACCTTCCGCCGGGTCGACGACCTGCTGCTGGACCTGATCGCCAACACCGAGCGCAACCGCGCCATGCGCCTGGATTCCCGCCGCGCCTTCGAAGAGGGGCTGGTGGTGGGCGTTCGCGTCTATGACGCCTCGGGCCTGCTGACCATGGGCGGTGGACGGGCCACCTTTCAGGGGGCTATCACCGACCGCGACGAGTTCCGCAACGCCCGTGACAGTGCGCCGCGCGGGCTGGTGATCGGCATCCCCTATGCCTCGTCGGAAACGCAGGATCTGATCATCCCCGTATCGCGCCGGCTGGAGAACGCCGACGGAACCTTCGCCGGGATTGCCGTCGCCGACATTCCGGTTGAATCCTTCGTCCGCTACTACCGCGTGCTTGGCCTGCCTCCGGACGGTGCGGCGGCGCTGCTGCGCTCCGACGGCATCATCATCGCCCGCAATGGGGGAATGAAGGCGGCATCGAGCCGCGATTCGGCCAACGGCGAGCTTTGGCAGGCGATCAGGCAGCACCCCGTCGGCCATATGCGCATGAACAGCCCGATCGACGGCGTGGAGCGGATCACCGCCTTCCGGTCGGCTCCCGACTATCCGGTGATCGCGGTCGTCGGTGAATCGGTGGAGACGGTGTTCGGCCCCTGGCGCGACAATGCTCGCCTCTACATCGGCTGGGCGGTCGCCACCACGGTGGTGATCCTGCTGTTCGTCATCGCCTTCATCGTCGAACTGCAATGGCGCCGCCATACCGACCGGGCACTGCGGGTGCGCAACCGGGCGCTGGCCTGGAGCAATGACGGCATCATGATCGCCGACGCCACCCAGCCCGGCATGCCCATCGTCTATGTCAATCCGGCGCTGGAAAAGCTGCTGGGCGCACCGGTCTCAGCCCTGATGGGCAGCGGCGCCCTGACCGCGCTGGAGCGGGCGACGAACGACCGGTCGGCCCTGCAGCCGCTGCGCGACGCCATCGTGGTGGGCCGGGACGCGCGGGTGGAACTGACCCGTCCCGGCCTTGTCGAGGACGGGGCAGGCCCGCAGGGGCCGCGTTGCCTGGAACTGAGCGCATCGCCGGTGCGCGATCACGACAATCGTCTGGTCAGCCTGATCGCCACCGTCCGCGACATCTCCGAGCACAAGCGGGCGCAGACGGCGCTGGCGGAAGCCCGGCGGGAGGCCGATGTTGCGAACGTCGCGAAGTCGAAATTCCTGGCGGCGGCCAGCCACGACCTGCGTCAGCCGGTGCAGTCGTTGATGCTGCTGATGGAGGTGCTGTCCACCCGCGTCAGCGACGGCATGACCCGCAATGTCCTGGGCACCATGGATCGGGCCTTGGGCGCCCTGAAGATGCTGCTGGACGGGCTGCTCGACGTCTCCCGGTTGGAGGCCGGGGCGGTGGTGCCGGAGGTGGAGGTGTTTCCGCTGCAGGAGGTGATGGACCGCGTCGCTGCCAACAGCCGCTCCGTCGCCGTCCAGAAGGGGCTGATCCTGCACATCGTCCCGTGCAGCGCCTATGTCCGCAGCGATTCGATGCTGTTGGGCCGCATCCTGCAGAATCTGGTGGAGAACGCCCTGCGTTATACCGACAAGGGGCGCATCCTGATCGGCTGCCGCCGCCGCGGCGGCATGCTGCGGATCGAGGTGTGGGACACCGGCATCGGCATCCCTGCCGACCAGCAGGAGGACATCTTCCAGGAGTTCGTGCAGGTCGGCAATCCCAGCCGCAACCGCGACCGGGGCCTTGGGCTCGGTCTGGCGGTGGTGCGGCGGCTGTCGGCGATGCTGGACCATCAGGTCACTGTACGGTCCACCCCCGGCGAGGGATCGGTCTTTACCGTGGAACTGCCGATCGCCGACGCGCCGGCGGCCAAGACCGTGCCCGCTCCGCTGGCTCCCCTGCCGGCCTTCGCCACCACGGTGCTGGTGATCGAGGACGACGGAATCGTGCGCGAAGGGCTGCGCGCCATGCTGGAGGAGTGGGGCTATATCGTCCTGGCGGCCGAATCCTGCAGCGAGGCGCTCGACCTCGCCAATCGCGGGCCGGCTCCCGACCTGATCGTCGCCGATTACCGGTTGCGCGACGGCCGTACCGGGACCGAGGCGATCCGCGAGGTCCGGCTGGCGCTTGGCCGCATCCTGCCCGGCATTCTGGTCACCGGCGACACCGCTCCCGCCCGCGCGCAGGAGGCGGAGGCCGGCAATTTCCGCGTCATGCACAAGCCGGTGATCGCCTCCGACCTGCGGCGCGCGGTGGCCGAGGCGCTGGAGCCGCTTCTGCGCGAACGCCAGACCGTCGCCTGATCCGGGCGCCTGATCCGGGTGCCTGATCCGTCCCTTGGGCAGTCAGGGAATCAGGCGGTTCAGGTCGAAATCCTGGGCGAAGGCGATCATGGCGCCGCAGGCGCTGGCCGACCCGACCCGCAGCACGCCTTCGCCGACCACGGTCGGGAACTTGCTCTTCTGCAAAGCCTGCTGGGTCTTGACCGGATCGGCGACGCGCAGCACGAAGCCGGCGAAGAAGGGCAGGGTGGCGGTGGTAAAGGCCGGGTCGGCGGTCCAAGCCCAATTCAGCCGGTCCGGCGTGGCGACCAGCACCGGGACCTGACCGTCGCCGGGAAGGGCCGGCTCCACCACGCGGGCGGAACCACGGTCGGTGACGGTGCCGCCCAGCAGCTTGGCATAGGTCGCGGCGACCGCATCGGGATCGGCGGCGGCGATCACCAGCGCCTCCAGTCCGGTCGCGCCGTTGGCGTGCTCCATCTGGTCGGGGCGCCAGACCAGCTCGGGCGTGTGGTGCTGGCACAGGAAGACGCGGCCGGCCGGGGTGGCGGCCGGGTCGATCTGGGTGATGGTGAAGTTGGCGTCGCGGGGGCCGCCGGGCAGGTCCACCGGGCGGCCGAAATCGACGGGCTCGGACACCGGGAAGCTGGCGGCGGTCAACGGCCCGGTGGCGGCGCGGGCGTCCGGCGTCTTCAGCGCGACGGCGGCGATGCCCTCGCGCTGGCGCAGGAAGGCGGCGTAATGGGCGTTGGCCGGCCGCTGTTCCTCGATGCCCAGCAATTCCAGATAGGTGCCGGTCGGGAACAGAATGGTGTGGTTGGCCGACTTCAGCTGAGTGTGGTGGCCGCGGGGCGTCACGGTGAAGCCGAGCCGGGTATAGGCGTCGCGCGCCGCGTCCAGGTCGCGGGTGGCGATGACCAGATGGTCCAGTCCGGTGATGCCGTCGATGCTCATGGCGTCCTGCCGCTGTCGGGTTGCTGTGCCGCCAGCGATAGAACAGCCGGCCCGCCGCGGCAAGCGTGAAGCGGCCGGGCCTCCCTCCCCGGAGAGGCCCGGCCTGATCGTCACAGCGCCTGCTGCAGCTCCGGCACGGCCTTGAACAGGTCCGCGACGAGGCCGTAATCGGCGACCTGGAAGATGGGCGCTTCCTCATCCTTGTTGATCGCGACGATGACCTTGCTGTCCTTCATGCCGGCGAGGTGCTGGATCGCACCCGAGATGCCGACGGCGATGTACAGCTCCGGCGCCACGATCTTGCCGGTTTGCCCGACTTGGTAGTCATTCGGCACGAACCCCGCGTCCACGGCGGCGCGCGAGGCACCCACCGCGGCACCCAGCTTGTCGGCCAGAGCCTCCAGCATCGGGAAATTGTCGCCCGACTGCATGCCGCGGCCACCCGACACCACCACGCGGGCGGCGGTCAGCTCCGG
>CBFGPE010000127.1:0-20467 GCA_965650625.1 uncultured Azospirillum sp. | reverse complement strand
CGATCAGGGGTTCGGGTGCCGGCGGATCAGAAGCCAAGGCGCGGTCCCCGGCGGGTGTCGCGGTCGGGGGCCAGGATGCCGGTGATGACCTCCTGCCCGGCCCTCAGCTCACCGGATACCACCTCCGTGTAGCTGCCGTCGCCGATGCCGAGCCGCACCGGTATGCCGATTGGGCCGCCATTTCCCGGAGCGGGCACCCAGACCGTCCGCATCGCCTCCGTCGCCCGGCCGGGAGTCACCAGAGTCTCGAAGCGGTCGCGCTGTTCCGGGGCGAGTAGCCCGGCGATTCGCTCCAAGGTCGCGGTGCGGATAGCGTTGGCTTCCACCCGGCGGCGTTCCGGGTCGCCGCCCTCGGCGTCCAGCGCGACGAAGCGGTCGCGGGCCTCCGCGACCAGAGACGCGATGTCGCGGCGTTTGGTTTCGTCCAACATCAACCCGTCCATCACCCGTTTGGCTGCCGCCTCCAGCGCCGCAGCGCCCCGGCCGCCATTGGGGCCGCCAGTGGTCGGCGTTGGCGCATCGATTGAGGCTTCGGCTCCCGGCGGGCGGAAGCGCAGGGCGGCGTTGGGCAGCTTCAGCGCGGAGGGCCGTTCGTCCACCGTGATGCGCAGGTTGGCGGTCATGCCCGGCAGCAGCCGCAGTTCCGGGTTCTCCACGGTGATGACGACGATGTAGGTGACGACCGTCATGTCCTCCTTCGGCGCCAGCCGCACCTGCGCCACCCGGCCGGTGAAGCTGTCGCCGGGGAAGGCGTTGACGGTGAAGCGCACCGGCATGCCTTCGCGCACCCGGCCGATGTCGGCCTCGTCGATATTGGCAAGCACCTCCATCTGCCGCAGATCCTGGGCGATGGTGAACAGGGTGGGCGCCGACAGGCTGGCCGCCACCGTCTGGCCGGTGCTGACCGCCCGGTTCACCACCACCCCATCGATGGGGGAGCGGATGACCGAGCGGTTGAGGTCGACACGGACCAGCTGCAGGGCTGCCTCGCGCTGGGCGACCTGGGCGCGGGCGACCTCCACCTGCGCGGCGGCGACGGCCAGCGAGGCATCGGCCGACGCTTCCGTCGCCTCCGCCTGCCGCTTCTGGGCACGTGCGGCGATCAGTTGGGCCTGGGCGCTGTGGGCTGCGGTTTCCGCCTTTTCCAGATCGGCGGCGGCGACCACGCCGCGTCCCTGCAGGTCGCGCCGACGGCGCAGGTCGCGCTCCGCATCGCGCTGGGCGAGGTCGGCACGGACGATCTGGGCGTCGGCATTGGCGACGCTGGCCTCGGCGCTGGCGAGATCGGCCCGCGCCTTGTCGTGCAGCGCCTGCTGTTGGATCAGAGATGCCTTGGCCGAATCGACATCGGCGCCGGCCTGGGCCAGCCGGGCGGCAAGCTGGTCGCCGTTCAGCCGGGCGAGAATCTGGCCGCTGGTGACCCGGCTGTTGAAATCGGCATAGAGTTCCGCGATCTGACCGGAAAGTTGGGAGCTGACCTCCACCGTCACCAGCGCACTCATGGTGCCGGTGGCGGTGATGGCGCTGACCAGCGGGCCCTGTTCGACCCGCGCCAGCCGGTAAGCCGGCCCGGGCTCAGCCCTTGCCAGCACCACATAGGCGGACAGGCCGGCCGCGACGCTGAGCGCCAGTCCGAGAAAGATCGCCGACCGCCTGCTCATCCCAGCCCTCCGCGCCGCCTAAGTCCGCGCGATTGATCTGGGCGAGTTTACGCGAAAGTCATGGGCGGCGGATCATCTATCGGCTTACGGCTTGGTGATGTCGGGAGACACCACGCGGTCGCCGGGGCGGATGCCCAGCCGCAAGGCCATTCCGCCGTTCAGCTCCAGGATCGCCTTCACCGGCCCGTCCGAATTGACGGAGTCGAGCGATTCCGGCACCGCGCGCTCGTGGATGTTCACGATGCGACCGTCGGCACCGATGAACAGCATGTCGAGCGGGATCAGCGTGTTCTTCATCCAGAAGCTGGCCGGCTGCACCCGGTCGTAGACGAACAGCATCCCGGCATCGGCCGGCATCGACTGGCGGAACATCAGCCCCTGGGCCTGCTGGTCGGGCGTCAGCGCCAGTTCGACATCGAAGCGGAACTTGCCGCCGCCCGACGTCTCGATGGTCAGCTTCGATTTCTGAAAGCTCTCCAGCGCCATCGCCGGGAAGGCGACCACCAGCAGCAGGAGCGCCACGACCGCACCCCGAAAACTCCGACCGACCATCATGACTGTCCCCGAAGGCTGAACCGGCCCGAAAAACCGGGAGGCGCGCCAATGAAGCACGGCACGCCGCCCGAATCCAATTAAGCCTGTTTAGGACTTCGCCAGACGATCGAAGGCCTGGAGCTTGGCCAGCAGGGCGGGCATCTCCGTCAGCGGGACCATGTTCGGGCCGTCGCTGGGGGCGCAATCGGGATTCTCGTGCGTCTCCATGAAGACGGCGGCGACGCCGACCGCGATGGCGGCGCGGGCCAGAACCGGCACGAACTCGCGCTGGCCGCCCGACGTGGTGCCCTGCCCGCCCGGCTGTTGGACCGAGTGGGTGGCGTCGAACACCACCGGGAAGCCGGTCTCCGCCATGATCGGCAGGGAGCGCATGTCCGACACCAGCGTGTTGTAGCCGAAGCTGGCGCCGCGCTCGCACAGCATGACGCGCTCGTTGCCCGAGGCGACCAGCTTGGCGGCGACGTTCTTCATGTCCCACGGTGCCAGGAACTGGCCCTTCTTGACGTTCACCGCGCGGCCGGTCTGGGCGGCGGCGATCAGCAGGTCGGTCTGGCGGCAGAGGAAGGCGGGGATCTGCAGCACGTCCACCGCCTCGGCGACGGGAGCGCACTGGGTCGATTCATGTACGTCGGTGATGACCGGGCAGCCGAAGCGCTCGCGGATTTCCGCGAAGATCGGCAGCGCCTTGTCCATGCCCAGGCCGCGCGCGGTGGTGATCGAGGTGCGGTTGGCCTTGTCGAAGCTGGACTTGTAGATCAGCCCCATGCCCAGCGCCTTGGTCATCTCCACCAGCGCTGACGCGGTCTCCATTGCATGGTCGCGGCTTTCCATCTGGCAGGGGCCGGCGATCAGGACGAAAGGACGGTCGTTGGCAACGGTCAGGTCGCCGATCTGGACAGGGCGCGGCGTGGTCATCGGAGTGCTCCAAAACGAATACAGGCGAGAGGGCGCCGCCCTCTCGCTCTCACCCTGCAAGGGATAGGGGCAAGGGATGAGGGCAAGGGTCGGAAGACCCTTGCATCCCACTATTTCAGAAGCCGGTCAACGGCGCCCATGTCAGGACAGATGCGTGCGGAAGAACTCCACCGTCAGCCTGTTCGCCTCGTCGGCGGCGTTCTGGTCATAGTGCTCACCGCCCGGCCGGGCAAAGGCGTGGTCCATGCCGGGATAGACCTTGGCGGTCACCCACCTGTTGTCCTTCACCCCGGCCACCACCGCGTCGCGCTTCTCGGGGCTGGAGAACTTGTCGTTCTCCGCGATGTGCAGAAGCAGCGGCTTGGCGATCTTCCCGGCCTCGCCCAGCAGCCCCTCCAGCCCGACGCCGTAATAGCCGACATTGGCGTCGGCATCCGACCGCGTCGCCATCATGAAGGCCAGCCGGCCGCCCAGACAGTAGCCGACGCTGCCGGCCTTGCCGGTGCAGCCGTCCTGCCCACGCACCCAGGCGAGCGCCACCTTCAGGTCCTCCACCGCCTTGTCCTGATCCATGCCGTTCATCAGGGCGAAGGCCTTGTTCCACTCGTCCTGCGTCTTGTCGGTCAGCTGCACGCCCGGCTGCTGGCGCCAGAACAGGTCGGGGCACACCGCCAGGAAGCCCTGCGAGGCATACCAGTCGCATTGCTCGCGCATCACCGCGTTGACGCCGAAGATCTCCTGGATCACGACCAGACCGCCGGCCGGTGTCACCTTGGGCTTGGCGACATAGGCTGAAAACTGGCCGCCGTCGGCGGCGTCGATCATCATCTCGGACATGGCTTTCTTATCCTCCCGTTGGCAAATCCGCCCCTGATATGGAGCGGACTTGCCCCCGGTCACCCCGCCTTTCGTCAGAAACCGACGCTGACGCCGACAAAGCCGCCGTAATCGCGGCGGTTCTCCTCACCCAGCCGCGCATTCAGACCGAGCGTGCCGGTGACCGACTCCGCCAGCTTGAAAGAGGCGCCGGCGGTCAGATCGACATAGCTGCGGTCGGGTTTCGCAACCGCCACGTCGTAGGCGAGCGTGGAGATGCTGCGGCTTTCCACCGTGATGCTGCGCTGGTCGTCCTTGAACTCCCGGTTCAGCGTCACCTTGGCATAGGGCAGGACGCTGCCGAAATCATAGGCCGCCTGATAGCCGATGCTGCCGACCAGCGAGTTGCGGGTCTGCGAGCGGTAGGTGAAGCCGAACAGGCTGCTGTCCTCGCTGAAACCCTCGACCTCGACATGCTGATAGCGAAGGCCCAGCACCGGGCCATGGGTCAGTCCGCCAGTCATGAACTCATAGCCGCCCTCGGCGCCGATGGAGGCGTTGATGCCCTCGGTGCTGCCGCCGGTGGAATGGTCGGTTCCGTTGATGGTCACGCCGCGCCGCAGGTCGTAATCGGCGAAGCCGATCGACCCGACACCGTTCACGAAGGCGCCGCCCATGCGGTAGATGCCGTAGCCGCTCAGCACATACTCCCGCTGCTCGTAATCGCCGCCGGTGGAGAAGCTGCCGCGATAATGCGACGCCGTGCCGGCCACGCCGAGCAGCAGGTTTTCGGTGAAGCGCTTGTCGATGCCGACGCTGACCGACAGCGGCGTGCCGCGCACCTCCGTCTGTCCGCCGATGCCGGGATCGCCGGTGCGGTCGCTGGTCAGCCGGCCGACTCCGCCGCTGATCCAGGCGCCGCTGGTGCCCGGCTTGCGGCTCCACAGGCTGGTCGCCGCCTGGGCGAGGATGGTGGCGGTCAGCCGGTCGCGGGTGTGAATTGGCGATTCGGCAAGCTGCGCCACGTTGCCGGGGGCGGTCAGCGCGTTCAGCACGAAGTCCGACACCGCGCGGTGACCGGCTGTGGTCGGGTGGACGCCGTCGGCGAACAGGTAGCTCTCCGCCGCGTTCGGCGCCACCAGGGTGGCGGAGGTGCAGAGCAGCGAGCTGCTGGTGGTGCAGGCGGTGCCGGTGACATTGGTGAAGCCGAAGGAGGCCGGATTGGCCACCGCCGCCCGCAGCAGCGAGTAGGTGTCGATCGGGATGACCGAGACGCCGGCATTCGCCAGCCCCAGCGTGACCAGCTGGTTATAGCCGCTGACCAGCTGCGTGATCTGCGCCGCCGCCGTCGCGCCCTGCGCCTGTCCGAACGGAGTCGATCCGATGTCCGGTACCGTCGGCACCAGGATGGTGCGCGCACCGGCGGCGCGCAGCCTCGCCACCTGCGTCACCAGATCGCCGGCCGCCTGAGTCACCGTCGCTTGGGCGGTCGCCGGGTTGTTGAGCGCGGCGAAGATGTCGTTGGCGCCGCCCCAGACGGTGTAGAGCGCGTTCGGATCGGCCCGCCCGCCGGTGGAAGCCAAATAGCCGGAGACCTGCGTCGCCACGCTGGGCGCCAAGGCCGTCGGGCCGGTCGCCGGGACGCCGACCGACGTGTTCACCCGCGCACCGCCGACCGCATAGTCGGTGCCGCCCCGCGCCGCCGTGGTGGCGGAGGTGCCGAGCGCGCCGGCGAGGTTCTCCGCCCACACCGGCCCCGGATTGGTGGTGAATTTGCCACCGACGGGCAGCAGCGACTGGAACGCCCCGCTGTCGGTCAGGCTGTCGCCGAAGAAGATGGTGGAGGAATAGTCCGCCGCCGTGGCCGGGACCGCGGCGAGCGCGGTCAGGCAGGTGGCGAGCGCGGCGATCCTGACGCGATTCATGGTCACTCCCCGATCCGATTGTTTGGTTGTGCGATTTTCCGCGGATCGTCGCACAAGGTTTTCCTGAGCGCAAGGAAGTTGACGTATAGGGAAGGTTCTGGACATGAAAACGCCCCGCCTTTACAGGACGGGGCGTTTTCAGGCTTGAACAGATCGTTTAAGAAACCGTCAGACCAACCGGCTCTGGTCGATGGCCGCCTTGATGAAGGCGGTGAACAGCGGGTGCGGCTCGAACGGCTTGGACTTCAGTTCCGGGTGGAACTGCACGCCGATGAACCAGGGATGGTCCGGGATCTCGACGATCTCCGGCAGCTCCCCGTCCGGCGACAGACCGCTGAACCGCATGCCGCAGCGCTCCAGACGCTCCTTGTAGTACACGTTCACCTCATAGCGGTGACGGTGCCGTTCGGAGATGTCGGTGGTGCCGTAGACCTCGGCGACCTTGCTGCCGTCCAGCAGCTTGGCCGGATAGGCGCCCAGCCGCATGGTACCGCCCAGGTCGCCGGCCTCGCCGCGACGCTCCAGCGTGTTGCCGCGCATCCATTCGGTCATCAGGCCGACGACCGGGTTGCCCGGCTTGCCCAGCTCGGTAGAGCCGGCGTCCTCGATCTTCGCCATGTTGCGGGCGGCTTCGATCACCGCCATCTGCATGCCGAAGCAGATGCCGAAATAGGGCACCTTGCGCTCGCGGGCGAACTTGGCCGCCCGGATCTTGCCTTCCGTCCCGCGCGAACCGAAACCGCCCGGCACCAGAATGCCGTGGACATTCTCCAGCCGCTTCACCGCCGCGTCGTCATCCTCGAAGATCTCCGAATCGATCCAGTCGAGGTTGACCTTGACGTTGTTGGCGATGCCGCCGTGGGTCAGCGCCTCAGCCAGCGACTTGTAGCTGTCGAGCAGGCTGATGTACTTGCCGACCACCGCGATGGTGACCTCGCCCTGCGGCTTGCGCACCCGCTCCATGATGCGGGTCCAGCGCGACAGGTCCGGCTCCTTGTCGGTCGGCAGACCGAAATAGCTCAGGACCTGGGTGTCGAACCCTTCCTCGTGGTAGCTAATCGGCACCTGATAGATCGAATCGACGTCCAGCGCCGCGATCACCCGCTCCGGACGGATGTTGCAGAACAGCGCGATCTTCTTGCGCTCGTTCTCCGGGATCGGACGATCGGCGCGGCACAGCAGGATGTTGGCCTGGATGCCGACGCTCAGCAGCTCCTTCACCGAATGCTGGGTCGGCTTGGTCTTCAGCTCGCCGGCGGTCGGGATGTAGGGCAGCAGGGTCAGGTGGATGTAGAGGACATTCTCCTGCCCGACCTCGTTGCCGAACTGGCGGATCGCCTCCAGGAAGGGCAGCGATTCGATGTCGCCCACCGTGCCGCCGATCTCGATCAGGACGAAGTCCTCGTCGGTGGCGTCGGCGCGGATGAACTCCTTGATCTCGTCGGTGATGTGCGGAATGACCTGGACGGTGCCGCCCAGGTAATCGCCGCGACGCTCCTTCGCGATCACGGTGGAGTAGATGCGGCCGGTGGTGATGTTGTCGCCCTTCCGGGCCGACACGCCGGTGAAGCGCTCGTAATGGCCGAGGTCAAGGTCCGTCTCAGCCCCGTCGTCGGTCACGAAGACCTCGCCGTGCTGATAGGGGCTCATCGTGCCGGGATCGACGTTCAGGTACGGATCCAGCTTGCGCAGCCGCACCTTGTAGCCGCGCGCCTGGAGAAGCGCCCCAAGCGCCGCCGATGCCAGACCTTTGCCCAGCGAAGAAACGACGCCACCGGTGATGAAGATGTAGCGAGTCATGTCCGTCCGAAGAGCTTGAGAGCTGTTCCGTGTCCCCATGGGGGACGTCTGTTCCATGTCCCCAAGGGGGACGCATGTTTCCGGTCCCCGGAGGGGACGGATATTTCATGTCCCCGAGGGGTCGGCGCCGAAACTCACGTCGCGGTCGTCGGCCCTCAAAAGAAAGAGGCGGCTTCGGGGAGGCCGCCTCGCTGTCCGCTTCGTACCCGTGCGCTGGGAGTTGCCCCGTTACTGGGACACCGGCGGAGCGGGTTGGGCCGGAGCGGCCGGCTGCGCCGGGGCCGACGGAGACGCCGGCAGCGTGTCGATGATCGACGCCGGGCGCGAATGGCCGCCGGCCAAGATCGCCAGCACGATGCTGGTGGCGAAGAAGCAGCCCGCCAGAATGCCGGTGGTCCGCGTCAGCAGGTTTGCCGTGCCACGGGTGCTCATCATGCCGCCCATGGTGCCGCCACCGATGCCGAGTCCGCCGCCTTCCGACCGCTGGATCAGGATCACACCGACCAGCCCGACGGCGATCAGCAGGTGAATGACCAGAATCACCGATTCCATGCGATGCTCACCCCACGCCCATCCCAAAAATCGAATAGCGCGCCACAGGCCGTCTTAAGGGCCCGTGGCGCGCGCCCATTGTTTGTACCGCGCCGTCGCGGGATATGCCAGCGCCAAAATATCCAGGGCACATCCATTGGCGGCATGGCTGACACCAACGTGGCGTATCAGCGGCAGACGGTGGCGATGGCCCAGAAATCGTCGGCCTTCAGGGCCGCACCGCCGACCAGCGCGCCGTCGACATTCTCCACCGCCATCAGCTCGGTCGCGTTGTTCGGCTTGACCGAGCCGCCATAGAGGATGCGGACCTTGGCGGATTCGGCGATCTTGCCGTCCAGCTCGGCGCGGATGTGGGCGTGCATCGCCTTCACATCGTCCGGAGTCGCGGTCTTGCCGGTGCCGATGGCCCAGACCGGCTCATAGGCGATGACGGTGTTCTCGGCCGTCGCGCCGGCGGGGATGGAGCCGGCGAGCTGGCCCGACACCACGGCATTGGCCTGCCCGGCGTCACGTTGCGCCTCGGTCTCGCCGACGCAGATGATGGCGACGAGGCCTTCCTTGTGGGCGGCCACCGCCTTGGCGTTCACCACGGCGTCGCTTTCGCCATGGTCGGCGCGGCGCTCCGAATGGCCGAGGATGACGAAGCGGCAGCCGGCATCCTTCAGCATGGTCGGCGCGACGTCGCCGGTGTGGGCACCGGAGGTCTTCGGCGCGCAATCCTGGCCGCCCAGCGCCAGCGGGCTGTCGGCGATCGCCTCGCCCACCGGGAACAGCAGCGGGAAGGGCGGACAGACCAGCATGTCGAAAACGACCGGCCCGGCGCCCTTCAGCCGACCGGCGAGGTCGGAGGCGAGATCCAGCCCGTCGGCCTTCAACCCGTTCATCTTCCAGTTTCCGGCGATCAGCTTCCGGTTGGCGGTCATGGTCGTTTCCTTCTTGTGTCGGCTTTATATGGGAACTTGTGGAACGTTCTTGGCCTCTCGTGACCCAAGCCCATAGCAAGCCCGCCGCGGAATTTCCACTCACCCGACCGGCACACCCACCCCGGCCGTATGGATGGGACATCGTGTAGCACCCCTGCCCTGCCCCGGCGCCTTCGGGGCGGCCGCTCTGCCGAAGCGCCAAGTTGAAGATGCCCCCATCCGGGATAGGATCATTCGCAACGCACCATACTCCGGCGCACCCTCCAGACGCGGCGAAGGCCTGACCCCATGAAGAACTTCTCGGACCTGACGGAAAAGGAGCTGCTGGCGCTTGCCATCGCGCTGGAGGAGGAGGACAGCCGAATCTATGACGAGTTCGCCCACGCCCTCACCGACAACTACCCCGACACCGCCAAACTGTTCAGGGCAATGGCGTCGGAGGAGAGCGGGCACCGGCACCGGCTGCTGGAGTTGTTCCGCGCGCGATTCGGCGACCACATCCCGCTGATCCGCCGCCAGGACGTGAAGGGATTCGTCGAGCGCAAGCCGGTCTGGCTGACCCGACCGCTGGGCCTCGATACCGTGCGCCGCCAGGCCGAGCTGATGGAGGCGGAGACCAAGCGATTCTACACCCGCGCCGCCCAGCGGTCGCAGGACGCAGCCGTCCGCCAGTTGCTGGGCGATCTCGCCGAGGAGGAGCGCCGGCACGAGGCCAAGGCCGAACGGCTGGAGGCCAAATACGTCTCGCCGGAGGTTCGGGAGCAGGAACACGAATCGGAACGCCGGCTGTTCCTGCTGCAGGTCGTGCAGCCGGGTCTGGCCGGGCTGATGGACGGGTCGGTGTCCACCCTGGCACCACTGTTCGCCGCCGCCTTCGCCACCCAGGACAGCCACGAGACCTTTCTGGTCGGTCTGGCCGCCTCCATCGGCGCCGGCATCTCGATGGGCTTCGCCGAGGCGCTGTCCGACAATGGGTCGCTGACCGGGCGCGGCAGTCCCTGGCTGCGCGGGCTGGTCTGCGGGGCGATGACCACGCTGGGCGGATTGGGTCACGCCCTGCCCTATCTGATCCCGCATTTCTGGACGGCGACCGCCATCGCAATCGCCGTGGTGGTGGTCGAACTGGCCACCATCGCCTGGATCCGCAACCGCTATATGGACACGCCGCTGCTGTCCGCCGCCTTCCAGGTGGTGGTCGGCGGGCTGCTGGTTTTCGCCACCGGCATCCTGATCGGCAGCGCCTGAGCGGACGAGGAAAAGCCGTTTGCGGGAATGAGCTTGTTCTTGTAACGGAGCGCACGATTGTTTATGTCTGACTTGCTGTCCTAATTAGAACAAATCGAACCAACCGCGTGCCATGGCCGATCTGAAAGCGGGCGTTAACCAGCTCTTCCTCCGCGAGGAGGAACTCCGTACCGGGATGGAGCTGCTTTTCTACGCCTATCGCGAATTCACCGCCGAACCGGACGAAATTCTGGCGGAGATCGGCTTCGGCCGCGCGCATCACCGCGTGATCTACTTCGTCGGCCGCTACCCAAAGATCACCGTGTCGGAACTGCTGGCGATCCTGAAGATCACCAAGCAGAGCCTGTCGCGCGTGCTGGGCGAACTGGTGCGTCAGGGCTTCATCGACCAGCAGACCGGGGCCCGCGACCGGCGGCAACGGCTGCTGGAACTGACGGAAAAGGGTGTGGAGCTGGAACGCCAGCTGTCGGAAACCCAGCGTCAGCGCATCGCCCGCGCCTATCGCATGGCAGGGGCCGAGGCGGTGGAGGGATTCCGCAAGGTGATGATGGGCATGCTGGACGAGGAGGACCGGGCGAAATTCGCTCCGCCCGTTCCCCCTGCCCGTCTTGCCGTCAAACGCTAAGTCAGGAAACGCTGGACCGGATCAGCCGGCCTTCGATTCGGCCTTTTCCGCCGGCACGGCTGCAGTGTCAGCATTTGCGGATTGGGTCGCGCCATTGGCCGGCTTGTCGGCGGCCGTCTTGGCATCGTTCGGATTGCGGCGGCGGAAGCCGCCCTTGCGATACACCACGTTTTCGGAAGCGCCCGGTGGGCATTGAACGATGTTCCCGCCCTTCGCCAGGAAGGCACGGGTCATGTCGGCGAGGTCTTGGGCGTCCAGGTCCCGGGGGTCGTTGGACCTGTGGTCATAAGCCATCGTGATCGCTCCTCGTGTCTCTCGGCCCTCAGCAGAGGGCATATAGAGGATAACACGGATTGAGGCCAAAACGGCCAAACGCTTACACGCCTGCCCGCCATGCATACCCAAGGTAAGTCCCGCATGGCGGCCCTATGTCGATTGCGGGGAGCCGCGTTATAGTCCCGTCATGACCGAAGATCAGCCTCATATCCTGGTCGTCGACGACGACACCCGCCTGCGCGAACTCCTGCGCAAGTATCTCGCCGGAAACGGCTTTCTGGTCAGCACGGCCCGCGACGCCGCCGACGCGCGGGCGCAGCTGGGCGGGCTCGCCTTCGACCTGCTGGTGCTCGACATCATGATGCCGGGCGAGTCGGGGCTGTCGCTGACCGAATCGCTGCGGCGCGAGCGCGACCTGCCGATCCTGCTGCTGACCGCCCGCGACGAGCCGGACGACCGCATCGCCGGGCTGGAGGCCGGGGCCGACGATTACCTCGCCAAGCCCTTCAATCCGCGCGAGCTGCTGCTGCGCATCAACTCCATCTTGCGCCGGCAGGCCACGCGCCCGCCGGAACCGGCAGCCCCGCCGGCTGTCCCCGTTCGGCTGGGTCCGCTCATCTATCTGCCCGACCGCGACGAGCTGCGCCATGGCGACGAGGTGATCCGCCTGACCACTGCGGAGGCCAGCCTGCTGCGCATCCTCGCCGCCTCCCCCGGCATGACCTTCACCCGCGACGAACTGACGGAGCGTAGCAAGGTCGCGGGCAACGCCCGCACCGTCGATGTCCAGGTGACCCGCCTGCGCCGCAAGATCGAGGCCGACCCGCGCGAGCCGCGCTATCTCCACACCGTCCGCGGCGAGGGCTATGTGCTGAGGCCCGATCCGTGACGGCGACCGGCAGCGGACGGGCCGGCGCCGACGGCGCTGCGGCCGGACGGGCTGCGGCCCGGCGCGCCGAACGGCGGCGGCGGACGCCGTTCCTGAAGCGCTTCCTGCCGCGCACCCTGTTCGGCCGGTCGCTGCTGATTATCGTCACGCCGGTGATCCTGGCCCAGGCGGTGGCGACTTGGATCTTCTACGACCGCCATTGGGACACGGTGACCAACCGGCTGGCCTATGCGGTCGCCGGCGACATCGCCACCGTCATCGCCATGCTGGAGCGCGACCCATCGCAGGACGGCCGCGACTGGACACTGGCCACCGCCGCCCGCACCACCGACCTGATCGTCACGGTGGAGCCGGACCAGATCCTGCCGGACAAACGCCCGCAGCTGAGCGGCCTCTTGGAACGCACGCTGGGCAAGGCGCTGGACGAGCGGGTCGGCCGCCCCTTCACCATCAACACCCGCGTCGCCCATGAATGGTACGAGATCCGGGTGCAGATGGCCGACGGCGTGCTGTCGGTGATGTCGCCGGAACGACGGCTGTTCACGCCGACCAGCTATATCTTCATCCTGTGGATGGTCGGGTCAGCCATCGTACTGTTCGCGGTCGCCATCCTGTTCATGCGCAACCAGATCCGGCCGATCAAGCGGCTGGCCATCGCCGCCGACGCGCTGGGCAAGGGCCGCGACGTCTCCAACTTCAAGATGGAGGGCGCGACGGAGGTGCGGCAGGCGGCCTCCGCCTTCCTGCTGATGCGCGAACGCATTCAGCGCCAGATCAACCAGCGCACCGAAATGCTGGCCGGCGTCAGCCACGATCTGCGCACGCCGCTGACCCGGATGAAGCTGGCGCTCGACATGATCGAGGATCCCGAACTGGATCCGGAGGTGGAGGAGCTGAAGGCCGACGTCGCCGAAATGGAAACCATGATCGAAGGCTATCTCGCCTTCGCCCGCGGCGAGGGGACTGAGGCGGTGCAGCCGACCGACCTGACCCGCCTGCTGAACGAAGTCGCCGCCGGCGCCCGGCGCGACGGGACCGAGGTGACGCTGACCGCGCCGGATGGGCTGATCCTGCCGCTGCGCCCGAACGCGATCCGCCGCTGCATCGCCAACCTGCTGGTCAATGCCGGCCGCCATGCCGGCACCGCCTGGGTCAAGGCGGAACCGAAGGACGGCGTGATCGAGATCACGGTGGACGACGACGGACCGGGCATCCCCGCCTATCTGCGCGACGACGTGTTCAAGCCCTTCTTCCGCGTCGACAGCAGCCGCAATCTCGACACCGGCGGGTCCGGCCTTGGGCTGACCATCGCGCGGGACGTGGCGCGCAGCCACGGTGGCGACATCACGCTGGACGACAGCCCCTATGGCGGCCTGCGCGCGGTGATCCGGCTGCCGGTATGATCCCCCCGCTGTTCCGATCAAATGACGTAATCGCATGAAAAAGCCCGCCTTCATTCAGGCGGGCAATTCATGTCATGCAATGACGGCCTCGTCCCCGCCTCTCCTGCGAACAGGCAAGGCGGGAATGGGGGCAATGGACGGGTTGGCCGTTACTGGTTCGCCGCCGCGGCGACCACGTTGGCGCCGGCCAACTCGCCGCCGATGCCGTTGTTCAGCGCCCAGATGGCGGCCTGGGTGCGGTTGGAGGCGTTGATCTTGCGCAGCAGGCTCTTCAGGTGAACCTTCACGGTGGCTTCCGTGATGTTCAGGTGGTTGGCGATCATCTTGTTGCTGTCGCCGTTCAGCAGGCAGCGCAGGATCTGAACCTCGCGCTGCGACAGGCCCTTGCGCGACACCGGCATTTCGGTGCCGTTGCCGTTGACGCGGCCGGAGATCAGCAGCGCCGCCAGATGGGTCGGGAACACCTTCTCGCCCATCATCACCAGCTTCAGCGACTGGGCCAGCGCGTCGGACGACAGATCCTTCATCAGGTAGCCGTCGGCGCCGGCTTCCAGCGCATTGGCGAGGCGGCGGGTGCACAGGTCGCTGGTCAGGATGACCATGCGGGTTTCCGGAAGCAGGGCGCGCAGGCGGCGCATCCCGTCAGCTTCCTCGTCGCCGCCATTCTGCAGATCCAGAAGGACAAGCTGAGGCCGCAAGCCGCTTTCAACCGACCCCAGCGCCTCCCGCAGGTTTCCCGCCTCGGCGACGATCTGGAAGGGCGAATCATCGAGAAGGCGCTTCAGCCCCTCGCGAAACAGCTTGTTCGAGTCGATAAGAAAAGCGCGCACTGAGTCCATCGTCCGCTCCCGCAATTTTGGTCGATCGTCATGACGTCGTGGCCAGGGTGGAGGCCGTTGTACAGAGGAAGGTCCCGACGCATTGGCGATTCGGCGATTACCCCTGGATAGCTTCGGCAGGCCGTTATTTAGGGGGAGGTTACCCCCGTGTCGTGTCCTACGGTACCACTCTCCGGAGTTAAAAGAAGAACGCATTGGGCATATGCGCAAAGCCTCTCCAAGATTGTCGGTTCCAAAGATATCACAGTAGCGAACATTGACGCGCTCGAAGGCGTTAACTGTTTTGTTAACCACCACTTATTTGCGTATGCCGACCTCTCCTAAGCGAGTGAGGGCGCAATTTTTTCACACGAAGTTGCATCGGCAGCCGCTGGGGTGGTGATGCCAACAGATAACCCGAATGGAGGCGCCACACTTTCGATATAGTCGCGCCTGCGGCCATGGTCGTATCGCTTGACCGGCCCCGGCCGCGCATGCGCATTTCTGCCGGCTTCCGCCGCCAAGGCGGGCATAGGGACGAGGACAGGATGGGCTGGCAGATCATCGTCGCCGCCATGGCGGGTTATCTGGCGCTGCTGGGGCGCAGTGCGTGGAAGCAGGGCGAGTTCCGCCAATTCCTGCGCAGCCTCGCCATCGTCGCCACCTTGTGCGCACTGCTGGCCGGCGCCGTGGCCGTGGCGATGCTGCTGGACCGGACGTAGGCCGCTCAGCCGCCTCCCCGCCCCCTCTCCCTACCGTCGCAACAAAAAAGGCGCCGGCGGTTTCCCGCCGGCGCCCCTTTTCGGACACCCTTAATCCTTCGCCGCAGCCAATCAGCTGAGCGGGATCGCCACGAAGCGCAGGTCGCCCTTGCGGTCGACCAGAAGCAGAACGGACTTCTTGTTCTGCTCCTTGGCCTTCTGGACCTTGGCGGTCACGTCCTCGGGCTTGCGGACCTCCTCCTGGCCGACCTCGATGATGACGTCGCCGGCGCGAAGGCCCTTTTCCGCCGCGGTGGAATTGCCGGCCACCTCGGTGATGACCACGCCCTTCATGTCGGGCTTGATCTCATACTGCTGGCGCAGCTCCGGCGTGATGGCGGTCAGCTTCATGCCAAGCGATTCGGTCGGCTTCTGGGCCGGGGCCTTTTCCTTCGGCTGCTGCTTGTCTTCCGGACCGGCGGCGAGCAGACCCTGCTCTTCCGCGGCTTCCAGCTCGCCGACCTTGACCTGGACGGTCTGCGACTTGCCCTTGCGCCACACCTCGACCGGGACGGCCTTGTCGATCGTGGTTTCGGCGACGACGCGCGGCAGGCGCCGCATCTCGTCGATCTCCTTGCCGTCGAACTTGGTCACCACGTCGCCGGCCTGGATGCCGCCCTTGGCGGCGGGACCCTCGGGAGTGACGGAGGCGACCAGCGCACCCTTGTGGTTGGGCAGGCCCAGGCTTTCGGCGATCTCCGGCGTCACCGCCTGGATGCGCACGCCCAGCCAGCCACGGCGGGTCTTGCCGTATTCCTTCAGCTGCGCCACCACCTGCTTGGCGAGGTTGGACGGGATGGCGAAGCCGATGCCGACCGACCCGCCCGACGGCGAGAAGATGGCGGTGTTGATGCCGATGACCTCGCCGTTCAGGTTGAACATCGGGCCGCCGGAATTGCCGCGGTTGATCGAGGCGTCGGTCTGCAGGAAATCGTCATACGGGCCGGCGTCGATGTTGCGCTGGCGCGCCGAGATGATGCCGGCGGTGACCGACCCGCCCAGACCGAACGGGTTGCCGATGGCCAGCACCCAGTCGCCGACGCGCATGGCGTCGCTGTCGCCGAAGGGAACGGCGACCAGCGGGTGGCTGGTCTTGATCTTCAGCAGGGCAAGGTCGGTCTTGCTGTCCTTGCCGACCAGTTCCGCCTTGATGTTGGTGTCGTCCTGCAGGATGACGGTGATCTCGTCGGCGTCCTGAACGACGTGGTTGTTGGTGACCACATAGCCGTTCTTGGCGTCGATGACGAAGCCGGAGCCCAGCGAGGTCGCCTTGCGTTGCGGCTGGTCCTGCTGCTGCTGGCGGTCGAAGAAGTCCCGAAAGAAATCCTCGAAGGGCGAACCCGGCGGGAATTGCGGGATCTCCGGCCGCTGGCCCTGCGGACGCTGCGGCGCGTTCTGGCTGGTGGAGATGTTGACGACCGCCGGCAGCAGCTTTTCCGCTAGATCGGCGAAGCTGCCGGGCGCGTTGCGGGGCGGCGTTGCGGCCTGGGATTGGGCCGCTTGGGCCTGGGCGGGCATGGCACCGGCCAGCGCGCCGATGACGGCACCGCCGGCCATGACCGAGGTCATGCCCCACACGATGGCGGCGACCAGCGGCCGGACGCCCGCCTTGCGAGGCCGGGCTTCGGCCACGGCGCCGCGCGTGGCGGGTTCGAAGTTGGGTATGCGAATCAACGTGCTCTCCCTACCAGACGTCCGGCCGATTCCGTGGGCGGGAGCGGCCGCCCGGTTCTGGGCCATATATGTGTTGGGCCACGAGTATGGCCGCAAGATGGCGTGCCGGTCCAGTCGGCACCAGTGGAAATCTTAAGCCTTCGGATTTCCATTGAACCAATGCTGCGGAACGCCTGCCGTGGACTCGGGGATGCCGAACATGCCTGCGGCCGGATCGGGGATGAACCCGACCCGGCCGCAAGACCGCATCAATCCCGCGTTGCGGGGCCTTACTGCGCCGGCACAGGGGCCGGTGCGGGAGCATGAGCCGCATTGGCGCCCTGACCACCGCCCGCCTGCGGACCGGGGCCGCTGAAGTAGCGGAAGAACTCCCCGTTCGGCGACAGCACCATGGTGGTGTCGTTGCCGTTCAGCGACTTCCGATAGGCTTCGAGCGACCGGTAGAAGCCGTAGAAGCCGGGGTCCTGCGACGTCGCCTCGGCAATCAGCTTCAGCGCGGTGTTGTCGCCTTCGCCGCGCAGGATCTGCGCGTCGCGCTGGGCCTCCGCGATGATGACCGTGCGCTCGCGTTCGGCGCGCGACTTGATCTGCTGCGACTGTTCCTGACCCTGGGCGCGGGCTTCCGCCGCTTCGCGTTCGCGTTCGGAGCGCATGCGGGCGAAGATCGACTGGCTGGTTTCTTCCGGCAGGTCGGCGCGGCGGATGCGCACGTCGACGATCTCGATGCCGAAGCGCTTGGCCTCGTCGTTCACCTGCTGCTTGATGTCGGTCATGATGCGGGCACGCTCGTCCGACAGGACGGCCAGCACCGTGACGTTACCGAGCACGCGGCGCAGCGACGAGTTGACGATCGAGTTCAGGCGGGTTTCGACCACCGCCTCGGTCCCGGCGGTCTGGTAGAAGCGCAGCGGATCGTGGATGCGGTAGCGGGCGAAGGCGTCGACGTCCAACCGCTTCTGGTCGGCCAGGATGACCTGCTCCACCGGCGGATCGAGGTCGAGGACTCGGCGGTCGATCAGCCGGACTTCCTGGATGAAGGGGATCTTGAACTTAAGCCCCGGCTCCTGGATCACCCGGCGAGGTTCGCCGAACTGCAGGACCAGCGCCTGCTGGGCCTCGTTGACGGTGAACAGCGAGGACGACGCGACGATGCCGAGCGCGACGATGGCGATGCCGGCGATGGCGAGGGTGCGTTTCATGATGCGATCCTCCTCACTGGCCGGACATTGAAGAATTCTGGGACGGGTTTTGCGACAGCGAGGACAACGGCTGCGTCTGCGTGCCGGACCGTGCGCCACCCTGATTGCCGCTCTGGTTCGGCTGCGGCTGGCGCGGCGCCTGCTGCTGCGGCGCGGGCACCGCGTGCGGGGCCAACTGGTTCAGCGGCAGATAAGGCACGACGTTCTGCGCCGACCCCTCGACGATGATCTTGTTTCGGCCGCGGAGGATTTCCTCCATGGTTTCCAGATACATGCGCTTGGCGGTGACGTCCTTGTTCAGCGCATAAGCCTCGTACACCTTGCGGAAACGCTCGGCATCACCCTGCGCCAGGCTGACCACCTGCTCGCGATAAGCCGAGGCCTCCTGCACCAGCCGCTCCGCCTCGCCGCGGGCGCGCGGGATGATGTCGTTGCGGTAGGCTTCGGCCTCGTTGCGGGCACGTTCGCGGTCGGCGCGGGCGCGCTGCACATCGTTGAAGGCGTCGATGACCGGCTGCGGCGGATCGGCCTTCTGCAGCTGGACCTGGGTGATCTCGATGCCCGACTGGTATTCGTCCAGCATCGCCTGCAGAAGCTGGCGGGTCGAGGTTTCGATCTGCTGGCGGGCCTCGGTCAGGGCCGGCTGCAGGTCGGTGCGGCCAATGACCTCACGCATGGCGCTCTCGGCGGCCTTCTTCACCGTCACTTCCGGTTCGCGAATCTTGAACAGGAAGTTGCCGGCGTCCTTGATGACCCAGAACACCGTGAAGTCGATGTCGATGATGTTCTCGTCGCCGGTCAGCATCAGCGACTCGTCCGGCACGTCGCGGTCAGTGCGGCCGCCGCCGACGGAGGAGCGATAGCCGACCTCGATCCGGTTGACGCGCGTCACTTTGGGCAGCAGCACCGTCTCGATCGGCGACGGCAGGCGGTAGCGCAGACCGGGCTGCTCCGTTCGCACCCATTGGCCGAAGCGCATGACCACGCCCTGCTCGTCCGCTTCGACGCGGTAGATGCCGCTGGCGAGCCAGATCAGGCCGAGCACGCCGGCGACCAGCGCGATGCCGCGGCCGCTGCCGAAGCCGCCGGGCATGGCGCGGCGCAGGCGATCCTGGCTGCGGCGCAGGAGATCCTCAAGGTCGGGAGGCTGGGGGCCACCGCCACCGCCGCCATTTCCCCCGCCCTGGGGACGCCCCCACGGGTTGCCCGGGCCGTTGTTGCCCGGCGGGGGACCCCAGGGGCCGCCACCGCCGCCCCCACCTTGATTGTTCCACGGCATCCGACTGTGTCCCCCTCTGCGATTCGTCCCATCATGTGGAAGCGCAAAGGCTTAAGCCCCGCGCATCCCTTTACCGATCTCGTCCGTCGGTCCTATAGTCCCCCATACCCTTCGGCAAGGATTCCACCAACGGATATCCGCCAATATCGGGAAGACAGCGGAGTTTTCAACCATGGCGCAGATCAGCGAAGCTCAAGTCATGCAGGCGCTGAAGACCGTCATCGACCCGGACCGGGGCGGCGACATCGTCAGTTTGGGCATGTTGTCGGGCCTCGTGGTGCGCGACGGCCATGTCGCTTTTTCCATCGAAGTCGACCCCAAACGCGGCGCCCAGGCCGAACCGCTGCGCCACGCGGCGGAGAAGGCGGTCGACGCCCTGCCCGGCGTCCTGTCGGTCACCGCGGTGCTCACCGCTCATCGCGCCGCGCCCCAGGCCGCGCCGCAGCAGGGGCATTCGCATGCCGGACATGGCCACGCGCATGGGCATTCGCATGGCGGTGCGCCGCAGGGCGACCCGCAGAAGCCGCTGGTCCCCGGCGTGAAGGCGATCGTCGCGGTGGCCTCCGGCAAGGGCGGCGTCGGCAAATCGACAACCTCCGCCAATCTGGCGCTGGCGCTGGCCGCCAACGGGCTGAAGGTCGGGCTGCTCGACGCCGACATCTACGGCCCGTCGATGCCGCGCATGATGGGCATCTCCGGCCGCCCCAACAGCCCCGACGGCAAGCGCCTGGAGCCGATGGAGAATTACGGCATCAAGGTGATGTCCATGGGCTTCCTGGTGGCCGAGGACACGCCGATGATCTGGCGCGGTCCGATGGTGATGAGCGCACTGCAGCAGATGCTGCGCGATGTGAATTGGGGCACGCTCGACATCCTGGTCGTGGACATGCCGCCGGGCACCGGCGACGCCCAGCTGACCATGGCCCAGCAGGTGCCGCTGGCCGGCGCGGTGATCGTCTCCACCCCGCAGGACATCGCCCTGCTCGATGCCCGCAAGGGCTTGAACATGTTCCGCCGTGTCGATGTGCCCGTGTTGGGCATTATCGAGAACATGAGCTATTTCTGCTGCCCCAACTGCGGCCACCGCACCGACATCTTCAGCCACGGCGGCGCCCGCAAGGAAGCCGACGATCTGGGCATGGAGTTCCTTG